>NZ_VCKY01000220.1 GCF_005889735.1 Nonomuraea turkmeniaca
ACTCCAGCCAGGACCGCAGCCCTACGGCGCCGCCGTACACCTTCTCGTTCAGGCCGCCGCGGGCGAAGAGGTTCGCCCTCAAGGTCTTCACGTCGTAGCAGTCGTCCCCGACCTCGAGCACGGGCAGATCCTTCATGATGTCCTCCGTCCACGAGGTGGCAGGCTTTGAGGTCGGCTTTGAGTCAGGTGACACGGGCATCCCGGCATCCACCCACGCCTGCAGCTTCGGCCCGGGGCATGCGGTGGCGAACCGGTCACCGTGGCCCAACTGCTTCAACTTCCGGCCGGCCTTCCTGCATGCTTCGTCGTACAGCCAGCGGATTGAGCGTTTCGCCGCGTCGGTCGGGTTGAGCAACCGCTGTAGCAACCGATCGAAGTTCGCTGTAGTCCGCCGAGGTACGCCTTACGCCTTGACCAGGCGAAACAAGCCTCCACAGACCTTCACAAACCTCCCGCCCGAGACTACGGATCAGAAGGTTACGGGTTCGACTCCTGTCGGCCGCGCACGTGGGAAAGGCCCGCTACCAGGGAGAATCTGGGAGCGGGCCTTAATGTTTGTCGGAACAATCTCGGGATCTTGCTTACGCCCTTGCTAACACGGGCCTCTTCTACGCGCCGATCACCTGGGCGAAGTGAGAGCCGACAGGGTGATCTTGGTGTGTATCGAAGGTCATAAAGACGTGATCCCCGCCTGCCCACACCTGACGGCCCTGACCTTCCGGGCGTTAGCTGGTTTCGCCCTGCTCCGGCAACGAATCCTGCTCTCCCAGACCACGCACCGTTGCCACCGCATTCGTGCCAGAGCCGTTGTTCTTACACTCCCACTCACCGCCGCACACGCGTCCTCAGCGGCGCACGCGGTCACGGTGTGCGGAAGCCCCGGAAGGTCACGTGCTTGCGGGTTTCGAAGCCGAGCCGCTCGTAGAGGGCGATCGCGCCGGTGTTGGCCTCGGCCACGTGCAGGAAGGGACGTTCGTTGCGAGCCGCGATACGCGCGATGAGCGCATTGACCAGGCGGGCGGCGTGGCCTCGCCCGCGTGCCTCGGGAGCGGTGCAGACGGCGCTGATCTCGGTCCATCCCGGGGGTCGGAGTCGTTCGCCTGCCATCGCCACCAGCGTGCCGTTGTCGCGGACGCCGAGATAGGTGCCAAGTTCGTGGGGTGCGCGGCCAGAACGGCCCCGGCTGGGCCCGCGCGACGAGGTCGAGCATCTCGGGCACGCTGTCCGCGCCCAGTTCGACCACACCGGTGGCGGTCGCGCCATGCGGGTGATCGGGCCGGCCGCTGCTGGGCCAGATCATCTGACGGCCTTCGAGGACGAAGATCGGCTCCCAGTCCGACGGCGGTGTGGCCGCGCAGCTGAACATGTCGGCGAACTCGCCTTGTCCCAGCAGCCGGGCGAGGTCGGCCCACTGCTGCGGACCCGGGCCGGCGGTTACCGCGGAGAAGGTCGCGACTCCCGGCAGGTAGGCGGTAGCTCGGCCGAGCCGGCGGGCGAGGTGTACGTGGTGACCACAGTGATTCACCCACCGGGTCGTCGAGTGCGGCGGCCTCGCCGTCGCGGTTCACCATCGTGCTGTGCCTCTCGTGCCATGCGGGTTGACGGTGGCCATTGTCATGAATGAGAAGTTGTGCGAGGCCAGCATGCCGCATGGCCGCCGCCGCGTTCGCCCCAGGTCGCCGTCGCACAACCTCTCCCACAGCCCACCCCGTTCTGCGAGACGGGTTCTGAGCAGCACGAACGTTCTACTTTGCGGCCCATCGCACCGACCCGAGTGCCGAGCCGAGTGCCGAGCCGATCAGGGCGTCAGGGTGTCCCGGGAGACCGTCGTGCAGCGCCGGGAGTCGATTGACCCGGCCACCACCGGCTGGCCGGTCCAGGAGTAGACGAAGCGGCCGAGAGGGGGCTGATCTGCCGCGGCCTTCGTGCCCGGCGTGCACTAGGGGTCTCAACCGGGGGTCCTTGGTGCGGCCTACGACGGTCAGGCGACGCAGGCCCCTGCCGAGTAGCCGCCGCATGGTTGTGACTGAGTGAAGTGGCCCCCAGTCGGACCGCCGGTGCGGCCCTCCAGCCTCAGTCGCAACAGATCGTGGGAGCCACCTCGACACAATCCGTACCGCCCGGCCGATAGCAGCAGTAATAGCGCCGCTTTCCCATGAATTTCGGCCAGCTGCACGGAGTGTGGATCTTGCAGCTGCTGGAATTCTTGTACCAGCAGCCGCTTGAAGCTTGGGCGTTCTCACGCGGGACCAACATGGCCAGCAGCGTATCGCTGAGGTTGCCGATGAATTCTTTCATTCATGTCTCCCAGATTGCACGGAGGAAGCCGCCGGTACAGTCCAGCCCGGCGGCGCGAGATCAGGCGACGGCCGGGGCCACGCCCGATGGCGCATAGCGTGCCCGGTCTCGCTAGCTCGGCGATAGCCCGCCATTAGCGCGACCGCGGTTGGCACTGGCGGGATGACGTTGGAGAAGTTGGAGGCGCCGCCCCCCTGTGGCGTTGGCGCGCTTGGCGGGGGCCGCCGACGTTCGGCTTTTGACAATTGCTCGACCGAGTGATTCACGCGGGTATGCGTCCTGGAGCGGGGCCCGGTGATACATGAAGCGCTAAAAACGATCATGAGCGTACCGTCGTCCGCCCAGCGCTCTACCGCGGAGAAGTACGGCAAAGCCGACACACACCAGCAACCATCACCAGCTGCCATCTACAGCTTGACCAGGAGGAAGATTCCGAGGTGATCTGGAATGCGGGGTCGGTCGACACCCTGGCAACCAACGGTCAGCTGGCCCTGATCTTCACACCCAGCCAGGACTGGGCGACCTGCGTCACGGCGAAGGCGCTGCGCTCGGCCCCACCACCCCTACGACGCAAAGGCTGGGACGACGTGGTCGAGGCGGACATCGTCAGCGAATCGGGGCACCTGATGATGCAGACGCTGTCGGCGAGCAAGGTGCGCTTCCCCAATCTCGCGCGCAGCGGTCCTGGCCGCTACCGGCTGCGCCTGTATACGCGTCCAGGCGTGGATCTCATTCTCATCTATCCGGCTGGGAGAGCGGCGTAGCGATGGCCAGCGCGCTGGCCGCGGATGGCTGCCGCGCGTCGTCTTCATGGCAGGTGGATGCGGCGGCCCTGCCAGCGGGAGCGCAACCATCGGTCGTGGCTGGCGATCACGATCCCGCCGGGCCCGTCGGTGGCCAGGGCTGCTTCCAGCTCGTCGGAGAGGCGGGGTGAGAGGTGGTTGGTGGGCTCGTCGAGCAGGAGCACCCCGGGTGGATCGGCCACCAGCAGCGCCAGCGCGAGCCGGCGGCGCTGGCCGACCGACAACTCCCCCACTCGCAGGTCCACGTCACGCGGGCTGATCAGGCCGAGCGAGCGCAGCGGTACGGACTCGGCGCGCTCCGGACCGAGCGCCCGCTCGTACGTCTCCCGCACCGTGCGGTCCGGTCGCTCGAACACGGTGTCCTGGGCCAGCAGTCCGACGGTCAGGCCGCGCCGTCGCCGTACCTCTCCCTCGGCGTCCAGCCGTCCGGCCAGCACCGCCAGGAGCGTGGACTTGCCCGCGCCGTTCGGCCCGGTGACCAGCAGCCGCTCCCCCGGCGCCACGTCGAGCCGGTCGATCGAGAGCCGTCCCGGCACCCGCACGTCCCGCAGTGACAACAAGGTTTCGTCGCGGGGATCGCGGCAGCCGGCGGCGACGCCCTCCGCCGCACCGGTGGCGGGGGCGCGCGTGGTCTCCGCGACAGCGGCGGCGACGGTGACCAGGGTGCGGGGGCGGAAGCGGAGCGGGGATGGCGGCGCGGGGACCTGCTCGCGTTCCAGCTCGGCGAGCCGGCGGGCGGCATTGCGCACTCGCCGCGAGATCTGGTGCTGCACGCGTCCTCCGCGGTGCCCGTACCCCATCTTTTCGTTGTCGCGTCGCAGCCCGTCCAAGGCCACCTGCCGCGCCGTCACCGCGACGGCGCGGCGCAGCTCGCCGAGCTCCTCCTGTTCCTCCGCGTGGCGCCGCTCCCAGCGCTCCCGCTCGGCGCGTTTCTCGGCCAAGTACGCGCTGTATCCGCATCCGTACCGGATGGGCCCGTCCATCGCGGGATCGAGATCGACCAGGTCCGTGCAGACCGCGTCCAGGAACGCCCGGTCGTGGCTCGCCACGACCACCACTCCCGTCATGCCGCGGAGCTCCTCCTCCACGAACACTGCGGCCGTATCGTCCAGGTGGTTGGTGGGCTCGTCCAGCAGCAGCGCGGCGGGCCGTCTGATCAGGAGCGCCGCCAGGGCGAGCCGCCCGCGCTGCCCGCCCGACAACGACGAAAGCGCGCGCTCGTGCGGCACGCCGCCCAGGCCGAGCCGGTCGAAGATGATCTCCGCGCGCCGGTCGGCGTCCCAGGACTCGCGCTGTTGCGCCTGGTCGAGCTGGGCCCCGTACGCTTCGAGCAGAGCGGCGTCGTCCGGGGCCTCGGTGAGCGCCCGGGTGAGCCGGTCGAGCTCGGCCAGGTCCGTACGGGCCTCTCGCAGGGCGTCGTCGAGCACGTCGGCGACCGTGGCGTCGCCGGCGAACGGCGCCTCCTGATGCAGGAAGCCCAGGTCGGCGGGGCGCACGACGGTACCGGAGTCAGGCTCGTCCACTCCGGCCAGCAGCCGCAGCAGGGTGGACTTGCCCGCACCGTTCTCGCCGATCAGCCCGATCCGGTGGCCGGGCGCGGCGGTGAGCGAGACGCCGTCGAGCACGCGCCGCGCGCCCAGCGTCCGTACGAGATCGCGGGCGACCAGCACGTCACTCACCGGCGGGCCCCCCGGTCTCCAGCAGCCGCCCCCGAGACAGCTCCAGCCAGCGCTCCACCTTGATCTCGGCGAGGAAGCGTTCGTCGTGGCTGACCACCACGAACGCCCCCTCGTACGCGCTGAGCGCGCTCTCCAACTGCCCCACGCTGACCAGGTCGAGGTTGTTGGTGGGCTCGTCGAGCAGCAGGAGTTGGGGCGCCGGCTCGGCGCACAACACGCAAGCCAGGGTGGCGCGCAGCCGTTCGCCGCCCGACAGCACGCCTACCGGCAGGTGGGCACGGGCGCCGCGGAACAGGAAGCGGGCGAGCAGGTTCATCCGCTCCGCTTCCGGCATGCTGGGGGCGAATGCGGCCAGGTTCTCGGCCACGGTGCGCTCGACGTCGAGCAGGTCGAGCCGCTGTGAGAGGTAGGCGACGCGGCCGTCGGCCTGCCTGGTCGTGCCGCCGTCGGGCTCCAGGTCGCCGCTGATCAGGCGCAACAAAGTGGATTTGCCCACGCCGTTGGGGCCGGTCAGCGCGATGCGCTCGGGCCCGCGGACGGTCAGGTCGATGCCCGGCTCGGCGAACAGGCCGCGGGCCTGCAGGCGTTCGCCGTGGAAGACCGTGCGCCCGGCGGGCACGTTCGTTCCCGGCAGCTCCAGCGCGATCTTCTGATCGTCGCGCAGCGCCCGCCCGGCCTCGTCGAGCCTGGCCTTGGCGTCACTGACGCGGGCGGCGTGCATCTGGCCCGCCCGCCCGGCGGACTCCTGGGCGCCCCGCTTCATGTTCCCGGCAAAGATCCGCGGCAGGCCGGCGTTCTTGAGGTTGCGGGCGGCGTTTCCGGCCCGGCGCTCGGCGCGCTCGCGGGCCTGCTGCATCTCCCGCTTCTCGCGCTTGAGCTCCTGCTCGGCGCTGCGCACGTTGCGTTCGGCGGCCTCCTGCTCGGCGCGCACGGCTTCCTCGTACGCGGTGAAGTCGCCGCCGTAGAAGCGGACCTCGCCCCGGTCGAGCTCGGCGATGCGGTCCATACGGTCGAGCAGGCCCCGGTCGTGGCTGACCACGAGCAGGCAGCCGTTCCAGTCGCCGAGCACGTCGTAGAGCCTGCGGCGCGCGCCGAGGTCGAGGTTGTTCGTCGGCTCGTCGAGCAGCAGGACGTCGGGCCGCTTGAGGAGCTGCGCGGCCAGGCCGAGCGAGATGACCTGGCCACCGCTCAGCGTGCCCAGCGTGCGGTCGAACGCGAGGTCGCCGAGCCCGAGCCGGTCGAGCTGGGCACGGGTGCGCTCCTCGATGTCCCAGTCGTTGCCGATCGTGGTGAAGTGCTCCTCGCCGGCGTCGCCCGATTCGATGGCGTCCAGCGCGGCGATCACGGGGGCGATGCCGAGGACCTCGGCCACGGTCAGGTCGCCGGCAAGGGGCAGGCTCTGCGGCAGGTAGCCGAGCACGCCGTCGACGGACACGCTGCCGCCACGGGGCGCCTGTTCGCCGGCGATCAGCTTGAGCAGCGTGCTCTTGCCCGCGCCGTTCGGGGCGACGAGGCCGGTGCGGCCGCCGCCCACGGTGAAGGACAGGTCGCTGAAGACGGGCGTGTCGTCAGGCCAGGAAAAGGACAGGTGGGAGCAGACGATGAATGCATCGGACATGCGAGAGACCTCGTACGAGAACGCGGGCGCGCCAAAGCCGCCCGGCAAAGGGAACAGGGATTCGGGGAACGACGATCAAGGCCACATCGGCGGCGGTCATGTGCGCCTGCCGGGGCCGATCAACCTCCGGTATCACCCGGAGATGTCGTCGTCACCTGCCACGTCTGGTCTCCTAGCTTCCGATCTCAAGCGTTTTTCACCATAGCAGCCGCCGGGATAACGCCTGCAGATCACCTTCGCGGACGCCCCGAGCCACCCCGACGCACCTTCTCAGTCGGGGGGCGGCTGCTTCTGTTCGCCGCTCGCCCATGAGCCCCCCGCTTGATGTGTACTCCAGCTAGTATGGACTGGCAAGTCCAGTCTGGAGGGCGGTCATGCGTGCTCTGACCCGCAAGGGGGCCGCGACGCGGCAGCGCATTCTCGAGGGCGCGGCGACGCACATCCGCGAGCACGGCGTGGCCGACATGACGCTCGACGACGTGCTGGCCAGGACGGCGACGAGCAAGAGCCAGCTCTTCCACTACTTCCCCGATGGACGGGAGGAGCTGCTGCTGGCCGTGGCCCGCTTCGAGGCCGACCGGGTGCTGGAGGACCAGCGGCCCCAGCTCGGCGACCTCACCTCCTGGCCCGCCTGGCAGTCGTGGCGCGACAAGGTCGTCGACCGCTACCGGCGGCAGGGCCGCCTGTGCCCGCTCAACTCCGTCACGTCACAGCTGGGCAGCCGCACGCCCGGCGCTCAGGCCGTGGTCATCGAGCTGATGCACCGCTGGCAGGCCGAGATCGCCACCGGCGTGCGGCACATGCAGGGCACCGGCGAGATCGACCCGGGCCTGGACCCCGACCGCGCGGCGGCCGCCCTGCTCGCCGGCATCCAGGGTGGCGTACTGATCCAGATGTCCACCGGCCAGATCGACCATCTGGAAGCCGCCCTGGACATGGGCATCGCCCACCTGCGCGCCAGCAAGTCACGAGCGCGGCCACCGACAACACCCTCATGAGATTCGATACGGGCAACAGGATGCTCCTTCCGTGGTGAAGTCCGCCGCAGCAGAACGCCGGCCGCCCTTTTGGACTTGACAGTCCATTTTTGGATACGCAAGCTGACGAGTGCTCGTCCCAACCTCGCTTGCGAACGGAATGGCACCCTCATGTCACTGGACCACTACTACCTGCTCGGACGTTCCGGACTGCGCGTCAGCCGGCTGGCACTGGGCACGATGAACTTCGGCACCGGCGGTTTCCACGCCGCGTACGGCAAGACCGAGGAAGAGGCCCGCCCGATCTTCCGCCGCTACCTCGAAGCGGGCGGGAACTTCATCGACACCGCGGATTTCTACACCGCCGGCGAGAGCGAGACCATCCTCGGCAACCTCATCGCGGAAGCCAAGGTGCGCGACAGGGTGGTGCTCACCACCAAGTTCACCAACAGCGTCGACCCGGGAGATCCGAACGCGGGGGGCAACGGCCGCAAGCACGTGATCAGAGCGGTCGAGGCGTCACTGCGCCGCCTGCGCACCGACTACATCGACCTGTTCCTGCTGCACACCTGGGATCGGATCACTCCTGTCGAGGAGGTCATGCGGACCTTTGACGACCTCACCAGGGCCGGAAAGATCCGCTACGCGGGCCTGTCCGACGTGCCCAGTTGGTACGCGGCGCGAGCCCAGACCCTCGCCGAGGCCCACTCCCTCGTACCGGTGGTCAGCCTGCAACTGCCCTACTCCCTCATCGACCGGACGATCGAACTCGAGCACGTCGCCATGGGGCAGAGCCTGGGACTCGGCATCACCGCATGGAGCCCGCTCGGCGGTGGCTTCCTCACCGGCAAGTACCGGAGTGCCGACCAGGGCTTGGCCGGAGACGGCCGGCTCAGCGGCGCGGGCTCCCCCGGGCGCTCGTGGACGGAGCGGGACTGGCGGCTGCTGGCGGCGGTCGAGAGCGTCGCCGACAAGCTCGGCGTGACGATGGCCCAGGTCGCGCTCAACTGGGTCGCCACCCAGCCCGGTGTCGCCTCGGCGATCGTGGGGGCGAGCAGCGTGGACCAGCTCGACGCCAACATGGTGGCCCTTGACTTCGAGCTGCCGGGCGAGCTGCGCGCCGAGCTCGACGAGGCCAGTGCCGTGCCGCCCCGGTCGGTCTACCAGATGTTCACGCCGGACTATCAGAGCTGGCTGGTCAGTCCGGGCGTCAAGGTCGGGGACAAGCCCGCCGGGTACGCCCCTGCCGTACGGAACTGGGCACCCGAACGCAGCGCTTGACGGACCTCGCATGCCGTGCATGCGCGGCCTGCCTGCCGCCCGGCCGCGTGCCCGGCCACGGCGGCGATGTCCTGGAACTGCTCTCAGGCATCCAACGGAGAGCTTGACCCTCAACGTGGCCGGGTCATCGCACCATTTGCAAGGAGACACATGGACACCACCGTCACGACCCCGCTGTCGCCGGGCACGCACACGGTCAACGTCGGGCGCGTCGCCCAGCGCTACCACGTCGCCGGGACCGGGCCCGTCTGTCTGGCCCACCCGGGCGGCCCGGGGCTGTCATGGGAGTACCTGCGGATGCCGGCGGCTGAGGAGCGCCTGACCATGGTGTACGTCGAGCCGATCGGGACGGGCGCCTCCGGCCGGCTGCCGGCGCATCCGCACGGCTACACGCGCGAGCGCTACGCGCAAGCCCTGGACGGGCTGATCCGGCACCTCGGCGTGGCCCGCGTTCACCTGCTCGGCCACTCCCACGGCGGCTTCGTCGCGCAGCACTACGCCCTGACGCGCCCCGACCGGCTCGCCGGCGTCGTCCTGTACGACAGCGCCCCGGTGACCGGCCCCGAGCACTTCGCCGAGTCGGCGCGCAACATGGACGCGTTCGCGCGGCGCAACGCGGGCAGGCCCGGGCTGCGGGACGTTCTCGACGCGTGGGAGTCGCTGGGCGGGCTCGCGGACGACGAGGCGGTCACTCGGGCCGCCCGCGGGCTGCTGCCCGCCTACCTCGCCGACTACTGGAACCACCAGGAAGAGTACGCACCGCTGTTCTCGGTGGCAGGCACCTACATCTCCGGCCTGGACGACCAACTCGTCCCGGATGCCATCGACGACCGAGCGATGCTCGGCTCGTTCGACGTACCGGCGCTGGTCATCGCCGGCCGCCACGACGTCATCTGCGGTCCGCGCTGGGCAGGGGAGCTGGCCGACGGGATTCCCCGCGCCGAGCTGGTCCTGTTGGAGAACAGCGGCCATCTCGGTCACGTCGAAGAGCCGGATGCCTTCGCCCGTGCCGTGACGGCCTTCGTGGCAGCCACGGTCGCGTGACGGACCGGCCGGAGGGCGGATGATCGGGCTGCCATGCCGTCGCAGGGTCAGCGCGCCTGCGGGGTGCCAACCCCCCGCAGCAGTGTGTCGACCACGACGTCGGCGGCCTGTGCGGCGCTCAGCTCGGACAGGTCCTCGGCGGCGTGTTCCATCAGCGGCGGCAGGACCGTGGCCACCCAGCCGGGCGGCAGGTCGGAGCGCAGCAGGCCCTCGTCGGTGGCGCGCCGCAGGAAGGCGTCGACCTCGTCGATCAGACGGCGGCGGCGCTCGCCGATCGTCACCTCGCGGAGCATGCGGCTCGTTTCCACGGGCCATTTGCGGTTGACGGCGATGATGCCTTCGACGTAACGGTGCAGCGCGACCGCGACCGGGGCCTCGCGTAGCCTGGCGGCCTCCATGGCCTCCTCGACCGCGTCGTAGCGCGCTCCGTAGACGGCGGCCATGAGGTCTTCGCGGGAGGCGAAGCGGCGGTAGACGGTGCGGCGGTCCACTCCTGCCGCAGCGGCGATGGCGGCGATGGTCGCCGAGGGATCGTCGGCGAGCATGCGGGCACCCGTGCTCAGGACGCGTTCCAGGTTGCGTGTCGCGTCTGCTCTCACCTGCTCAAAGATACTCCGTCCCGTAGCACATGAAGCAACTTCATGTCACAAGAAGAGACTCTTGTATTTGTAAGCGCTACGCTTGTGAGGCAGTTATCGCGTCGGCGCTTCGCGGCCAAGGCTCTGGCCTGATCGGCCATACCTGAAGGAGTGAGGGAAGCGTGGAGTCGCTCGTCTCGACAATGGTGGGCCGGGATGACGTCCAAGGGGAACTGTCCGCGTTCATGACGGCCACCGGGGGGCAGGCCCTCATCCTCAGAGGCGAGACCGGGCTCGGCAAGAGCGCCCTGCTCGACTACGTGGCCGGCCTCGCCGCCCCGGAGAACCACCGGGTGATTCGCGCCGCCGGGGTCGAGGCGGAGGCGGAGCTGCCCTTCGCCGGCCTGCACCAGCTGCTGTACTCGCTGCTGCCCCATTCGGCCGGGCTCGACGAAGGCCACCGTGCCGTCTTCGACGTCGTCTTCGGGCTGCGCGAGGGCAAGGCGCCGTCGGTCATGTCCCTCGGCATCGCCGTCCTCGACCTGCTGTCCTTGGCGGCATCGGAGCAACCGCTGCTGCTGTTGCTCGACGACGGTCAGTGGATGGACGCCTCCAGCGCCGAGGTGTGCGGATTCGTGGGGCGCCGGCTCACCGGCAGCTCCGTGAAAATGCTCATCGCCGTACGGTCCGACGTCGGCTCGCGGTTCGACACGGCCGCGCTTCCCGAGCTCCCGGTGGCGGCCCTGTCGGAGAAGGCCGCCGAGCAACTGCTGGACCTGCGCCATCCGCAGCTCGACCCGCAGACCCGGCGCATCGTCATGGAGCACGCCATGGGCAACCCCTTGGCGCTCTTGGAGCTGCCCGCCCACGTGAACGGCGGCCGCAGCGGCCGCATGGCCGAGGAACTCGTCGGATTCGGCAACATCCCGCTGTCGCGCCGTCTGCAGCACGTCTACGGCATCCGCATCGAACGCCTGCCCGGGCCCGTACGCGAGGAACTGCTGCGCGGCGCCCTCGACGGCGTCGGGGCGGGACCGGGCGGCAACCGCGCTCCCGGCGCCCGCTACCGCATGCGCGAGGCCGACGAAGCGGTCGCTACCGGCCTCCTGGACACCGACCCCGCCACCGGCGAGCTCGTCTTCCGGCACCCGCTGATCCGCACCACCGTCGTTCAGCTGGCGACCCCCAACCAGCGCCGCGCGGCACACGCCGAGCTCGCCGGGGTGCATCGCCACGACGTCGAGCGGCGTGCCCGCCACCTGGCGGCCTCGATCGTGGATCCCGACGAGGGCGTGGCAGCCGCGCTGGAGGCCGCGGCCGACTCGGCCACCCGGCGCGGCGGCGCGGTCGCGGCCGTGGCCTGGCTGACCCGCGCGGCGGAGCTGAGCGAGACCCCCGCCGACCGCTCCAGGCGGCTCGGCGACGCCGCCTTCATCGCCGGACACGCCGCGCTCTTGGACCAGGCCCAGAAGCTCGTCCGCTCGGACCTGCCGCCGGGCGCGAGCGAGTCTCCCGCCACGGTCGTCACCTCCGCCTATGTGGCCCTGTACGAAGACGGCGACGTACGCTCCGCGCATCGCCACGTCGCGGCGGCGATCGAGAGCCTGCGGAAAGACAGCGCACGCGAGCCCGCGGCAATACTCTCCCGGCTGGTGAACGTGCTGCTGGCCATCAGCCAGTACGCCGGCGACGCCGCGCTGTGGGACCGCGCCGAACAGCTCATGGATTCTCTGGGGGACCGAGTCGACACCCGCTCGGCGATCTACCGCGACGCGTGGAGCGACGTCGTCCGGCACGGCGCGGGCGTGCACGAGCGCGTCGAACGTGCCTTCGCCGGCGTCTCGGAGCTGGAACCGTGGGACGTCTCGCGCCTGGCCGTCGCCGCCTACCACGTCGACACGCTGAGCCAGTACCGCCCCTACCTGCAGCGGGCCGTCGAACGTGAGGTGGAGACCGGCGCCGTGGCCAGCGGCATGACCATGCTGCACCTGATCATGCTCGACCAGCTGGCCACCGGCGAGTGGGACGACGCCGAACGGACGGGACAACGCGCGCTGGAGCTGACCACGTCCCACGGAAACACGTTGTTCACCCACCACACCCACGCCTACCTGGGACTCCTGGCCGCCATGCGCGGTCAGGTGGTACGCGCCCGGGAGTCGCAGGCCGTCCTGGACGCCTGGGCCCGCCCGCGCGGCGTGGGATTCCTGACCCAGATCGCCGACGCCATCGGCACGGCGGCAGCTCTGAGCGAGGGTGACTACGAAGCCGCCTACCTGTACGCCATCGGCATCACGCCGCCCGGATCGTTCGAACGCTACGCCCACCAGGCCTCACGCACGCTGCTCGACCTGGTCGAGGCCGCCGTGCACACCGGGCGCCTGGAGCAGGCCCGCCGGCACGCCCAGGCCGCCTCCGACGCCGGCCTGCCCGGCGTCTCCCCCCGGCTGGCCCTCATCACGTACGGCGCCCTGGCGATGACGGCCGCCGACGAGAAGGAGGCCGAGGACATGTACGCCCGGGCCGAGGCCCACCCGGCCGGAGCCGGCTTCCCGTTCGAGCTGGCGCGCATCCGCCTGGCCCACGGCGTCCGGCTCAGGCACACCCAGGGGCCCAAGGCCGCACGGCCTGTCCTGCTCCGCGCCGCCGAGTCCTTCGAACGGCTCGGCGCCACAGGCTGGGCCGAACGCGCCCAGGCCGAGGTTCGCGCCTCAGGGGCGCCGGCCCGCGCCTCGCTGTCGTACCTGACCGCGCTGACCTGGCAGGAACGCCGCATCGCGGAGCTGGCCGCAGGCGGGCTGACGAACAAGGAGATCGGCGAACGCATGCACCTGTCCCCGCGCACCGTCAGCTCCCATCTCTACCGCGTCTTCCCGAAACTGGGCATCACCTCGCGTGCCGCGCTGCGCGACGCTCTGGGCAAGGTCGGCGACGGCGGCGACATCTGACCTCCCTTCACCACCTTGACGAGGCGGCGCGCACCCCTCGCTCGGCGAGCCAGACCAGCACATGGTCGGCGACCGCCCGCCAGCCGCTGTCGACGACCAGCGAATGGGCCCGGTCAGGGAACTGCTTGAGGCTGCTGGTGGCCGTCGAGTCGCCGTACAACTTGTACACGGCCCGGGTGACGTGGTCGGGCACCAGCCGGTCCTCCTGCCCCGAGATCAGCAGCAGCGGGCCGCGGCCGGTGTTGCCGTGGTTCACGACCGCCCGCGGGTGCCGTACGGCGCCGCCATGTCCCAGCTCGGCCAGCAACCGGCGTGGCCCGGGGACGGCGTGGCGCTCGAACAACTCGGCGGACTCCTGCTCGGTGACCGCGTTGGCGAACAGCCGCCGGAACTTCCCGGCGTCCATCGACACCGGCCACGGCTCCCCGGGAGCCGGGGCGGTCGCGTGATCGACCGGGGCGGGGGCGATGGCGACCGCGGCACGGCCGGCGTTCGTGCCGAGGAGGTGCTGCGCGATGAGCCCGCCCACCGAGTGGCCGACGATCACGGGCGGGGTGTCGAAGGAACGGACGATGCGCGCGTAGTGATCCGTGAGCGCGTCGAGCCCCAGCTCCTGAATCGTCTCGGGATGCCGGCGGGCCTCGCTCACCGTGGCGGGCTCTCCCGGCCAGCCCGGGGCGGAGACGGCGAAACCGAAACTGGAGAAGCGCTCGTTCCATGACTCCCACGACGACGCGTGGAGCCACGCGCCATGGATGAAGACGACGGGAGTGGGATTCACGGATCCTCCGGAAGGCTCAGGACCAGGTCCGATCAAAGGATTGTCCACATGTGCCCGGGCAGGAACAGTCGAATGACTGCATGTTCCTGCCCGCCTCGCGTCGCTGGTCCGGCGCGGCCTGCCAGGACGCCGTGCTCCGGGAGAGGGTTACGCGCGACCGGCACGGCTGCCGTCCGCCGTGTCTCACCGTCATCTGACTGATGTGTCGGATTCCACTGCCCGAAACAGTAAGAAATGCCGCATTTCTGTGACGCGACACGGAGGACTCCACATGATCAACAGGCGCACCTTCGGCAAGGCCATGGGTTTGGCCACCGGCGCGACCGTCGCCTCGCTGGCGGGCTTGCCGGCCTTCCCGGCCACCTCCGCCACCACGCGCGGGGCGGCTCCGACATTGCCGCCGGTCACGCCCGGCGCGCACACGTCCTTCGCTCCCCTGAAGCAGGTCAAGGCCGGGTTGCTGGACATCGGTTACGCCGAGGCGGGGCCGGCCCGCGGGCCCGTGGTCATCTGCCTGCACGGCTGGCCGTACGACATCCACAGTTTCGTCGACGTCGCTCCGCTGCTGGCGGCGCAGGGCTACCGGGTGATCGTGCCCTACCTGCGCGGTCACGGCACGACGCGGTTCCTGTCCTCGAAGACGTTCCGCAACGCCCAGCAGTCGGCGATCGCGCTCGACATCATCGCCCTGATGGACGCTCTCAAGATCGACAAGGCTGTGCTCGCCGGCTTCGACTGGGGATCGAGGACCGCCGACATCATCGCGGCCCTGTGGCCGCAGCGGTGCAAGGCCCTGGTGTCGGTGAGCGGCTACCTCATCACCAATCTCGAGGCCAACCTCGAACCGCTGCCACCGAAGGCCGAATACGCGTGGTGGTACCAGTACTACTTCGCCACCGAGCGAGGCCGGAAGGCCATGGAGAACAAGGACAAGCGCCACGACCTGACCCGGCTCATCTGGGACACCGTCTCCCCGACGTGGAACTTCGACGACGCCACCTTCGAGCGCACGGCCGCGGCCTTCGACAACCCCGACTACACCGCCATCGTGATCCACAACTACCGGTGGCGGCTGAGTCTGGCCGACGGGGAGCGCCGTTACGACGGTCTGGAGAAGCGGCTCGCCGCACGGCCGGTCATCACGGTGCCGACCATCACCCTGGACGCCGAGCGCGACCCCTTCACGGCGCCGCCGGGCGACGGCTCGTCGTACCGCACCATGTTCACCGGCCCCTACGAACACCACACCCTGAAGGGCATCGGTCACAACCTGCCGCAGGAAGCGCCCACGGCCTTCGCCCAGGCCGTCGTCGACGTGGACCACCTCTGACGCGACGGTCGGCCCACTACCCGCGACACCAAGACAGCCTGCCGGATGCGATCCGGCAGGCTGTCGGTGCGTTCGTGGCCGATCGCCGTCAGACGGTCCGTGTCCGCGGCCGACGGGCACGCCAGGCCGGCAGCCCGGCCTGGATGTTGTAGAAGATGCCCACGGCCAGGGCGCCGAGCAGCCCGTTGGACAACGTCAGCCGACCCTCCGATCCGTCCGGGTAGGCACGCAGGGATGACGTGCCGGATGACGGAGTCTTCGTGTTCATGACGAGTGGCCGGTTGTCAGTGCCGCACCGGGGCGCAGGAGTAGCTGCCGGCGTCAGCCGGGTCACCGTGGCCGGTGTAGCGGGAGACGGACGGGTACCGGCACAACTCGCGTGTCACCGTCTTCCCGGAGGAGTCCGTGATGGCGGCGTTCAGCGTCTGCGGGGCCTTGCCCTGTTCGACCCAGGCCGTCAGGGCGCCGAGGGCGTCGGTGGGTTTCGGGCCGGTGCTCGTGTCGCCTGCGCAGTGGGCGACGCCCGGCGCCAGGAACAACCGGTAGAAGTCGTCGACCCGGCGCGCACCGCCCATGGCCAGCTCCACCCGCCGGCGGTAGTCCACGGTGCCCTGGGCGGGAATCAGCTGGTCGGCCTGGCCGTGCCAGGTGAGCAGCTTGCCGCCGGACCTGCGGAACGCCGACAGGTCGGGATCATCGGTGCCGATGATCCCGTCGTACTCGGCCCGGGACTGCTCGAACAGCTTGGCGAACTCGGCGTAGGTGATCGTCGAGAGGTCGTAGGAGGGCTGCCGCTTCAGGAACGTCGAGACCCAGATGGCCGGTATGGGGAACGGCGCGCCCACGCGGTCGCCGTCCGCGTCGATGCGGGTGCCGGCGAGGTCGAAGCCGGCTCCGATCGGGATGCCGGACCACAACCTCTTACCGGACGGGGTGCGGGGGCCGTCCCAGATCCGGCGTACGACGGAGGCGTCGGCCGCGGTGATGGTCTCCTGCTCGCCGTCGCATTCGACGCTCTTGCCGATGAGTTCCCGCGGGTCGAAGGTGCACGTGGCGGGGTCGCCGATCAGCCCGTCGGGAGCGCCGTCGAGCGGGTCGCAGGCCTTGACGGCCGCCTCGTTGAAGGCGTTGAACTCACAAGGGGAGGGGAAGGTGTTCTCCTCGTTCATCACCACCTGCGGCCACAGGGTCGCGACCTCGAACTCGTCCCAGTTGATCGCCGGAGCGGTGGCCAGGATGCCGTCGAAGTCGCCAGGGTGGCGCTGGGCCTCCATGTAGCCCTGGCGGCCGCCGGTCGAGCAGCCGTTCCAGTACGAGTAGGAGACGGGCCTGCCGTAGACCTCGTTGACGACCTGCTTGCCCACGACCGCCATCTCGTGCTGGGACCGCTCGGCGAAGTTCTTCAGCAGCGCCGTGTTGACCTCGCCGTCGCTGTTCAGGGCCCAGCCGGTGTCCACGTACGTGCTGACACCGGCGTCGGTGGTCGCGGCGGCGTAGCCGCTCTTGATCGCGCCGGCCAGGCCCGCGCCGTAGTCGCCGGCGGCGAAGGCGCTGCCGCCCACCGCCTGGAAACGGCCGGTCCAGCCCGTCTCGGGCAGCCAGACCCGCACCTTGGCGTGGTCGCCGGCTCCTGGGTGGGTGAGCGTGACCGTGACATCGCAGTAGGCCGGCACGTCCGGGATCTCGACCACGTCGGTCAGCGGCGGCACCGGAGGGATGGTCACGGTGCCTCCCTCCCGGCTCACCGCCGTCACGGACTCCACCGCGGTGCCTGCCGGGGCGTTCACGGAGATGGACGAGCACGTGAACGGGACGGCGGCGGAGCTCGCGGCGCCGGCCGAAGCCGCGGTCGGCAGGCACGCCGCCGCCGCGAGCGGCACTCCGGCCGCAAAGATGATCAGAAGGCGTTTCATGACGTTCCTCTCGCTGAAGTACCGGGTCGTCAGCTGTTGGGGTGGGTCTCACTGTCGTTCGCAGCCGGCACCCGGCACATCAGTCAGTTGACGGTCAGCACCCGCGAGCCGCTCCGGGCGCACGTCACTCACGTCGCGGCGCAGGCGCGCACACGACCGCCACCACGCATCGCCGGGTAGCCCACCGACCAGCGCCGTTGTGCTGCTGAACGACGGTCCCGGCCGGTTCCTCGTGACTGACCGTCAAGTGACCGATGTGGCCGCGGTCCTTCCGGGATGACAGTGATGGAGCCAGATTCACCACCTTCGTCTGAAGCCTCCTGGAAGGGGAATTTCGTGGTCAGCAACAAGGGTGTACGCAGCCGGGAGCTCATGTTGGGCGCCCTGTCGGCGGTCGCGATCGGTCTCCTCGCCGCCTCCGCCGCCACACCCGCCCTCGCGGCGGACAAACCCGCCAAGCCGACCATCGTGTTGGAGCACGGCGCCTTCGCCGACGCCTCCAGTTGGAACGCGGTGATCGAAGAGCTGCGCGCGGACGGCTACCCCGTCGTCGCCGCGGCCAACCCGCTGCGTGGACCGGCGAACGACGCGGCCGCACTTCGCAGCGTCCTCGACCACGTCGCCGGACCCAAGATCCTCGTCGGGCACTCCTACGGTGGCTCGGTCATCAGCGTCGCCGGCGCGAACGACCCCCAGGTCAAGGCCCTTGTGTACGTCGCCGCTTTCCTGCCCGCCCCCGGCGAGACCGCCCTGGAGCTGACGAACAAGTACCC
>NZ_VCKY01000221.1 GCF_005889735.1 Nonomuraea turkmeniaca
CCGCCCGAACTCCGAGCCGCACTCAAGACCATCACCCGGCACGTCGACGACTACGCCGCCCAAGCTCGGCTCCCTCGGGCGTCGTGAAACTTGACACAAACGTCCAGAAACGCGAGACCAAAGATCGCTAGTTGCGGTGCAACAAGATGGTTGTACGGTCGAACCATGGCGGATGAGCGTGAGCTTCAGGATGCCGTGGGCCGTTTCGTCCGCGCCTTCGGCCTGCATCAGCCTGACCAGACCCCCTGCGGGCGGCCGATCCCGGTGCCGGAGGCGCACGCGCTGGGTGAGCTGGCCAAGAGGTCGCCGGCGTAGCCGTGGGCCTTGAGCCCGATGATCACGTGAACGAGGCTGGTGATGGCCGCCCATATCCCTGCGTCGCGGGCCAGGGAGGTGGAGTCGGGAATCCGCCTGCGGAGCAGGAGGTTGGCCGGGCCGATGAGCAGCGTGAGCGCGAGGAGCGCGGTGGCGGTGTAGCCGCTGGCGAGGGTGAACTGCGCTTCGAACGTACGGCCCCCACCACCGCCGCCATGCCGACCGTACGGCGCGATCTCCGGCAGCGGAGACGAGGACCCCATGTCCAGCAGCGCGAAGCCCCCGTCCGTGAAGGGCGGGACGCTCATGAAGAGGACAAAGAGCACGGCACTGGCGAGGGCGAGTGGCCCGTGGTGGAAGAGGAGCCGGCGACGCCAGTCGCGGCCGGTGCCCAGCGGGCGGCCCAGTTGGTGCGACGATCGGGTGGCAGGTTGCATGGTCGACCTCACTCCGTCAATGGGCCCCGGCGGGCGACCGGTGACCGCCACCAGGCTGTTCCTGGTTCTGGCGCTGCACCGGTGCGTGTTTGTCCGGTCCCGCCCCGCCGCCGACCCCGGCGGCGCCCGCAAGCACCGCGCTGACGACCACCCCGATCAGGACGAGGGCAATGGTCCCTGGCACCCGTATCCATAGGGGAATGCCGGCCATATGCGTTTCCTTTCTCCCGGTCGGCGCAAGTCCAGCAAAACGGGCGTTAGGGCCCCGCTAGGGGATTTGCTAACCGGCTCCTAACGCGGCCGGCGGGACGATGGCGGGCGTGCGTGTACTGGTGGTGGAAGACGAGCGACTGCTGGCCGACGCGGTCGCCGCGGGGCTGCGCAACCATGCCATGGCGGTCGACGTTGCCTACGACGGCGACGCCGCGCTGGAGCGGCTGGCGGTCAACGACTACGACGTCGTGGTCCTGGACCGGGACCTGCCTCGCGTCTCCGGCGACCAGGTGTGCGCGACGCTGGTCGAATCCGCCACCGACACCCGGATCCTGATGCTCACCGCCGCCACGGCGGTCAGTCAGCGGGTGAGCGGGCTCGGCCTGGGCGCCGACGACTACCTCACCAAGCCGTTCGATCTCGCCGAGCTCATCGCCCGCATCCACGCCCTGGGCAGACGCGCCAGACCGGCTGCTCCCCCGGTGCTGGAGCGCGCCGGCATCCGCCTCGACCCGCATCGCCGTACCGTCACCCGCGACGGGCGGCCCGTCGCGTTGTCGCGCAAGGAATTCGCCGTGCCGGGGCCTGGGCGACCCGACACACGGCGAGGCGGTAAAGGCGATTCGCTGCGAGAGCGCTGCTCTCGATCCGGCAGGAAAGTTCAAGATCCTCGTCTGACCGCGAGGAAGCTGGCCGTCTGGCCCGCCCTGGCGAGGCTGGCGCCGCTTCCGTGGTCTGCTGCCCGCAGGACTGTTCCCGCGAGTGTCATGCGCTGGCCGATGCCGGCCTCCCAGGTTCGCAGGACGGTTCCGTCGTATTCGTAGTGGAAGTCGGCGATGGCCGTGCCTGGGCGGCCTTTGCCGGTGAAGTGGAAGTGCAGCGGGTCCGAGGCAGACACCTTTCCAGCGATGTCCAAGCGCGGGGATTCCGTGCCGGGTGGCGCGGGAAAGAGCAGGAGTCCGCTGAGGGTTCCGTCGTGGTCGGCTGACAGTCTCAGCTCCAACTGCCCGAACCGGAGCCTGTTGAAGTCGTCCACCGGGTCGGGCAGGTTGAAAAAGCTCCGGTACGTGTAGGCACCAGTCAGGTCCGCGGCGTCCAATGCGATCAGTCCAGCTGGATGAAGGGGACAGGCTCAGGGATGCCGTTGTCCTTCAACGCCCCAATGGTGTCCTCCAGGGCGCGGACGTGTGACTCGAGGGCGACGGCCTCGGCGTTGCCCGGGCGGGCGCGACGTGCCAGCTCAACCACATGGTGGTGATGGTGCCCGGGCGTCGCCGGACCTGTCCATGGAGGGTCGAAGGTCCAGGGAACCGGCCCAGTCTTGTCGTTGGCCCTCATCCAGTCGTCGATGCGGGCGTCCACCCAGCCGTGCAGCTTCCAGAAGATCGGATTGACATGGCTCGAGTAGGTGTCGGCCAGCCAGTCATAGCTCGGCACGTCCCATTGGGTGTCGACGTCGAAGGCCGAGCCACCCGGCCGGTATTTGGGCCTCTCGGCCGCCCAGCGCATGTGCAGGGTGTTGTGGATGCGGAATTCGATGAACGCGCCGAGACGGCCGAGCGGCATTCCCCGTAGCACCGCCGGATCGGTGACCTCGGCTTCCCTTTCACGTAGCCGCGCAAGCGTTTCCGCGCTCTTGGCTCGCTGTATGGAACTGGTCGTCGCGTCGTTGCCGGGCACGATGAACGGCGGCGGAACGGGGAATTCCGCGTCTTCCGCGCCCGGTATGGACGGCCATCCCACCACCCGAGGGTGCTGCGGATCTGCCAGGTCGGTGAGGATCTCGTTCACGGTGCGAATCATTTCCCGGTGCATGAACAGGAAGTCCTCGCCGGAGCCGTTGTCGAACTGGACCTGACTGTTCGCGGTCAGCGACGGACGCGGCGGCTCCCAGTCGTGATCGCGGTACACCTTCCGCTGGGCTTCGGTGAGCCTTTCCCAGGTATCGCGAGACGCGTGCCAGAGCGCATGGTACAGGCGCACGGCGCGGTCTGCCATGGCTACGATCACGGGTTGGGGCAGGGTGGCCATTCCATCCTCCTTCGTGGCTACCCGGAGGCTAAGCAGAATCAGCCCGAAGGAGATGAGTACCCCCTACCCAATTCAGGGCCCTGCGCAGGTAGGCGGCTTCGCGATCTCCTAGCTCGAGAGCTGCACGGCCACGGCGGCTACCACCACGCCCCATGCCGTACCGAGCAGTGCGAGCGCTAGTGAAGGCGGTGGTGTCTGCGGAGCAAGCGGGTGACCGGCGGCACGGCGGCCAGACGCAAGGGCAGCTCCAGCTTCAACAGGTCCAGCCGGTTGGCGGGCGCGTGGGCTCTGGTGTTGCGGCGGCCCATGGCCAGCCGTTCTTCGGCTTCGAGACGCAGTTCGGCCTCCCATTCGCGCAGGCCGGCCGGGATGTCGCCGGGGTGGCGGCGCAGCGCCGTTCCCAGGAGCTCGGCACCTCCCACTGCCAGTGAGGATCCGTAGCCGGCGAAGAGAGTGACGCACCAGGCGGCGTCGCCGAGGAGCACCACCCGGCCGTCGCTCCAGCGGTCGGCGACGATCTGGCTGACACTGTCGAAGTAGACGCTGTCGGTGGACATGTCCCGGATCAGGTCCGGCGCGGCCCAGGTGATGTCCCGGTAGGCGTCGGCCAGCGCCCGCCGTGGCCCCTTGGCCAGTTCGGCGGCGGGGTTCGCGGCACCGTAGGTGAAGAAGGCCGCCGTCCGACCCGGCCCCAGGTTGGCGATCGTGAAGATGTGGCCGACGCGGGTGACGGTGGTGAAGGCGCGTTGGCGTGCGCCGTCCGGCAGGTGATCCAGTGTCGTCGCGGCCACCATATGGCCGAGGTCGCGGCGGAAGCGCACTTCCGGACCGAAGACCAGCTCGCGCACCTTCGAGTGCAGCCCGTCCGCGCCCACCAGCAACTCGGCCTCGAGTACGGTGCCGTCGCCGAGTTCGACACGCACACCATCCTGATTCTGCTTCACCGCGGTGAGGGTGGTGCCGAATCGGATCGGCACCTTGCCCTCCACTGCCTCATAGAGCGCTTCCTCGATGTCGCCGCGCATCAGCGTCAGGCCGCGGTCCCCGAGCAGGGCCTGCATGGTGCGGTGCGGGACGGTGAAGCGGTGCCGCCCTCCGGGTTTCCGGTTGACCATGTCCACGGCGCCGACGTGGCGCTCGCGCAGCGCGGGCAGGATGCCCATGCGCTCGGCGGCGTCGTAGCCGTGGCCGATGAACGCGACGACGTATCCGCCGCTCCTGCGGGCCGGGGCAGGCTCGATCACCACAGGCTCCCAGCCGATCTGGTGCAGCCGCAGCGCGGCGGCCAACCCGGCGATTCCTGCCCCGATGATGACGGCTCTGCTGCTCATGACTCTTCCCTTCTGTTGCGCAGGACGGCGAGCGCGATGACGACGACCACGGCCATCAGCCCCGCGGCCACTCCGAAGCCGAGGCGGTATCCGGCGACGAGTCCCTCCACCGACCCGGCCGGCGCGGACGCGGTGGCGCGGACCGCGACAGCGGACAGGACCGCCAGCCCCAGCGCCCCACCGAGCTGGGCGCTGACGTTGAGCAGCGACGAGGCCACGCCACTGGACGAAGGCGGCACCCCGGTCAGAGCCGCCGTGGTGAGCGGGACCACGATGACGCCGAGGCCGAGCCCGACGACGAGGAGCGGCGGCATGACGTCCGCCATGAGCGTGCCGCCGGGCGAGAGGCGGGTGAACATCAGCAGCCCGCCGGCCGTGACCAGCGACCCTGCGGCGATCACCAGGCCGATGCCGAACCGCCGGACCAACCGTGGTCCGAGGACGGACGCGGCGATGAGGATCACCGTCAGCGGCACATACGCCAGCCCGGTCACCACGGCGGAGTAACCGAGCACGCCTTGCAGGTAGAGGGTGGCGAAGTAGAAGACGGCGAACATCGCGGCGCCTCTCAGCGCCTGGATCACGTTGGCGCCGAGCAGCGATCGGTTCTGGAAGAGCCGTATCGGGACCAGTGGCTCCCTGGCGATCCGCGTCTCGTGCAGGGCGAAGTAGGCCAGCAGCACGGCGGCAACCGCGAGCAGGGTGAGCGTGCGCGCCGAGGACCAGGCGTTCGCGTCGGTCTGCAGGACGGCGTAGGCCAGCAGCCCCACTCCCGCCGTGGAGGTCAGTGCGCCGAGCAGGTCGAACCCGCGAGAGGTGCGGGCGGGCCGCTCCCCGCCGACCAGTAGCCGCCCGGCGACCAGCAGGAGCAGGCCGATGGGTAGGTTGACGAAGAAGATCCAGCGCCAGCCCGGCCCGTCGGCGAACAGCCCGCCCGCGATCAGACCCACGGTGCTCGCGGCCCCGGTCGCGGCGCCCCAGATAGCAAACGCTCTGTTCCGCGGTGGCCCTTCGGGGAAGATCAGGGCGATCAGCGCCAGCGTCATGGGGGCGATGAGCGCCGCGCCCAGCCCTTGCACCACCCGGGCCGCGACCAGCGCCCAGTCGCTCTGCGCGAACCCGGCCGCGGCCGAAGCCGCGGTGAACAGCGCGACCCCGGCGAGCAGGACGCGCCGGTGGCCGTAAAGATCGCCGAGCCGGCCGCCGAGCAGGAGGAACCCGCCGAACACGACCATGTACGCGTTGATCACCCACGACAGGTTGGCGGTGGAGAACCCCAGGTCGTCCTGGATCGCCGGTAGCGCGACGTTGACGATCGTGACGTCCACGCTGTCCAACACCTGGGCCAGGCACAGTAGGCCGAGCGACACCACGTGCCGGCGGGTCCAGACGAACTCTCGCGTCTCCATAAGGCTCCTCACAGTCGAGAATGAGCATGTGCTCATTCAGTATGAGCACATGCTCATTCCCTGTAAATGCTGATCAGGTAGATTGAGGGCTCATGTCACCGCGTGGCGTTGCGATCCCGGACGTACGGCAGCAGCTCTTCGACGCCGCCGAGCGAGTGCTCCTGAGCAAGGGCCCATCAGGCCTGACCGGACGTGCGATCACCAAAGAGGCCGGGTGCGCCACCGGCCTTCTCTACAAACACTTCGCAGATCTGGACGCGTTCCTGGCCGCACTCTTCCTCGATCGCGCCGGCCGGGCGAGCGCCGAAATGGCCCGCCTGCCCGGACTGGCGGGCACGGGAAACATCGTCGACAACCTCATGGACGCCATCGAGACGTTGTTCGCGGGCAACCTGCTCGCGCTCGCCGGGCTTGCCATGGCCAGACCGTCCATCATCAGCCATCTGGGCGAGGCGCTTGCCGACGGCACGCTGGAGATGGACGCCAGCGAGCGGGCCTTCGCCGCCTATCTCCGCACCGAGCAGGAACATGGCCGCATCAGGGCCGAGGCGGATGCCGAGTCACTCGCCCTCGCACTGGTGGGCGCCGCACATCAACTTCTGCTCACTCGCGGACCTCAGGCGCCCGACCTGCGCGACCGCATGCGCAGGACGGCTACCGCCTTGATCTCCGTCGTCACACTGACGTAGAAGCCTGCTTCTACGATGATCAATAGGAAGCATCGCTTCGCGGTTGTTACGGACAGTCGGTCAACACCCCTCATCCGAGCCGCCTAACCACGCCTGGCGGGTGCCCTCCTGTACGTGAGCAGCCCGATCAACGTCGTGATCGCACAAGACCTCGCGCCGGACGCACCGGCGAGCGCGGCCGGCATGGTCCTCGGCGTGTCGGTCGCCGTGGCGGGGGCGCTGTACGTGGCCCTCGGCCGGCTCCAGGAGCTCATGGGGCTCGGCATCGGGATGCTCATCGGGTTCGCGCTGGTCATTCCTGCGGCGCTCATCGCTCTGGCGGTTCTGTGGCGGCACCCGGAAGCCGACCGGGCTTGACATATACCCCCTTGTGGTATTGATTAGCCGTCGCACATGTACCCCCCCGAGGTATATTGCCGCATGAGCTATACCCTACCCCGGTATAGATATTCGAGGAGATCACTCATGTCCGCACCATCCCCCCGGCGCTGGACCGCCCTGGCCCTGATCGCCACCGCCCAGTTCATCGTCATCATGGACACGTCGATCATCGGCGTGGCCCTCCCCCGCATCCAGGAAGACCTCGGCTTCTCCCAGGAGAACCTGTCGTGGGTGTTCAACGCCTACGTCGTCGCCTTCGGCGGGCTGCTCCTGCTCGGCGGCCGTCTGTCCGACCTGTTCGGCGCCCGCCGCCTCTTCGGGGCCGGCTGGCTCATCCTGCTCGCCGGCTCGCTGGTGGCCGGCATCGCCCCCGAGGTCTTGGCCGAGCTCACCGGCCGCGCCGTACAGGGCGTCGGCGCCGCCCTGATCGCCCCGTCCGCCCTCACCCTCCTGATGATGCTCTTCGGCCACGACCCCAAGGAGCTCACCAAGGCCCTCGCCCTGTACGGCGCGGCCGCACCTGCCGGCGGCACCGCCGGAGTGTTCCTCGGCG
Source organism: Nonomuraea turkmeniaca (assembly GCF_005889735.1). Lineage (GTDB taxonomy): Bacteria > Actinomycetota > Actinomycetes > Streptosporangiales > Streptosporangiaceae > Nonomuraea > Nonomuraea turkmeniaca. The sequence continues at coordinate 7,360 of NZ_VCKY01000221.1, forward strand.
GCGTCATCACCGAATACCTCAGCTGGCCCTGGGTCTTCTACATCAACATCCCCATCGCCCTCGTCGCCCTGCTGGCCACCGGCCCGCTGATGCCCGCCGCCCAGCCCCAACGCGGCTCCGTCGACGTGACCGGTGCACTGACCGTCACCCTCGGCCTCGGCGCCGCCGTCTACGCCATCGTCCGCGCGCCCGAGATCGGCTGGGCATCCGCGCAGACCTGGCTCGTGCTCGCCGCCGCCGTGGCGCTGCTCGCCGCCTTCGTCGCCATCCAAGCCCGCCGCCGCCAGCCGCTCATGCGGCTGTCGATCTTCCGCACCCCGAACCTCGCCGCCGCCAACCTCACCCAGCTGTTGCTCGGCGGGGCGTGGATCCCCATGTGGTTCTTCCTCAACCTCTACCTGCAGCAGGTCCTCGGCTACAGCGCCTTCCCCAGCGGCGCCGCCCTGCTCCCGATGACCGTCCTCATCATGATCGGCATGATCGTCCTGGCGCCCCGGACCATCAACCGGTTCGGCCCCAAGACCACCACCGTCACCGGCCTTGCCCTGCTCGCCGCCGCCATGGCCTGGCTCGCCCTGATCAGCCCGGACGGCAGCTTCGCCACCGACGTGCTGCCCGCCAGCCTGGTCGCCGCCCTCGGCATGTCACTGGCCTTCATCCCCTCACTCGGCACCGCCATCTCCTCCGCCCGCCCCGAGGAAGGCGGCCTGGCCTCCGGCATCGTCAACACCAGCTACCAGGTCGGCTCCGCCCTCGGCCTGGCCGCGATGACCGCCGTCGCCGCCGCCAACGGCGCCGCGCAGCTCGGCAACCTGCCCGCCCTGACCAGCGGCTTCTCCGCCGCGTTCATCGGAGCCGCCGGCATCGCCCTGCTCGGTGCGCTGCTGGCTGCGGCGACCCTGCGCTCTCACGCGTCTGTGCCCGCCGACGAGGTCGCCACCTCCAGCCGCTGACCCTCCCCTCGCAAAGGAGAATCCCATGATCCCCATCACCCACGACGCCCGGCACGCCATCCAGGAAACGTCGCCGACACCGTCGTGGACGTCGCCGAAGCTCGACGCTTCGCTGATCGTCCTCGGCCCCCGCGGTCGCCCCGGACTGGGTCCGGTGCTGTCCGGCAGCATCTCCACCCGCGTCATGCACTCCGCGGCCCGGCCCACGCTGGCCATCCCGTCCAAGCCGCTCGCGGCAGCCCGCCGCGCCGATCGCTGAGGCGGCGTCGCGGTTCGGGGAAGGGAACGCGTGTCCCTTCCCCGAACTTGGGACGCTGCGCAGCCGCCTGTCAGCTCCTACACGTCGCAACCAGCGGCCGCGAACGCCGCCTCGATGAGTCCCCGATCCACTGGACCGTCCGTGAGCACGCCCACCCGTGAGCGTGCCGGGGTGACGTCCACGCCCACGACGCCCCGGACCTGGATGAGCTCGGACCTGATGGCCGACAGGCAGTGCTCGCACGTCGCCGGAGACAGGCCGCTGACCTCGTAGGTGACCAGGCTGTATGCAATGGTGATCAACCGGATTCCTCCTTCGTGCCGGGGCGCGATGATCTGATCTCGCGCCCTCCAGGGGATCGTTGCGTAAAGCGCGAGGCCAGGGAGCTTTCGGAGGCTTCCGACAGACGCCATGGCGGAAACCGGAAGTGAGCGGCTTTGCCGGAGCAAAGCCAGATATGTCATGGTTCGGGGGGATCATCCGGGAAAGGAGCGCTGTGGAGGACCTGGAGGACGATGGAGTCGCACAGGCCCTGTACGCACGCATGCACGGCCGCGGCGAATCATTCCCCGAAGCGTCGCAGGGCCTCCAACTGGCCACAGCGGAAATCGAGCGGGCCCGCGACCAGCTCACCCGGCTCAACCTGCTGAACCCGGACACGCAGACCGCCGTCAACGTGGCCGCCGCGCTCACCCGTACCCTTCAGAGCAGCCATCGCGCGCTCGACACCCTGGTCGAGCAGCACGTCAGGATGGCGGCGCTGGCCCAGCACTACCTCGATCTGCCCCGGCAGGCGGGCGGCGACGCGCACGTCGAGTTCTTCCCGCGCGCCGACCGCGAGCGCCTGAACCAGCGCATCGGCGAACTGGCGGAGCTCAGCCGGCACGAGGTCGTCGGCCTGCATCCGCCGGCCGACTGGACACGCGAGAGCCTGGAGGCCGGCCTGGCGCGTACCAAGGTGACGGTGGGCAATGGAGCACGGGTCCGGAGCCTGTACGCACAGATCTCCCTGTCCAGCCCGCTGATCCGCGAGTACGTAGGCCACTGGAGGCGACTGGGCGTAGAGGTGCGGGTCGCGCCGGTGATCCCCACCCGCGTGCTCGTCTACGACAGACGCACCGCGATCGTGCAGGCCGACCCGGACGACCTTGAGGCCGGCGCGGTGCTGATCAGCGGCGCGAGCGTGGTCAGTTCGATCGCGGCGATCTACGACTACTGCTGGATGACGGCCTCGGAGCCGGAGGACGTGCCCGGCTCCCCAGACGGCTCGGTCCTCACCGACCAGCAGCGCGCCGTACTGCGTCTCCTGGCCACCGGGGCAAAGGACTCGGCGATCGCCCGCAGCCTGGGCGTTTCGACCCGCACGGTCACACGCCTGGTGAGCGAACTGACGGCGGCGCTGGGCGCAAGCAGCCGGTTCCAGGCGGGGGTGCGGGCGGCCCGGCTCGGCTGGCTCGACTGACAGCCGCGCCGGCTCCCGAACTCCCGTGACGCCGGGGTCATGCCGGTGAACGCCCCGCAGCCAGCCCGCGCATCTCCGTATGGCAGGTGCTATCGCAAGTAGTAGACGTCGGCCTCCCAAGACGAATTGCCGCAGTTGGAACCAATCACCCCTCGCACTTCTGTAGCATTTCGCCGCAGATTGGGAGACTTACGAGGAGGCGTCGTAGTGACCGTGCTGACAAGGCTTGGGCGAATGGCATTAGCCGCAGCACTAGCCTTGATCGCACTGACCTCGAACGCTCAAGCTGACCCGTCCCCCGCCAATGCCAGGGCCAAGCTGGTCAAGTTGAACGAGCAGGCCGACCAGCTCGTCGAGCGGTACAACCAGGCCACCGAGACCTATAAGAAGGCCAAGAAGAAGTACGACGCCGTCAACGCCGAGTTCGGCCGCACGAGCGCGCGGGCCGACACCCTGCGCAGGGACGTCGTCACGGTGGCGGTCTACGACTACCAGTTCGGCCCTGCGACGGGCTGGCAGCGGTTCGTCGCCCAGGGCAGCCCCGAGCAGATCCTCGGCGGCATAGCCACCCTCCAGCAGATCGCCCAGGACAGGGCGGAAAAGGTACAGGCCTTTGAAGCGACGACCAAGGAACTGCGTCACCGGCGCCAAGAGGCCCAGAAGACGCTGGCAGAGGCCGAAACCGCGCGCGCTAAGGCGGGCGACGAGAAGGCCAAGGTCGACAAGATGGTCGCCGAACAGACCAAGCTCCTGCGCAGGCTGGGCGCCTTCCAAGCCGGCGACCCCAACAGCCCGGGCATCGAATACACAGGCCCGGCCTCCGGCAACGCCCGCTTGGCGCTCGAGTTCGCCTTCGCCCAGGTCGGCAAGCCCTACCGGTACGGCGGCACAGGTCCCGACTCCTACGACTGCTCCGGCCTCACCCAAGCCGCCTGGCGCAAAGGCGGAGTCGAACTCCCCCGCACCACCTGGACCCAGTGGAGCTGGGGCGCCGACCGCCGCGTCCCCATGGACAAGCTGGAGCCCGGCGACCTGCTGTTCAGCAAAGGGCTGGGACACATGGGCATGTACGCCGGCAACGGCAAGATGGTCCACGCGCCACAAACCGGAGACATCATCAAGGTGGTCGACCTCGACGACTACTGGCGCGACCGCCTACTCGGCGCAGTCCGCCCATGACAGTACGACGGCGGGCCGCCCTGCCAGGGCCAGCAAGCCAGTGATGAGACGGGAGTCCAGGCACAACCCCGTGTGCCCGGGTGGCGCGCCGAGGGTATGGGCTACGTGTACTGATCCGAGAACGGGAAGCGGCCAGAGGGACGTTCCTGAGCTTTGCTATCCCTTCTAGTGTCGGCAGCGTTGGCCTCGGGGCTGGTGCTCAGTCCTCGCCCACCACGGTTAGGTCGTCGCCAAGCGCGACGGCGATCTCCGCGGCGCGGGAGTGATCGTCCAGCCGACGCGTCAGGTACGCACAGCCGTGGCCGTGCGTGAGCGACCACCAGGCGGCCGAGCCGCCGATCCCGCCCTTGGCGATCTTGCCTCGGTCGCGGACGAAGCCCAGCGTCCAGGTGATCCTCGTGCCGAAGACCTCGTCGAAGTCCGTGACCTGGGAGGCGAGCAGATCCGCGTGCAGTTGCGGCCCGAGCAGGGCGCGTACCGGGCCGTCCTCGCTCGTCAGCGAGGAGAAGAACTGGGCCATGGCGGTCGCGGTCGTGTGCAGATTGACCGCCCCGAAGACGGCCTGCCGCCACGCTCTGGAGTTCGTCCGCTCGATGTCCAAGGCGCCGGCGGGAATCTGCAGCCATGGCGCGGCGTGGAGTCGGCGCGGCCAGGCCGGGTCGGCGTACTCCAGGTCGGCAACACGATCCAGCGCGGGATCCGGCACCGAGAACCAGGCGTCCAGGCTCAGCGCGGGGCGTACCACGTCGTTGAACATCTCCACCAGCGTGGTGCCGGCGCCGGCGCGCAGGATGCCATCGACCAGATGCCCGTAGGTCAGCGCATGCTCGCCGAGCGACGTCCCGGGAACGTACTCCGGCGCCGCCCGCACCAGGCTCTCCCGCAGCCCGCCGTCGTCGAGCAGGTCGAGGCCGGCGGCCTCGGCCGGGAAGCGCGGCTGGCCGGCGCGGTGGGTGAGCACCTGGCGCAGTGTGGTGCGTTCCTTGCCGTTGACGCCGTAGTCGGGCCAGTACGTGGCGATCGGCTCGTCCAGCAGCAGCACGCCGTCCCGCACCGCCACCAGGGCGGCAAGCGTCACGAACGCCTTCGACAGGGAGTAGGGCATGACGAGGGTGTTCGCCTGCCACGGACGGGTCCGCGCGGCATCGGCCCAGCCCGCACTCAACTGAACGACCTCGCGGCCATCCTTCCAGACCGAGACGCCCGCCCCCGTCTCCCGGTCCTCGTCGACCAGCTTCTGGAAGACCTCGCGCACCGCGTCGTATCCGTCCGCGACGAATCCCTCGACCTTCATCGCGCCTCCATCCTCGCGAGCCGGCTAACGAACCTGACGGATATCTCGCTCATCTCGCACACCTCCGTATGCGACAGCAGTCCTCTCCGCAATATACCCATAGAGGGTATATTCAACAACGGGTGGCGCCTGACCTCCCCTGTCGGATCCCAAGGACATCCCTATGGTGGTCGCCGGTCGTCACCCGCTAACCAACGCGCGGCCCAGACAAGAGCCCTGGGCAGGGATGACGCCCTCTGCACCCTCGACGACTGGCCGGCGAACCTTCTCGGCATCGGACCCGCGAGTGCATATGACCGCGAGCACCCCGGGAACTGCTTGGGGGCTTGAGGCGGGTTTCGATACGGTTTGGGGGGATGCAGTCACGCGCCATGGTGGCAAGCTCCGGAGAAGTGGAGACGCCGGATGGGAGAGTTCGGGCCGCTGGAGCAGGCGGTCATGGAGTGCCTGTGGGCGGCAAGCCGGCCACTGCTGATCCGCGACGTTCTGGAGCAGGTGAATCGTGGACGGGAACGGCCACTCGCCTACACGACGGTTCAGACGGTCGCCGATCGGCTCGCTCGCAAGGGCCTGGTCACGCGAAGCCGGGCCGGCGCAGCGATCGCCTACGCGCCCATGCGGTCGCGCGAGGAGCATGTCCTCGCCGTGATGCTGGACGCGCTGTCGGACCTTCCGGATCGCGGTCCCGTCCTGGCCAGGTTCGCCGAGAGCGTCGACTCGCAGGACGCCCAGAGGCTCCTCGACGCGCTGGCCGACCGGAGCGCGAGTGCCCCCGACGCGGAGTGAGGGGCCATGACCGGAAACATCGCGGGGCTGATCGTCCTCGCCTTTCTGATGACCCACCTCATGGGCCCCATGGTCATGCGTGCGGGATGGCTGCGCCGCCATGCCGGCGTCGCCGTGGTGGTGTGGGCCGGTGTCGTGGCGAGTGTGGTCGTCGTACTTCTGGCGCTGACGGGCGCCATGCTCGCCTGGCCGCCCGGGCCAGTGCATTCCTGGGTCGAGCACCTTCGTTCCTGCCTGCCGGGACACACGCACAGCGGAGAACTGGCGACGATGACGCTCGCCCTCGTGTCCGGCGGGATGCTGTTGCGGACGCTGTGCGTCGGCGCGGCTCGCGCGCGCCACACGATCGCCGAGCGGCAACGGCACCACGACATGGTGCGGCTGGTAGCGAGATATCCGGACGATCCGAACGACGTCTGCCTGATCGAACATCCTGCACTCCTCGTCTACTGCCTGCCGCGACGTTCCCGGCCGATCGTGATGACCACCGGCGCGTTGGAGCGGCTGGACGCCGACGAGCTGAGCGCGGTGCTGGAGCACGAACGCACCCACCTACGGCGCAGGCACCACCTCCTGCTCGCGGTGGTCGACGCGGTCCAGGCGGCGCTGCCGTGGTCGGCGACCATCCGGCACGCCCGGGAAGAGCTGTCCCGGCTGGTGGAGATGGTGGCCGATGATGCGGCCGCGCACCGCTACGGCCATGCCCCGGTGATCGGCGCGCTCCGCCGGCTGGGACTCGGTTCCAGCCCGCCGGGCGGCCTAGCCGCCACTGGAGAGACCCGGCAGTTGCTGGACCAGAGGATCGCCCGCCTCGAATCGCACGAAGTGCCAGGCAGGCTCAGCGTGGGAGCCGCGATCGCGCTGGCTCTGTCCCCGGCCCTTGCTCTCGTCATTGTTGCGGTGGGATTACAGCTGTCGTGTTGAGAAGTTCGCATTTCGCCATGAAACCGGACAATTTTTGCCTGTAGCTGTAAGTCTCCTACGAAATGTAGGAGAAGCTCTTCCCGACTGCCGGTATCGGCCCTTATGTTCCCCGTACTGCCATCCTCTGCCACCACTACGGAGGAACATCCTCTATGAGGCACAAGGCCAGCCGCTTAGCGGTAGCCGCAGCCATCGCTGCAGGCGCAACACTGGTATCACTGGCACCGTCCGCATTCGCGCACGACGGCGCGACAAGCAGCGACGGCGCGATCGACCACGCGAAGATCACACACAACCACCACCAACACGGCGGCGACCATGGCCACCTGCCCGCATCAAGTGCCAACGTCGAGCTCATCAGCAAGCTCGCGCTGAAGAACGTCGAGCCGGAGAAGATCGCCGACGTCGGCGTCCACGAGGGCTACGCCTACCTGGCCGCATGGGGCGGCGCGACCTGCAAGTACAACGGCGTGCACGTCGTCGACATCAAGAACCCGGCCCAGCCGAAGGAAGTCGCGTTCATCGTCGCGAAGGAGGGCAGCGCGCCCGGCGAAGGCATCCAGGCCCTGAGCGTTGACACGCCCGCCTTCACCGGCGACATCCTCGTCACCAACAACGAGGTCTGCAAGGCTCACACCGGGGTCGGCGGCCTGAACATCTACGACGTCACCGACCCCGCCCACCCCACTCCCCTCGCGGTGGGCATCGGCGACGAAACCGTCGCGGGCGCCGGCAAGAAGGACGCGAACGAGATCCACAGCGTCTTCGCCTGGGACGCCGGCAACAAGGCCTACGCCGTCATCGTGGACAACGAGGAAGGCACCGACGTCGACATCCTCGACATCACGAACCCGAAGAAGCCCAAGGTCATCGCCGAGTACGACATCGACGAGAAGCTCCCCGGCATCACCCAGCCGGGCCTCGACGAGATCTTCCTGCACGACATGGTGGTGAAGGAGATCGACGGCAAGCAGGTCATGCTGCTGTCGTACTGGGACGGCGGCTACGTCCAGATCGACGTCACCGACCCGCTGAACATCTCGCTGCTGGCCGACAGCACCTTCGCCGACCCCGACCGCGAGGCGGCCGAGAGCGGGCTGAGCGTCAGGCCGGAGGGCAACGCCCACCAGGCCGAGTTCACCCTCGACAACAGGTACGTTCTGGCCGCCGACGAGGACTTCTCACCGTACGCGTTGAAGACCTCGAACCTCACTGACGGCACGTCGATCAGCGCCGGCGAGGGCAGCGGCACCACCAAGCTCACCCCGGGACAGGCGCTGACGGGCGTGGCCAAGTTCGCCGGCCTCGCCTGCCCCGGTGGCGCCGCCGTCCCCGCGGGCGACCCGAATGCGGTGGACATCGCCGTGGTCGAGCGCGGCGTGTGCACCTTCACCGAGAAGGTCGCCGCTGTCATCGCCGCCGGTGGCTACGACGCGGTCCTCATCTTCAACCGCACCGGCACCGACGCCTGCGACGCCGCCCTCGGCATGGACGTCCAGGGAGACATCCCTGCCTTCGGCGTCGCGCCCCGCGGCCAGGGCTTCGCCATCTTCAACCAGCCGTACAGCAACGCCGACTGCCTCGCCGGCACGGGCCCGGAGCAGCTCCCCGTGCCCCTCGGCACTGCCGGCGACACGCTCACCTTCTCGTCGTACTTCGACGGCTGGGGATACGTGCATCTGTACGACCGGCAGACGATGAAGGAGCTCGACACCTATGCGGTGCCCGAGGCCCACGACCCCGCGTACGCGACCGGAAAGGGCGACCTGTCGGTGCACGAGGTGGCGACGTCCGCCAAGCAGGCGGACCTCGCCTACTTCTCCTACTACTCCGCCGGCTTCCGGGTGACGCGGATCGTGGCCGGCAAGATCCAGGAAGTCGGTCACTTCATCGACGAGGGAGGCAACAACTTCTGGGGTGTGCAGGTATTCGAGCACAACGGCCAGGAGTACGTCGCCGCCAGCGACCGTGACCACGGCCTCTACATTTTCCGCTACACCGGGAACTGACCATCTGACGGGTGAAGCCGATACCGCTCCGGTAACCTGCCGGGGCGGTATCGCCATCCCTGCCCAACATGCACTGAGCGCCAGCGTCACCGAAGGCCGAAACGCTGTGGCGTCAATGGGACGTGTCATGGGCGCGCCCGTTCTAGGGCCTGTTTCAGAAGTCGGGTAAGGAGTCTCGGCTGAGGGCTGCGTGTGCTCGAGATGCCTGAGCGGTCCAGATGGTGACGTCAGAAGCGATGCGGCTCGGGTCGGTCGCGGTGTCAAGGCGGTGATACCGATGAAGCGTGTCGCGGTATTCGACCTCGTAGGTGCCATCGTCGAGGCGGGCGACTGAGGCGAACCAGGTGGGGTCGTCTTCGTCTGGTTCGACGATGACGAAGGTGTTGTCGGGCAGGGCGAGCTCAGTGATCATCTCGTAGAGGGCGTCCTCGGGCGGCTCCACGATGAGTTCGCCGCTCTCGGTTTCCGTTCAGCCGGATGTACTCGCGCCCCACTATCGGCCCCCTTTCCAGACGTACAGGTCAGCGCTGAACAGAGTGTGCAGGATTCCGGCCGTGGCCAGGAGCGTGGTCACAACCACTCGTTGATGCAGGCGATGTGCACGGTCGCTTCGTAGCGGACGGCCAGCTTGTCGTAGCGCGTGGCCACGGCGCGGTTGCGCTTGAGCCGGTTGATCGCGCACTCGACGGCGTGGCGCTCGCGGTAGTCGACCTTGTTGAACAGGGGAGGTCGGCCGCCGCGTGATCCTCGTTTGCGGCGGTGCGCCGCCTGGTCATTCTTCTCGGGAATGGTGCATTTGATACCACGCCGGCGCAGGTAGGAGCGGTTAGCGCGAGAGGAGTAAGCCTTGTCGGCCCGGACTCGATCGGGGCGAGTACGGGGGCGACCACCGCCCAAACGCGGCACCCGGATCCCCTCCAGCACCGGCCTGAACTGCGGGGAGTCACCCCGATGCCCGGCCGTGGCCACTAACGACAGCGGCTTTGCCCCTGTTCGACGGCCAGATGCGTCTTGGTGGTCAGACCGCCACGCGACCGGCCCAGCCCATGATCGTCTGGTTCCGTACGAGCCCCTCCGGGGTGCGATCGTCGCCGCGGGGTTGAGTCCGAGGTCCTGGAGGTTCTCGCGGAGCATGGCAGCCCAGTCCGGCGCGGGAGGTGCCGGCCCGAAACCGAGGACGTTGAGCGCGGCGGTGAGCTGCACGGCCAGCACCAGCCGCTGGCCGAAGTCAGCGCCGACAAGGCCCGCGTGCGCGGGGAGGACTTCGCGCAGCAGTACGGCACGCCTGCGCCCCCCGCGGGACAGCGCCGCTTCGACGTATCCCGCGTGCCTGGCCTGGGCCGTGGCGTCGGCGACCACTCGCAGGGTCAGCGGCGTACCGCCGAGCACGGTGCCGACGATCACCGCGGCCGGTCCCGGCAACGCGACCACCGCGAGCAGCGCGAGCAGGAGGAGAGGCAGGGCCAGCAGCAGGTCGGCGGTTCCGGTGACGGCGCGGCCGAGCCGGCCGTGGTTCCATCC
>NZ_VCKY01000222.1 GCF_005889735.1 Nonomuraea turkmeniaca
TATAAGGGCCAGCCCCCATGACCCCGTGCCCCGAACCCGATACCCCCGAGAAAGAGCCGTCAGCCGCTCAGCGCGTCGCTGAGCCGCTCGCCGTGCGAGCTCAGCAGCGCGCGAGCCGCGTCCGCGTCCAGCCCGTGCTGGATCATCAGCACCGCGATCTTCGTCTGCCCGCCGGCCGCGTCCAGAGCCGCGCCGGCCGCCTCGTGGTCGGCGCCGGTGATGTCCCTGACCATGCGCAGCGCCCGGTCGGCGAGCTTGCTGTTCATCGCCGACATCTCGACCATCTGGTTCCCGTACGTGCGGCCGAGCTTGACCATGCAGATCGTGGAGATCATGTTCAGGACGAGCTTCTGGGCCGTGCCCGCCTTCAGCCGCGTCGAGCCGGTCACCACCTCCGGTCCCACGACGACCTCGATCGCGTGCTCGGCGGCGGCCGACAGCGGCGCGCCCTCGTTGCACGACAGGCTCACGGTGACCGCGCCGCGGACGGCCGCCTCCGCCAGTGCGCCCAGCACGAAAGGGGCCCGCCCGCTGGCGGACACGCCCACCACCGAGTCCAGCGGGCCGACCTCCAGATCCGCCAAGGCGGCCGCACCGGCCTCGGCGTCGTCCTCCGCGCCCTCGACGGACCGGGTGAGCGCATCGGGGCCGCCGGCGATGATGCCCTGCACCAGCGAGGGATCGGTGCCGAACGTGGGCGGGCACTCGCTGGCGTCGAGCACGGCCAGCCGTCCCGACGTGCCGGCGCCGACGTACAGCAGCCGGCCGCCCTCGGCCATCCGCGCGGAGATCGCGTCGATGGCGTCCGAGATGGCCGGGATGGCCACCGCGACGGCCGCGGGCACGGCGGCGTCGGCCTGGTTCATGAGCTGGGCGATCTGATCCGTCGGCAGCCGGTCGATCTGGCTGTAGCGGGGATCGCTCTGCTCGGTGGACAGCTCGCGTAGGGGATCAATCATGACGCTAATTTCCACCCTCTACTTCTCTCTTGTAAATATATTTCAGCACAATGGCCTCATGACACATGTGCGTACTGGAGCTGAACGACTGTCGGCGGATCCCGCGCTCGCGGGAGGCACCCGCCTCGGCCTTGTCACGAATCCCACCGGAGTCCTGCCCGATCTGACCCCGACGCTGGACGCGTTGCCGGCCGCCGGGGTGCGGCTGACCGCCCTGTTCGGTCCCGAGCACGGCCTGCGCGGCACCGCCCAGGCGGATGGGAGCGAGTCTGACACGGTGGACGAGCGGACCGGCCTGCCGGTTCACGACACCCACAAGTTGTCGGGCGAGGCGCTGGACCGGGTGGTGGCTGCCGCCGGCGTGGACACGCTGGTGTTCGACATCGCCGACGTGGGGACGCGGTTCTACACCTACGTCTGGACGATGTACGACCTGATGGCGTCGGCCGCCCGGCTGGGGCTGCGGTTCGTGGTGCTGGACCGGCCCAACCCGCTCGGCGGGAGCGTCACCGAGGGCCCGGTGCTGGAGCCCGCGTTCGCGAGCTTCGTGGGCAGGTTCCCGCTGCCGATCAGGCACGGCAGGACGGCCGGCGAGCTGGCTCTGCTGTTCGGGTTCGACGTGGACCTGACCGTGGTGGAGATGGAGGGCTGGCGGCGCGACATGACGTACGCCGGGACCGGGCTGCCCTGGGTGATGCCGTCGGTCAACATGCCCACCCCGGACACCGCGCTCGTCTACCCGGGGACGGGGTTGTTCGAGGGCACGAACTTCTCCGAGGGCCGCGGCACGACCAGGCCGTTCGAGCTCATCGGCGCCCCCTACGCCGACGGCAGGTTCGCCGCCGGGCTGAACGCGCTCGGCCTGCCCGGCGTGCGGTTCAGGGACGTGTGGTTCACGCCGACGTTCCACAAGCACGCGGGAGTCCCCGTACGCGGGGTGCAGCTGCACGTCCACGACCGGGACACGTTCCGGCCGGTGCTGACGGGCCTGTCGATGCTGCACCTGGCCCGCACGCTCTACCCGGACGACTTCCGCCTGCAGGGGTTCCTGGACCACCTGTGGGGCTCGGACACGCTCACCGGCCGCCTGGAGGCCGGTGAGGACCCCCGCGACCTGTGCCCGCCACCGGGACGCCCGACGGGACGGCTGCTCTACGCGTGACATCACACCAGGTCGCGTCGGTAGAGCCAGAAGACGCGCTCGGCCCGCGCGCCGACGGCACGCGAGTAGAACCGCAACGGCCCGACCCACCCGATCTGCGCGCTGGCCTGGCCCGCCGCCCGCTGCTCGGCCAGGCACCTGCGCAGCAGCACCCGGCCCAGGCCGAGCCCGCGGGCGGCCGGCGCGGTCCCCATGGGCCCGAACCAGGATGGCCGCGCCCCCCACGCGGCGAAGGCGAGGATCGTTCCGTCGCGCTCGGCGTAGTGCAGCCCGGCCGCGTTGGCCGCCTCCCACGCCCACCGTTCGTTCCAGTGCTCGGCGACGAACGCGGCGACCCGCTCCCGGTCATCGCCGGCCGCGTGCACGGCCACCCCGGCCTTCTCCAGGCGCAGCAGGTCGTCGTCGACGGACAGGTCGCCGGTCAGGTCGGCCGTCATGTTCCAGGCCACGTGGTAACGCTCGTAGCCGAGGCTCTCGGCCAGGCAGGCGGCGGCGGTGTAGCGCACGTCGATGCCGGGCCAGGCGTAGCACGGCGGGTTTCCGGCCCAGCGGGCCTGCCGCGCGCCCTGGCCGCGCAGCCACTCCTCGGCCGCGAGCACCAGCGCCCGGCCACGTCCCTGGCCCTGCGCCGACGGGTGCACGGCCAGCAGGTCGAGGTGGCCGACGTCCGGCTCGTTGGCCGACATGGTGCCGGACTCGGGCACGTCGGACATGGTGCCGGACTCGGGCACGTCGGACATGGTGCCGGACTCGGGCACGTTGGACATGGAGGCCATCACGACGCCGCCGTCCACGGTCAGCGCCGTCCACCGCCGGCCGGCCGGCGGCCGCGACAGCCGCGCCACCAGGGCCGCGCCTTGGCCGGCGTCCAGCGTCAGCGCGGCTTCGGCGATCGTCGCCGCCTCGGCGAGCTCTGCAGCCGTCATCACACCTCGCTCATCGGGCGGGCGATCACGTTGCGGCGCTCGGGGTAGAAGCACGCGTGCTCCTGCGGCACACCTTCTGTCACGTGAAGCAGCGGTCGCTCGCTCGTGCACCGCTCGCCGCGGAACGGGCAGCGGCGGGCGAACAGGCAGCCCGCGTCGGCCTGGCTGTCGTCCAGCGTCTCCAGCGGCATGACGGGCTGCTCGCCCGGCTGCTCCAGCCCGTGCAGCACCGGGATGGCCGACAGCAGCGCCTGCGTGTACGGGTGCACGGGGTCGGCGATCACCGTGTCCACCGGCCCGCGCTCCACCACCTGCCCACGGTAGATGACGTACAGCTCGCCGTCGTCGCCGATGTAGCGGGCGGTGGCCACGTCGTGCGTGATGAACAGCACGCTCACGCCGAGCCGCTCACGCAGGTCCTTCAGCAGCGCCAGGATGCCCAGCCGCAGGGACACGTCGATCATCGAGACGGCCTCGTCCGCGACCAGCATCTCCGGGTCCACGGTCAGCGCCCGTGCGATGACGACCCGCTGCCGCATGCCGCCGGACAGCTGGTGCGGGTACCGCGACATCACCGTGCCGGGGTCCAGGCCCACCAGCGTCAGCACCTCGGCCGCCCGCTCCTCGATCCACGACGACGACCGGCCGGTCTGCCCGGCCCGCAGGCTCAGCGGCGCGTACAGGGTCTGGTAGATGGTCCTGGTCGGGTTGAGCGCCGAGTACGGGTCCTGGTGGATCATCTGGATCTTGCGGAAGTGCGGCTGCCGCCGCTTGGGCTTCAGCGGCGACATCGCGACGTCATCGATGACGATCTCGCCCGCGTCGTACGTCTCCAGCCCCGCGATGATCCGCCCCAGCGTGGTCTTGCCGCACCCGGACTCCCCGATGAACGACGCCGCGCCGCCCTTCGGGATCGCGAAGTCCACCCCGCGCAGCGCCTGGACCTCACGGGCGCCGAGCACCTTGCCCCGCTGCTTGAACGTCTTGACGACGCCGGTTCCGGTGATCACGCGTGCTCCTTCACGTTCACGGCATGGCAGGCCACGACCCGGGGTCCGTCCGCGAGCGCGGCGGGGTCCACGGTGTCGCACACGTCCATGCGCAGCGGGCAGCGCTCCCTGAACACGCAGCCCTCCTTCGGCACGGTCACCAGCGTCGGCGGCCGCCCCGGCAGCGCCTGCGCCTCGGCGATGTCGCCGACGAGGCGCGGGATGGCCTTGATCAGCCCCCTCGTGTACGGGTGCCGCGGCGCCCCCAGCACCTGCCGGGTGGGGCCCTGCTCGACCAGGCGGCCGCCGTACATGACGGCCAGCCGGTCGGCGACCTCGGCCACCACGCCGATGTCGTGGGTGATCACCAGGGTCGTGAGGCCGCGCTCGGCGTGCACCTCGCGCACGATCTTCAGGATATTGGCCTGCGTGATCATGTCGAGCGCGGTGGTCGGCTCGTCCAGCACCACCAGGTGGGCGTTGAGCACCAGCGCCAGCATGATGCCGACCCGCTGCCGCATGCCGCCGGACAGCTCGTGCTGGTGCGAGTCCAGCACCCTGGCCCCGTCGAGGCCCATCCGGCCGAGCAGCTCCTTGGCCTCGCGCACCAGGCCGCGCAGGTCGTCCACGCCGTGCGAGCGGCCCAGGTCGAGCAGTTGCTTGCCGACCGTCTTGAGCGGGTTGAGGGAGTTCTGGGCGGCCTGGAAGACGTACCCGACGTGCTTGCCGCGGGCCTTGCGCAGGTTCTCGCCGCGCAGGGCGACCACGTCGCCGAGCCCGTCGATGTCGACGCTGCCGGCCGCGATCCTGCCCGGCGGCTGCACCGCGTTCAGCAGCGACAACGCCAGCGTGGACTTGCCGGAGCCGGACTCGCCGACGATGCCGGTGATCGTGCCGGGCTCCAGCGTCAGCGTCACGTCCCGGACGGCGGGCAGCTCGCCCGCGGGGGTCTTGTAGACGACCGTGAGGCCGTCGATGCGCACTCCCGGCGCTTGTTTTGCCACGTGTCCTACTCCTCGCGCAGCCGGGGGTTGAAGATCTCGTCCATGGCGTCGACCACGAGCACGATGGCCAGGGTCAGTAGCAGGATCGCCAGCAGCGGCCCCAGCAGGAAGCCGAGCGCGCTCGGCACGGTCAGCGCGCCGGAGCGGAACACGGCCGTGTTGAGCATCTGGCCCCAGTTGTTCGACTCGTACGGCAGCACGCCCAGGAAGAAGAGGCCGACCTGCGAGTACACGCCGCCGGTGATCGCGATCAGCACGTTCATCGCGATGTACGGCGCCATGCTCGGCAGCAGCTCCTTGCCCACGATGTGCGAGGTGGACAGCCCGAGCCCGCGCGCCGCCTCGATGAACCCGCGCTCACGCAGCGAGAGCGTCTGCGACCGCACCGCCCGCGCCACGCCGCCCCAGCTGAGCAGGCCCAGCACCAGGCCCATCTGCACGGCGCTGCTGAACTTCCACACCGTCGACAGCACCAGCAGCAGCGGCAGGCCGGGGATGGTCAGCTTCATGTCGGTCAGCCGCATGAGCACCGTGTCCCAGCGGCCCCGCTTGAAGCCGGAGAACAACCCGATCCCGGTGCCCACGACCACCGTGATGACGGCGGTCACGAGCGCCGCGAGCAGCACGTAGCGCGACCCGGTCACGACCAGCGCGATCACGTCCCTGCCCTGGTCGTCGGTGCCGAGCCAGTGCTCCCAGCTCGGCGGCCTGGTGATCTGGCCCGGGTCCCGGGGCAGCGGGTCCGGGTAGAACATCGGCCCGAACACGCCCATGAACACGAACCCGAGCATGAGCGCCGCGCCCACCAGCCGGCTGGGCTTGCGCTTCATGACCCGCCACACGCCCCGCCAGAAGTTGCGGCGCATCGCGGCGCTGCTGGTCTCCAGGATGACGCTCATGCGGACACCTCCTCACCGCTGCGCACCCGCGGGTCGATCACGCTGTAGAACAGGTCCGCGACGATGTTCGCCACGATGATGGACACCGTGATGATCAGGAACGCCCCGCCCATCAGCGCGTAGTCGCGCATCGTGATGCTCTCGATGAGCAGCAGCCCGAGCCCGGGGTAGTTGAAGATGCGCTCGATGAACACCGCGCCGCCCAGCAGCAGGCCCAGCGACAACGCCAGGATGGTGAACAGCGGCAGGATCGCGTTGCGCGCGATGTACCTGAAGATGATCGAGCGCTTCATCCCGCGCAGCTCGGCGGCCAGGATGAAGTCGTCGCCGAGCACCGTGACCACGCTCGACTTCATCGCCAGGATCCAGCCGCCGTACGCCGCCAGCGCGTACGTCGCCACCGGCAGCACCGCGTGGTCGAACAGCGAGGCGATGTAGCCGGCGTTGAACCCGGGCTCGAACAGGATGTCCACGGGCCCGTCGGCCGGCAGGATCGGGATGAGCGTGGCGAAGATCGCGCTCAGCAGCAGCCCCAGCACGTACTGGGGCACGCCGTGCAGCAGCGACCCGGAGATCGCCAGCGCGTCGCCGAGCTTGCCGGTGCGCTTGATGGCCGCGTAGACGCCCAGGATGATGCCGACGAGGAAGCTCAGCAGCGTCCCTGCCAGCACCGGTAGAACGGTCCACTTGGCCGCCTCGGCCAGCACGTCCGTGACCGGCGCGCCGGCGTGGGTGACGGACTGGCCGAGATCGAAGGTGAGCAGCCCGTGCAGGTAGTCGCCGTACTGCTCCCAGAGGGAGCCCTTCGGCTGGAACCCGTACAACACACGCGTGGCCTGGGCCGCCGCCTCGGGCGCCATGCCCTGCTCGATCAGTTTCTGCGTGTGCGCGGCGACGGGGTCGCCCGGGATGCTCCTGACGATGAAGAAACTGATCGTGGCGACGACCAGGATCATGACGACCCCGCGGGCCAGATGGCCCGCGAGCCGGCGTGCGATGACAACCATGTATTACTGCTTCTTCTTGACCAGGCCGAGCTGCATCCACACCCCCGCGGGAAGGCGCAGCACATCGGCGTCCTGCTCGGGCCAGCCGCTGAACCGCGTGGTGTTGGTGAACTGGGTGTTCACGTAGTCCCACAGCTGGATCGCCGGGAGGTCCTGGTTGGCGGTCTTGGCCAGCTGAGCCATGATCGGCTTGGCCTCCTCGGCGGAGACCGCGTTCAGCTTGGCCGTCAGCTCACCAGGGTTGACCTTGCCGACGCCTTCGACGTCGATCTCCTCGGCGCTGCCCATCCAGTTGCCGGCCTTGCCCGGCGCGCTGTGCGCCACCTTGCCGGCGACGTTGGTCCAGCCGTTGGAGGTGCCGTAGAGGCGCTGGTAGATGTCGTACGGCGCGGGGCCGAGCGCCATCAGCCAGAAGCCGACGTCATACTTGCCTGCCGCGATCTCCTCCAGGTAGACCGGGTAGTCGGCGACGGTCACGACCTCGGCGTCGACGCCGTTCTCGACCAGCTGGCTCTTGATGTTCTCCTGCGCGGAGATCCAGTCGGAGAAGCCGTTCGGCGCGGTCATGGTGACCTTCCACGGCTTGCCGTCGGCCAGCGTCCACTTGCCGTCCTTCTTCTGCAGGCCGGCCTCCTTGAACTCGGCCTCCGCCTTGGCCACGTCGTGCTTGTACGGCTCCAGGGCGGCCAGCTCCGAGCCGATCCACTCCTGGGCCGGCTTCTGGTGGATGCCGGAGGTCGTCACGGCCGGGGTGCCGCCCTCGGGCGAGGCCACCTTGGTGACCTGCTCGCGGTCGACCAGGTACGCCAGGCCGCGGCGCACGTGCACGTTGTCGTACGGCTTCTTCGACTGGTTGAACGCCATGCCGACGGCCACCGGCGAGAAGCCCTTGATGACGTTGGAGCCGGGAGCCTGCTTGATCCGGTTCATCACGTCGGTGGGCATGGCGGTGAAGCCGGAGTGATCGAGCTTGCCGGCGCTCAGGTAGTTCCAGATCTGCTCGTTGCCGCTGTAGTTGAGGAACTTGACCTGGTCGGGAACGACGTTCGCGGCGTTGTAGAAGTTCTTGTTCTTCAGCAGCAGCGCCTCGCCGGGGTTGACCCGCTCCAGCACGAACGGGCCGGCCGAGACGTCCTTCGGCGGGGCGAAGGCCAGCACCTTCTGGCCGATGGCGAGAATCTCCTCGCGTGCCTTGTCGGCGTCGGCGCCGGTGCCACGGGAGGTCTTGAGCTTGTCCCAGAAGTCGGCCGGCAGCACGCTGCTCCAGACGTGGGCCGGGACGACCCAGCTGTCCATGACGCCCCGGGCGAACTTCGCGCTGGGGTTGCTCATGTCCTGGGTGATCTTGACGGTCTTGTCGTCGACGACCTGGATGTCGGCCGCCGCGCCGGCCGCGCCCGGTGTGATCGCGAACGCGGTGCTGCCGGTGGTGTAGGCGATGCCGAGGGAGAGCTTGACGTCCTCGGCGGTCACCGGCTTGCCGTCGGACCACTTGCCGTTCGGCTGCAGGTGAAGGGTGATGGAGGAGTTGTCGGGCGCGATCTCCCAGCTCGCCGCGATGCCCGGGTAGAACTGGTTGGGGTCGGTCATGTGGTTCTTGACCCAGCCGAGCTTCATCCCGTTGTAACCCAGGAAAGAGTTGCCCTTGGGCGCCCAGGGGTTCGCCGGGCCGCTGGCGTCGAGGCCAGGCCTTGTCACGTCAATCGTGGTGAAGAGGCCGCCGCCACTGCCCGAGCCGCCGGACTTGTTGGTGGGACCGCCGCTGCACGCCGCTGTCGCGGTGGCAAGGCCCAGCAACGCCACTACCGCTGCCAGTCGCTTCATTTGCCGCTCCGGGGGATGTCGGACCTGTTGAGGATCTACTAGGGATGACCCGGACACTACGAGCGCCCCACACCTGCGTCAATAATCTCCAGGTGTTGTGAGGCTAATGTAACTTTCCTTCATCAGGGTATGCGGTGAAGCCGGACCGTCAAGTAAAACTTTCAGCCCATGATAAGCACGGCAGCACCCCTGACCTGGCCATTCGCCAGATCGGCGAGCGCCAGGGCGGCCGAGTCGAAGGGGTAGGGCGCGATTTTCACGCGCGGCGGGTGCGCCAGAGCGAGCTCCAGATAGGCCCGTCCGTCGGCCCTGGTGTTGGCGGTGACGCTGCGCACGGTGCGCTCCTGGAACAGGTGCCGCTCGTAGTTCAGGACCGGGACGTCGGTCAGGTGGATCCCGGCGATGGCGAGTGTCCCGCCGCGGTCGAGCGCCTCCAGCGCCGGTGGCACCAGATCGCCCACCGGCGCGAACAGGATGGCCGAGTCCAGCGGCTCCGGCGGCCGGTCACCGGCAGAGGCCGCGCCCAGCTCCAGTGCCAGCGCCCGGGAGGCGGCCGACCTGGTCACCGCGTGCACGGTGGCGCCCTGCGCGATGGCCGCCTGCGCGGTCAGGTGCGCCGAGGCCCCGAACCCGTAGATGCCGAGGCGCCCGCCGGGCGGCAGGTCGCAGCGCGCCAGCGCCCGGTAGCCGATGATCCCCGCGCACAACAGCGGCGCCAGCCGCTCGGCGGGCACGTCGTCCGGCAGGGGATAGACGTAGTCGGCGGGGGCCACCAGGTATTCGGCGAACCCGCCGTCGGCGTCCCACCCCGTGTAGGCAGAGTTCGGGCAGAGGTTCTCCATCCCCCTGGTGCAGTACCGGCACTTCCCGCAGGTGGTGCGGAGCCAGGCCACGCCGACCCGCCGGCCGGTCCCCACGACCCGGCCGACCGCCTGGTGGCCGGGGGTGGTGAGCGGCCGGCGCGGCAGGAGATCGCCCTCCGCCAGGTGCAGGTCGGTACGGCACACGCCGCACGCCTCCACCCGGACGAGCACCTCGCCTGGGCCGGGCTCGGGCAGCTCCCGCTCGACCAGCTCCAGCGGCCCGGACGCCATCGGCCCCGGCTCGCGCACCACCCACGCTTTCATGAGCTGAGACGCGCGTGCGCGAGAGAGGCGTAGAGCGCGGCGCCGTCCGGCAGCACCGCGTCGTCGAAGACGGCTTCGGGCGAGTGGTTGTACGGCGCCGTGGCCGGGTCCCGGTCCGGCGGGCACGCCCCCAGGAAGACGAACGCCCCGGGCACCTCCTCCAGCACGTACGAGAAGTCCTCCGACCCCATCACCGGTTGCGGCGCGACGAAATACCTCCCGGGACCGAGCAACTCGTCCGCCGTCTTCCCGACGAAGTCGGCCTCGCTCTCGTCGTTCACCGTGACGGGGTAGCCCATCCCGAACGACGCCTCGACCTCCAGCCCGTGCGCCGCCGCGATGCCCTGCACGACCTCCACCAGCCGGCGCTTGATCAGCGTCCGGTTCTCCTTGCTGAACGTGCGGACCGTGGCCTCGAACCTGGCCTCGTCCGGGATCACGTTGTCCGCCGACCCTCCGTGGAAGCTGCCGACCGTCACCACCACCGGATCGAACACGTCGAACGTCCTGGTCACCATCGACTGCAGCGCCGTCACCATCTCGCAGCCGGCCTGGATCGGGTCCAGCGCCCGGTGCGGGGTGGAGCCGTGCCCGCCGCGCCCCTTCACGGTCACGCAGAAGGTGTCCGCCGCCGCCATGATCGGCCCAGGCCGGGAGGCGAACAGCCCGTTGGGCAACATGGCGGACACGACGTGCATGCCGTAGGCCGCGACCGGGCGCGCGCCCGCCGCCTCCAGCACGCCCTCGCCGATCATGTGCTTGGCGCCCTCGTGGCCCTCCTCGCCCGGCTGGAACATGAAGATCACGTCGCCGGCCAGCTCGTCGCGCCGCGCGCTCAGCAGGTGCGCCGCCCCCGCCAGCATCGCGGTGTGCAGATCGTGCCCGCACGCGTGCATCTGGCCGGGCAACTGGGAGACGTACGGCAGGTCGTTCTTCTCCGTCACGGGCAACGCGTCCATGTCCCCGCGCAACAGCACCGCCGGGCCCGGGCGGCCGCCGCGCAGCACGGCGGTCACCGAGCTGAGCGTCGTGCCCGTCTTGATCTCCAGGGGCAGCCCGTCCAGCGCCGCCAGCACCTTCTCCTGGGTCCGGGGAAGGTGCAGGCCCAGCTCGGGAGTGGTGTGCAGCGAGTGCCTGAGGCGGACGAGCTCGTCCCGCATGTCCAGCGCGGCTTCAGTGAACGACATGAGGAACATTGTTCACCTACCAGCACGGAAGTCGACAAGGCGCGCTCGGTACGATGGCCGGGTGACTCAGCGTAAGCGGATCGACTCCTGGTTGTCCGACATGGACGGCGTCCTCGTCCACGAGGGACGGCCGATTCCCGGCGCGGACGAATTCATCAAACGGCTCAGCGAATCCGGCAAGAAGTTCCGGGTCCTCACCAACAACTCGATCTACACCCAGCGCGATCTGTCGGTGCGCCTGGCCGGCGCCGGCCTGGAGGTGCCCGCCCAGTCCATCTGGACCTCCGCGCTGGCCACCGCCCAGTTCCTCGACGACCAGCGGCCGGGCGGGTCCGCGTACGTGATCGGCGAGGCCGGGCTGACCACGGCCCTGCACGAGGTCGGCTACATCCTCACCGACCTCGACCCCGACTACGTGGTGCTCGGCGAGACCCGGACCTACAGCTTCACCCAGATCACCCGGGCCATCCGCCTCATCGAGGGCGGCGCCCGCTTCATCGCCACCAACCCCGACCCCATCGGCCCCTCCACCGAGGGTTCCCTGCCGGCCTGCGGCGCCGTGGCCGCCCTCATCACCAAGGCCACCGGCGTCGCCCCCTACTTCGTCGGCAAGCCCAACCCCCGCATGATGCGCAGCGCGCTCAACGACATCGAGGCCCACAGCGAGGCCACCGCGATGATCGGCGACCGCATGGACACCGACATCGTCTCCGGCATGGAGGCCGGGCTGTACACCATCCTCGTCCTCACCGGCGTCACCCAGCGCCACGAGATCGACCGCTTCCCCTACCGGCCCTCCCTGGTGGTCGACTCGGTGGCCGACCTCATCGACCTCATATCAACGGCTTGAGCCCGAGGGCCAGGAGCTCGCGTGGCGGACCACGCCTGGTGCGGTTCCGGTGGCAAGACAGCCGGGGGTCGCGGAACCTGACCGTACCTGACACGTATACCTGCGAGGCTGGGTGGTCATGACCCGCATCTACCTGGAGCTCGGCCCGAAGAAGGTGTTCGCCTGCTCGCTCGACTGGCCCGGCTGGTGCCGGATCGCCAAGGGCGAGGAGCCGCTCGCCGCCGAGGAGGCCGCGCGCGGTGTCGCACTGGTGCGCGCCGCCTGGGACCTCTTCGACGAGGTCGCCGAGGCCTCCCCCGAGGAGCTCCGCAAGGGCCCGCGCGGCGGCGGGCGGGACCGCAGCAAGATCGTGGATCACGTGGTGGAGTCCGAGCGCGGCTACGCCCGCATGATCGACGTCCGCCACAAGCCCTTCACGTCGGTCGCCGACCGCGACGCCATGCGTGCCGATCTCGCCGACGTCCTCTCCCAGCCCTGGACCCCTCCCCAGACGGCCAAGTGGCCGCCCCGGTACGCCATCCGGCGCATCGCCTGGCACGTCATCGACCACCTGTGGGAGATCGAAGACCGGGTGTAGAAAAACCGCTCCAGGGTCCCTCTGCGCGGCACGTGAGCCTCCAGTGGGTAAAACCGCGCACGCCACAGACGGCCCCTGGTTACCATCGCTACTGATTGCCACCGCGTGGTGACGGAAACAGGGGAAAGTAGGCGTGTGTGGACGTACAGGCGGAGGTTCTCGAGGAGGCTGCGCCGGTCCGGTACGTGGACCTGCTGCGTGAGGTCGACGACAGGACCAGGCACCTCCGGGCCGAGATCGCCGCACTCCGCACCGAGCTGGCCGCCGCCCGCGCCGAGCTCGGGGAGGACGTCGCCGCCGTGCAGACCGAGGTCGAGGGCGTGCGGCGGGCGGTGAACGCGGGCCCGGGGGAGAGTGGCGACGAGGACGGGGATCTCCGGCTCGACATGCTGGAAGGGTTCGCGGCCGTGCGGGCCGAGATCGCCCACGAGTTCGGCTCCGTCCGCTCCGAGATGCTCGATCTGGGCATCAAGCTCGATCGGCTGCTAAATCGGGACGGATGCCGTTAATCGCTCGGCATGCCCTTCGGGTAACCTAACTTACGGTACCGTAACCTGAAGGAGAAGATCTTTTATGGCGATGACTCAGACAGAGCTGCTGCACGAGCTCGAGCCCGTGGTCGCCGGAGAGCTCGACCGCCATCACACGATGGCCAAGGAGTGGTTCCCGCACGAGTACGTCCCGTGGAGCGAAGGCCGCGACTTCGACGGCATCTACGGGGGCGAGGCGTGGCAGGAGAGCGACTCGAAGATCCCCGAGGCGGCCCGCGTGTCGCTCATCGTGAACCTCCTGACGGAGGACAACCTCCCCAGCTATCACCATGAGATCGCCACCACGTTCGGCCGTGACGGCGCGTGGGGCACGTGGGTGCACCGGTGGACGGCGGAGGAGGACCGGCACGGCACGGCCATCCGCGACTACCTGACCGTCACCCGCGCCGTCGATCCCGTGGCGCTGGAGCGGGCCCGCATGCACCACATGGAGAACGGCTTCATCACCGACTACGGCACCATGTTGCAGCAGCTCGCGTACGTCTCCTTCCAAGAGCTGGCCACCCGCATCGCGCACCGCAACACCGGCCGGGCCTCCGGCGACGAGGGCTGCGAGCGGCTGCTCGCCAGGATCGCCGCCGACGAGAACCTGCACATGCTCTTCTACCGCAACCTGCTCAAGGCGGCCTTCGACCTGGACCCGAGCCAGACCATGCGTGCGGTGACCGACGTCGTCACCACCTTCCAGATGCCGGGCTCGAACATCAACGGCTTCGCCCGCAAGGCCATGATCATCGCGAACGAGGGCATCTACGACCTGCGCCTCCACCTCGACGACGTGCTCATGCCGGTGCTGCGGCAGTGGTCGGTGTTCGACAAGAGCGACCTGGGCCCCGAGGGCGAGAAGGCGCGGGAGGAGCTGGCCGCGTTCCTGGCCAGGGCCGAGACGACGGCCGCCAGGTTCGTCGAGCGCCGGGAGGAGCGCAGGGCTCGCGCCGCCGCGGCCCGGTGAGACCCGTAAGGCCGTAGCGCCGGCCGGCGGCCACGCTGGAGACCAGGACCCGATGGGGCGCCGGCCTCGGCGTGCGCGACTTCGGCTCCCTCGGCTCGCGCTCGTCGTCTGTCGTCCCAGAGGCCCCGGCGGCGAGCAGTCGTACCGTTCTTGACCTGGAGATGGTCTTGGACATCCACGGCATCGGGCAGGTTTCCCGGTAACACCGGAACCCCTTGGGAGCAGAGGGTGAAAATCATCGGGATCGCCGCCGGCCTCCACGAGGGGTCATTTATCAATAGATTGCTGGAAGCGGCGGGCGGCGAGCTGCCCGAGGGCGTCGGATTCCAGGTGTGGCCGGGACTAGGCGAGATGCCGCCGTACGCGGCCGGGCCGGCGCCCGCGCCCGTCCGCGAGTTGCTCGGGCTGCTCGCCGCCTCCGATGCGGTGCTCATGACCGCTCCCGAGCACAGCCTGCTGCCGGCCGAGCTGATCCACACCCTCGACTGGATGTCCGCCGGGGACGCGCTGACCGGCAAACATGTGGCGGTGATGAGCGCGAGCGCGCGAGCCTGCGGGGCCATGTGGGCCCAGGCGGAGTTGTACAAGCGGCTCCAGGCGGGCGGGGCCGTCGTGATGGGCGCCGAACTGGTGATCTCGCCTGCCTGCCCGCACTTCGACGAGGACGGACACCTCACCGATCCCGCCCTGCGCGGCCAGGTCCGCGCCGTGATCGCCCAATTGTGCCCGGCCAAGGTCATGGAGCCGGCGCTCCTCCTCTGATCCGGCCCCCGCACGCGTTCTTCCACCTAGGGGTCGCGGCGCAGGCGTTTGACGTCGGAGCGGTGTTTCTTGGTGGCGATACGGCGCTCGACGGCGCCGCGGCTGGGCTTGGTCGGGCGGCGGCGCTTGGGCGGCGGGGCGATGGCCTCGCGCAGCCGCTGCGCCAGGCGATGCAAGGCCGCCTCCCGGTTCCTGAGCTGTGAACGGTACTCCGAGGCGGCGATCGTGATCGTGCCGGAGCCCAGCCGGTCGACCGCCCGGGCCTTCAGCGGGGGCGGCAGGGCCGTGCTCGCGGCGACGTCAAAGGTCAGCTCCACGCGGCTGTCGGTGGTGTTGACGCCCTGGCCGCCCGGGCCTGACGAACGGGAGAAACGCCAGACGAGCTCGGCGTCGGGGATGACGACCGAGTCGTTGACGACCAGCGGGCGGGACATGCGTGAGGCTCCTGTTCAGCAATAAAGCCCTATGTAGGTGAGCATCACCGTATCTGTGCGTCATATGCCGCACGCAACGGCATTTTCCCCTACGCCCTCGTGCTTGACGGCCGGATGCAAGCGGCGTATGCCAGCATCGGCCCAGAAGAGCGTGGGTGAGGGAGGCAAGGTGGCGGCCATCGTCGGCGTGCACGGCATCGGCAAGTACAACTACTACCTGGAGGCCGGCCGCTCCGCGGAGGGGGCGGCGCGGGCCATGCGCCTCAAATGGGACCGCTACCTGCACGCCGCGCTCGGCGGCGAGGCGGGGACGTACTTCAGCGAGATCGCGTACTTCTCCCACCACCTGCACGACGGCAAGGACGCCCCGCGCTCGCTCGCCGCCATGGAGGCCCCCGCCCAGCAGATCCTCCTGGAGTGGGCGAAGCACCTGGGCATGGGGGAGCACGTCACCGGCGCGCTCAAGTCGTTCACCGGCTGGCTGCTCACCAAGCTCGACGGCAGGTCGGCGGCGTTCGCTCAGCTGTTCGCGCCGGAGGTGGCGGCGTACCTCACCGACCAGGCCAAACGCGAGAAGTGCCGGCAGGTCGTGGCCGAGACCATCCGCAGGAACCGGCCGAAGGTGGTCATCGCGCACTCGCTCGGCAGCGTCGTCACGTACGAGGCCCTCTGGGCCAACCCCGACCTGCGGGTCGACCTCCTGATCACCCTCGGCAGCCCGCTCGGCATGCGCAACGTCGTCTTCGAGCGCCTGCTGCCCGCCCCCATGAACGGCCGCGGGGAGCGCCCGTCCGGCGTGCGGCGCTGGGTGAACATCGCCGACAAGGACGACATCGCCGCCATCCCGCCGGAGCTGTGCGGCAGCTTCGCCGGGGTGGACGTCGAGGAGCTGGTCAACCTCGACTGGATCGACTTCCACACCGCCGAGAAGTATCTGGCCTGCCCGGCGCTGGACCCGCATCTGCGACCATTCTTGGCATGACGTGGATTGTCTTCGACTACGGCGGCGTCCTGTCGCTGCCCCAGCCCGAGTCCGACGCCGTGGCCATGGCGCGGGCGGTGGACGCCGATCCCGAGGCGTTCAAGCAGGGCTATTGGGAGCATCGCCTCGACTTCGACCGCGGCCTGTCCCCGCACGCCTACTGGGCGGCGGTGCTCGGCAGGGCCGTCACGCACGCCGAGGTCGCGCGCCTCGTCGCCATGGACGTGGCCAGCTGGGCCCACCCCGACGAGGGGACGGTCGCCCTGCTCGGTGACCTCATCGAGGCCGGCCGCGACGTCGCGCTGCTGTCCAACGCGCCCGTCTGCATCAGCGACGGCCTGGACGAGCTGCCCTGGATCGCCGCCATCGGTCACCGCTTCTACAGCGGCAGGATGGGCCTGGTCAAGCCGGACAGGGGGATCTTCGACGAGATGGCCCGCGCGCTCGGCGCCGCCCCCTCGGAGATCGTCTTCATTGACGACCGCTTGGAGAACGTCGAGGGCGCCGAACGCGCGGGCATGCGCGGCGTGCAATTCACCGATGCTGCGGCGCTCCGCGAAACCCTGCCCGACGTCCGGGAGGCCGCCCGATAATTTCACGGCGAAATGTCAGCTATGTGATCTAAGGTGTCGCGGGTGGAAAACGCCTTTCGAGTCGACCTGCGCGGCGTGGTCGACCTGCTCAGCCGCCATCTGTACTCGAGCCCGCGGGTCTATGTCCGCGAGCTCCTGCAGAACGCGACGGACGCGATCACGGCCCGCCGGGCGGGCGAGCGCGACGGAGCTCGCTCGCCCGCCACGGTGGCCATCGACGTGTCCACCGACGGCGCGGGCGGACTGATCAGTGTCCGCGACACCGGCATCGGCCTGACCGAGGACGAGGTCCACACGCTGCTGGCCACCATCGGCCGCTCCTCCAAGCGGGACGAGCTGGGCTTCTCCCGCCACGAGTTCCTCGGCCAGTTCGGCATCGGCCTGCTGTCGGGGTTCCTCGTGGCCGACGAGATCAGCGTCGAGACCAGGTCGGCGCGTGGCGGCGGCACCGTGTTGTGGACCGGCCGGTCCGACGGCCGCTACAGCGTCGAGCGGGCCGATCGGGAGCGGGACGAGCCCGGCACCACCGTCACCCTGCGGGCACGCCATGACGCCGCGGAATGGGTGACCGAACGCACGATCACCGAGCTGGCCGCCCTGTACGGGGCGCTGCTGCCATTCGAGGTGACCGTCAACGGGCGGCGCACCACCCTGGACGCCCCGCCCTGGCAGGTCAGGCACGCCTCGCCCGCGCAGCGGCGCCACGCGCTGGCCGGGCACGCCCACGAGCTGTTCGGCTTCACCCCGCTGGACGTCGTCGACCTGCACGTGCCCGAGGCCGGGCTGACCGGCGTGGCGTACATCCTGCCCACCACGCCCAACCCCGCCGTCCCCGGCGCCCACCGCGTCTCCCTCAAGCGCATGCT
>NZ_VCKY01000223.1 GCF_005889735.1 Nonomuraea turkmeniaca
CCTCCACTCCCCGCCTGGATGACCTTGCCGGGCTCCCTCGTCCAGCCGTCACCGCGGACTCCGGGCGATGACACGGTGGAGGACACGCCGGCCGCTGAGGCCGACGCGGCGTCGGACGACGCGCCGGACGTGGGCTCGCCGGACGTGGGCTCGCCGGACGTGGGCTCGCCGGCCTCCGACCCGGCGGCCAGCCCTTCGGCCGCGGCCCGGGAGGCGGCGTCTTCGGGCGCCGGGCCGGCGGGGCGCGGTGGTGTGGAGTTCGGCGCAACGCGTGTGGCCGAGGACCTGGATGCCGGTCAGGACGTCGAGCCCGGGGGCGACTCTCCGGCCGCGGGCCTGGCGGCGGGGTCTTCGGACACGGCTCCCGAAGCGGCCGGCTCTCCGGCTGCGACCCCGGAGGCGGCGACTTCGGGCGCCGGGTCGGCGGGACATGGGGGGCTGGAGTTCGGCGCAACGCGTGCGGCCGGGGACGGCAGTGCCGGTGAGGACGCCGGCTTCGACGTGACGGGGACGTCAGAGGATGACGTGACCAGGGGGTCGGAGGACGACGATACGGAGGCGGAGCAGGGTAGCGCTGGGGGGCCGACGCTCGAGGCGGCGTTGGAGGCTATCCTGCTCGTTGTTGACGAGCCTGTCGCCGAGGTGACCCTGGCACAGGTGCTGGAGCGGCCCACCCATGAGGTGTCCACAGCCTTGCGGGGGCTGGCGGCGGAATATACCGCTGTCGGACGGGGTTTTGATCTGAGAGAAGTCGCGGGCGGCTGGCGGTTCTACACACGTGCCGACTGCGCGCCGCTGGTCGAGCGGTTCGTACGCGACGGCCAGCAGACGCGGTTGACCCAGGCCGCGCTCGAAACACTTGCGGTCGTGGCCTACCGGCAACCGGTGAGCCGGGCCCGCGTCGCCGCCGTGCGTGGCGTCAACAGCGACGGGGTCATGCGGACGCTCGTCGCCAGGGGGCTGGTCGAAGAGGCCGGCACCGACCCGGAGAGCCAGGCAGTGCTCTACCGGACAAGCACATACTTCCTTGAACGTCTGGGACTGCGGGATCTCAGCGAGCTCCCCGAGCTCGCTCCCTTCCTCCCCGACGACGTGGAAAATCTCGAGGAGACAACAAAGTGATCAACAGGCGAAGCACCCCGTCCGGTGATGGACGCGGTCGTGGACGTACCGGCGGCTCGGGCCGTAGTGCCGGCCGCGACGGACGTCCCGCCTTCCGCTCCGACCGTGACGACTTCCGGAGCGGTTCTCGTGACGACTCCCGTGGCGGCGCTCGACGTGACGACCGCGGCCGTGGGTACGGCCGCGACTCCGTGAGCGACGCCCAGCCCTCTCGCGACTCCCTCCGCGCCGACCGGTCCGGAAGCCGGGCCCGGTACGGCCGGGCCGGCGAGCGCGAGGACCGATACCCGCGTGACGATCGACCCGCACGTGACGACCGTGAGGGTCGCAACACCTCCCGCGGTGACCGCGACTCGTGGCCTCGCGGAGATCGAGACGACCGGAGTTCGGGCGGCGACCGCTACGAGCGTCCCCGCGGCGACCGGGATGGTTACCGCTCCGACCGCCGCGGCGACGAGCGTGGCGGCTCCGGTGGCCAGCGTCGTGATGACCGTGGTGGCTATGGTGCCCAGCGTCGTGACGAGCGTGGTGGCTACAGTGGCGACCGTCGTGACGGTCGTGGTGGCTTCGGTGCCCAGCGTCGTGATGACCGTGGTGGCTTCGGTGGCCAGCGTCGTGATGACCGTGGTGGCTATGGTGCCCAGCGTCGTGACGAGCGTGGTGGCTACAGTGGCGACCGTCGTGACGGTCGCGGTGGCTTCGGTGCCCAGCGGCGTGATGACCGTGGCGGCTTCGGTGGCGACCGTCGTGACGGTCGCGGTGGCTTCGGTGGCCAGCGGCGTGATGACCGTGGCGGCTTCGGTGGCGACCGTCGTGACGAGCGCGGCGCCGATCGGGGCGGGTTCCGCGCCGACCGCAGCGGTCGCAGGGAGACGGACCGCACCGGGCGCGGCAGGGCGACCGACTACAGCGGACGCAGGGACGCCGACTACCGCGGACGCGACAGCAGGGAAGGCGGCTACGGCGGACGCGACGGCAGGGGAGCCGAGCGTACGTCGCGCGGCCCGGCCGGGGATGTCGCCCCCCGGGCCGAGTCCTCGACCCGTGCCCGCTTCGGCAGGCGGGACGGCGATGCCCGTCCCGCCCGCGACACCCGCACCGGCGGCGGACGCGCCCCCAGGCGCGACGACGTGCAGACCGTCGGCAGCCCGCAGCGGGACCGGATCAAGGCGGCCCGCCAGCCCCTCCGCGACCGTAACTTCTACCCCGAGGGCTACACCGACGAGCGCGACACCACCGAGGTGCCGAACGGCGTACGCCTGCAGAAGGTGCTCGCGCAGGCGGGCGTGGCCAGCCGCAGGGCGTGCGAAGAGATGATCGGCGAGGGCCGCGTCACCGTGAACGGCCAGGTCGTACGCCGGTTCGGCGCCAAGGTCGACCCCGCGACCCAGGTCATCCACGTGGACGGCAAGCGCATCCCGACCGCGCCC
The DNA here is from genome assembly GCF_005889735.1 of Nonomuraea turkmeniaca. GTDB lineage: Bacteria > Actinomycetota > Actinomycetes > Streptosporangiales > Streptosporangiaceae > Nonomuraea > Nonomuraea turkmeniaca. Next base: position 2,553 of record NZ_VCKY01000223.1, read on the forward strand.
GACCTGGTCTACTACGCCCTGAACAAGCCCATCGGGGTCGTGTCCACCATGGTCGACCCGCAGGGCCGCCCGTGCCTGGCGGACTTCGTACAGGAGCTGGCTCCGCGGTTGTTCCACGTGGGCAGGCTCGACACCGAGACCGAGGGCCTGCTGCTGCTCACCAACGACGGCGAGCTGGCCAACCGGTTGACGCACCCCAGCTACGGCGTGCAGAAGAAGTACTGGGCCAAGGTGCCCGGGCCGATCCCCAGGGACCTGGGGCGCCGGCTCAAGCAGGGCATCGAGCTGGAGGACGGCCTCGCCAGGGCCGACGACTTCAGCATCGTGCAGGAGCACGGCCAGCAGGCGCTGGTCGAGATCGTGCTGCACGAAGGTCGCAAGCACGTCGTCCGGCGCATGCTGGAGGAGGCCGGGCACCGGGTGATCGACCTGGCCAGGATCGAGTTCGGCCCGGTGAAGCTGGGCCGTACCAAGCCCGGGACCGTACGCGGGCTGTCCTTGAAAGAGGTCGGCGAACTGTACGCAGCCGTAAAGCTGTAATCTGGCCGGAACGCAGGAGCCCGTGCGATTCTCCGCACGGGCTCTCCCGCTATGAGAAGGGGACGAACCAGATGGTGCGGGCGATCCGCGGAGCGATTCAGGTCGACGCCAATGATCGTGACTCGATCGTCGCGGGTACGACGGAGCTGGTCAGCGCGATCATGGAGCGCAACCAGCTGACCACGGACGACGTGATCAGCGTGCTGTTCACGGCCACGCCCGACCTGACGGCCGAGTTCCCCGCGCTGGCGGCGCGGAAGCTGGGCTTCCACGAGGTGCCGCTGATCTGCTGCACCGAGATCGACGTGCCGGATGCGCTGCCGCGCGTGGTGCGCCTGATGGCCCACGTCGAGACCGATCGTCCCCGGGCCGAGATCCAGCATGTCTACCTGCGCGGCGCCGTGGCGCTCCGGCAGGACATCGCGCAGTAAGCGGCTGACAAGCACCACCAGAGACACTCACCTCACCTAACGGCCCGACAAATCAGGACACCGAGATGGAACTTCGTACCGTGCTCGTCGTCGGCACCGGTCTCATCGGCACCTCCGCGGCGCTGGCGCTGCGTAAGCGCGACGTACGCGTCCTGCTCGCCGACCGCGACCAGGGAGCCGTACGGCTGGCACGGGAGCTCGGCGCGGGCGAGGAGTGGGACGCCCAGGAGAAGGTGGACCTGGCGCTCATCGCGGTGCCCCCGGCCCACGTGGCGTCCGAGCTGCTGGAGTTGCAGCAGCACGGCGTGGCCAGGTTCTACACCGACGTCGCCAGCGTCAAAGCCGAGCCCATCAACCGGGCCCAGCAGCTCGGTTGTGATCTGGGGACCTACGTCGCCTCTCACCCGCTGGCCGGTCGCGAGAAGTCCGGCCCTGGCGCCGCGCGGGACGACCTGTTCCTGGGCCGCCCGTGGGCGCTCTGCCCCACGGAGGAGGCCCACCCGGACGCGAAAGCGGCCGTCCTGCGGCTGGTCGAGCTGTGCGGGGCCAAACCGGTCGAGGTGAACGCCGAGGACCACGACCGCGCGGTGGCCGTCGTCTCTCATGCGCCGCACGTGACCGCCTCCGCGGTGGCCGCGCGCCTGGCCGACGCCACGGATGTCGCGCTCGGGCTGGCCGGGCAGGGCGTACGCGACGTCACCAGGATCGCCGGCAGCGACCCTGGGCTGTGGCTCGGCATCCTGTCCGGCAACGCCACCCCGGTCGCCGAGGTCCTCGAAGCCGTCGCGCGCGACCTTGCCGAGGCCGCGACCGCGCTGCGTGCCCTGGCCGAGGGCGACGGCACCGCCACCGGGGAGCTGACCCAGCTCCTCAAGCGCGGCGTGGTCGGCCACGACCGCATCCCCGGCAAGCACGGCGGCCCGGCCTCCTCGTACGCCGTCGTCCAGGTCGTCATCGGCGACCGGCCCGGCCAGCTCGCCCGCCTGTTCCAGGTGTGCGACGAGGTGGGGGTCAACGTCGAGGACGTGCGCCTGGAGCACGCTCCCGGGCTTCCGCTGGGTATCGCGGAGCTGTCCGTGCAGCCCGACGCCGTCACCCCCCTCGCCGACGCGCTGCGCGAACGCGGCTGGCAGGTTCCCTGAGCCACTGCCCTCACCGCTTGTGCCCCGGCAAAGGTGGCATCCGCTCGCGCGTCACGATTCACCCCACGAGTGGGGGCATCCGCTCGCGACCAGGGCTTCGGCCGGTGAGTGACATGTCCGCGGGCCGGCTCGGCTGCGGGTTCGCCGGGGTGTGCTGAGCCGATGTCACATCGGCGCTTCCTCGATACGTCCTCTGGGTTGAATCGAGGAGGTAAGGAAAGTGACCGACATTCTCGTACTCGGCGGCGGCTACACCGGGATCGCTGCGGCCATCAGAGTCGCCGTCAGGACGCGCCGCATCGGTGGCAAGGTCAGGCTGGTGAACGCCTCGCCGCGGTTCACCGAGCGGCTCCGGCTGCATCAGACGGCGGCCGGGGAGACACTGGCGGACCACGCGCTGGAGGAGGTGCTCGCGGGCACCGGCGTCGAGTTCGTCCAGGGCCGCGTGGTCGCGCTGGACGCCGGGCGGCACGAGGTGCGGCTCGACGGCGGGCGCGTGCTCGGCTACGACAAGCTGATCTACGCGCTCGGCACCGCGACCGACGACTCGGTGCCGGGCGTGGCCGATCACGCGTACACGTACGACGACTACCAGAGCGCCGTGCGGCTCTCCGAGCGGCTCGACGGGCTCATGAGCGGCACCGTGGTCGTGGCCGGGGGCGGGCTGACCGGCGTCGAGTCGGCGGCCGAGCTGGCCGAGAACCGCCCGCACCTGCACGTCGTCCTCGTCACCAGGGGCAGGCCTGGCGCCATGATGGGTCCCGGGGCGCGGGCCTACCTGGACGCCACGCTGGCGCGGCTCGGTGTCGAGGTGCGGTCCGGGGCGGACATCACCAAGGTCCTGCCGGACGCGGTGGAGCTGACCGGCGGTGAGCTGATCGAGTCCGACGCGACGCTCTGGACCACGGGAACCAAGGGCCTGCCCGTGGCTGGCCGATCGGGGCTCACGGTCGACTCCCGCGGCAGGATCGTCGTGGACTCCGCGCTGCGGTCGGTGTCCCACCCCGACGTGTACGCCGTGGGCGACGCCGCCGCGGTCAGCCAGCCGTTCGGGGTGCTGCACGGCACCTGCCAGGGCGGCATCCCGACCGGGCTGCACGCGGCCGACTCGCTGGCCGCCACGCTTCGGGGCAGGACGCCCAAGCCGTTCCGGTTCGGGTACATACACCAGCCCGTCAGCCTGGGGAGGAAGGACGCGGCCATCCAGTTCACCCGGCCGGACGACAGCCCGCGGCGGGCGCGTCTGACGGGGCGGGCGGCCGTCGTGTACAAGGAGACGGTGACCAGCAGCCCGATGGTGACGTTCAAGCTGCTCAAGCGGGGTCTGGTGCCGGTCTGGGTGTTCGCGTTGACCGCCGGGCTCAAGTGAGCCGAATGACGCGGCGGGCGTCCGGCGGGGCGTCGGGCACCGGGCCCAGGGTGCAGGGGTGGCGGGCGGTGACAGCGCGGCGGACGAGCCGGTGAATCTCGCCCGCCGCGCCCTCGTGTCACCTCTTGGTGACCGCCTGGCTGACGGCGTTCGGGCCGTCGTACTCGCGGTCCGGCATGGCCTCCAGGGCCTTGACGATGTCGTCGCCGGCGCCGTGGTCGCGCGCGGCCTTGACCAGATCGTCCTTACTGGCGGGATAGTCCACGCCGCTCAGGTGTTTCTGCAGGTCGATCGGATTCGGTGCAGTACTCATAGACGCCTGCTGCCCCTCGTGCACGAGACGTAACGGCGGGATCGGGAGCCGGCCTGCGACGGTGAACCACAGCACGTTACGCAGCCCCACGTGGCGCCTGGCAGGCTCGTCCGGGCTCCACGACGCGCTGGTGATACGCGGTCAGCTCGTCCGACCCGCTGATCACCCATCGGCCCGTTCCAGCCGGCGGCGGGCCCGTTCCACCGCGAGGGGGAGTTCGCGTCGTGCGGCCAGCGCGCGCGGGAACCGCCGCACCGCCGTACGCAGCCCCTCCCAGCCGGCGGGGCCGCCGCGCAGCGCGTCGAAGGAGCGCCGGGCGACCACGCGCCACGGCCGACGCAGCACGGCGGTCAGCACGGCGTTACGCGCCGCCAGCACCTGCCTGCCGCGCGGGTCCCTCGACGGCGACGGATGGTGGTGCGCCACGACGTCGTCCACGTACGCCAGCCCCCACCCCCTCGCCGCCAGATCGACGGCCAGTCGCTCCTCCTCGCCGAAGAAGAAGATCACGTCATCGAATCCGCCCGCGTCCAGGAACGCCTTCCTGCGCACCACCACCCCGCACGCCAGGAAGCCCAGCACGCTCGGCCCCGGCAGATCCGGCTCCACGCCGAGCGGGGAGCTGCTCATCTGCTCCGACACCGGGTCCAGCCGCTCCTCCGGCCCCACCAGCACGCGCGCCCCGAGGACGGCCAGCCGCGGATGGGCGTCCAGCACGTCCGCGGCCCGATCGAGCGCGCCGGGCGCCCACCAGGAGTCGTCGTCCGCGAACGCCACGTACGGGGTCTCGGCCAGCCGCACGCCGACGTTGCGCGCGGGCGCCCCCAGGTTCGTGCCCGCCTCGACGACCTGCACGTCGGGGAAGTGCTTGCGGACGAACGCCGGCGTCCCGTCGGTCGAGCCGTTGTCGACGAGGATCACCGGGCGCGGATGCAGGGGGAGTGAACGGGCCAGCGCCCGCAGCCTGTCCTTGCTGGCCACCACGACCGTGACCCGCGCTCCGTCTGCCACACAAGGTCACTTTCCGGGAGGCACGCCCTTAGTCCTCCGGTACGCCGTTGACATGCGGGCGGGCGTGACGTAGAAAGAGCGGTAACAGTGTTACCGATAAGAAACGGCGTTACCACGCATGACGATCACCGCGTACCAGCGAGCGCAGCAAGAAGGGCAGGACGTTGTCCGGGCGGTCATTCTCGATGCCGCCACGCGCCTGCTCGTCACCGAGGGGCCGGCTGCGCTGACCGTGCGGCGCATCGCCGGCGAGGTCGGCTGCTCCACGAAGGTGATCTACACGCTCTTCGGCGGCAAGGACGGGCTCGGCGAGGCGCTCTGGGTGGAGGGGTTCGGCCGGTTCGAGCGCCGGCTGATCGCGGCGCCCACCCAGGGTGACCCGCTGGCCGACCTGCGCGCGGGCCTGGACGCCTACCGGGACTACGCGCTGGCCGAGCCGGATTACTACCGCGTCATGTTCATGGGCGCCATGCCCGGGTTCAAGCCCGGCGGCGAGGCCGGGCCGGCCGCCCGCAGGACCCTGGACATACTGGTCCGCGCCGTTCAGGACTGCATGGACGCCGGCCTGCTGCGCGGCGGCACCGCCGAGGAGATCGCCGGCCTGCTGTGGATGGCCGTCCACGGCGCCGTGAGCCTGGAGATCTCGGGATTCTTTCACGAGGCCGACGCGGCACAGCGCAGCCGGGCACTCTGCTCCGCGGTGCTGGCTCCTTATCTGCTTCCTCCCGACGATTGGAGCGCATCATGACCACCACACCCTTCCGGGGCGGCTTCGCACCGGTCACCGAGGAGATCACGGCCTTCGACCTCGAGGTCACCGGGCGCATCCCGGCCGAGCTCAACGGCCGCTACCTGCGCAACGGCCCCAACCCGCTCAGCCTTGACGACCCGAGCGCGAGCCACCTGTTCGTCGGCGAGGGCATGGTGCACGGCGTGCGGCTGCGCGACGGCCGTGCCGAGTGGTACCGCAACCGCTGGGTCCGCAACGCCGCCGTCGCCCGGCGGCTGGGCGAGGAGCCCAGACCGGGGCCCACGCACGGCGGCATGGACTTCGCCGCCAACACGCACGTCATCGGGCTGGCCGGGCGTACATTCGCGACCGTCGAGGCCGGTTCGCTGCCGTACGAGCTGAGCTACGAGCTCGACACCATCGGCGCGTGCGACTTCGGCGGCGGCCTGCCCGGCGGGTACGCCGCCCACACCCACGCCGACCCGGTCACCGGCGAGTTGCACGCCATGGCGTACTTCTTCGGCTGGGACCACCACCAGCACATCGTGATCGACGCGACGGGCAAGGTGACGCAGGTCAGGGACATCCCGATCGCCGACGCGCCGATGCTGCACGACTTCGCGCTCACCGAGCGGTACGTCGTGATCTACGACCTGCCGGTCACGTTCAGCATGGCCCACGCCGAGAAGGGCATGCCGCTGCCGTACGCGTGGAACGACGCCCACGGCGCCAGGGTCGGCCTGCTGTCCCGCGTCACGGGTGAGGTGCGCTGGGTCGACGTGGATCCGTGCTGGGTGTTCCACACGCTCAACGCCTACGACGACGGCGACGAGGTGGTCGTGGACCTGGTGAGCTACCCCCAGCGGTTCGTGGACGCGCGGCTCGACCTGGGCGGCACGCCCACACTCGACCGGTGGCGGATCGACCCGGGCGCGGGCAAGGTCGCCCGGACGCGGCTGGACGACCGGGCGCAGGAGTTCCCGCGCATGGACGAGCGGCTCACCGGCCGGGCCTACCGCTACGGCTACACCGCGGCCACCCGCGACCTGACCGACGTGATCTACCCGGCGGACACCGAGCTGGAGGACCTGCCGGACGAGGCGTTCGACAACACGCTCATCAAGCACGACCTGGAGCGCGGCACGCAGGAGTCCCGGCAGTTCGGGCGGGGCGCCTACGTCGGAGAGCCGGTCTTCGTCGCCGCCGGCGCGGCCGAGGACGACGGTTACGTGCTCTCCTACGTCAACAACCCGGCCAGGGGAGCGGCCGACCTGGTGATTCTGTCCGCGCAGGACTTCACCGGCGAGCCCATCGCCACCGTGCACCTGCCGGCCCGTGTGCCGCTCGGGTTCCACGGGAGCTGGATCGTCGACTGAGCCGGAGACGGTACCCTCGTCAAGTTGGACGGAAAACGTGAAGAGGGAGAGACCGTGGGCGGTCTGGTCGTCGCCATGGACGGCCCTTCGGGGTCGGGTAAGTCGAGCGTCTCGCGCGGGGTCGCCCGCGCGCTGGGCCTGCGTTACCTCGACACCGGGGCCATGTACCGCGCGATGACCTGGTGGGTGCTCCAGCAGGGCGTCGACCTGGCCGACCCGGCTGCGATCGCGGCCCGCTGCGGCGAGCCGCGGATCGTCTCCGGCACCGACCCCGACGGCCCCGCGATCCACGTCGACGGCGTCGATGTGGGCGGGCCGATCAGGGAGGCCGAGGTGACCGGCGCGGTCTCCGCCGTCGCCGCCGTTCCCGAGGTGCGAGTACGCCTGGTCGCGCTGCAGCGGGAGATCATCGGCGCCGGCGACATCGTGGTCGAGGGCCGCGACATCGGCAGCGTCGTCTGCCCCGACGCCGCCGTCAAGGTCTACCTGACGGCCAGCCCGGAAGCGCGCGCCCAGCGGCGCAGCGCCGAGCTGGCCGGCACGACGGTGGAGGCGCAGCAGCAGGCCATGGCCAGGCGTGACACCTTGGACTCGACACGCAAGACGGACCCACTCTCGATGGCGGCTGGCGCCGTCGAGCTCGACACCACCGCGCTCACTCTCGAAGAAGTGATCGCGGAGGTGCTGAGATTGGTCAAGGAGCGCACCTGACGCTTGTCGGGTGCGGTACTCACATTAAGGATGAAATTTCGTGACAACGGGGGACTGGGTCGAGGCTGACCTCGACGACCTTGAGATCACCGAGCACGCGGATACGACGCCGCTGCCGGTCGTCGCCATCGTAGGACGGCCGAACGTCGGCAAGTCCACGCTGGTCAACCGCATCATCGGCCGCCGGGAGGCGGTCGTCGAAGACGTGCCGGGCGTCACCCGCGACCGCGTCACCTACGACGCCAACTGGCGCGGCCGCCGCTTCACGGTGGTCGACACCGGTGGCTGGGACCCCGACGCCACCGGCATGAGCCTGCGCATCGCCGAGCAGGCCCAGGTCGCGGTCGAGCTGGCCGACGTGATCGTGTTCGTGGTCGACGCCACGGTGGGCGCGACCGACGCCGACGAGATCGTGGGCTCGATCCTGCGCCAGTCGGGCAAGCCGGTCATCCTGGCCGCCAACAAGGTCGACAACCAGCAGCTGGAGCTGGAGGCCGCCGGGCTGTGGTCCCTCGGCCTCGGCGAGCCGTACCCCGTCTCGGCGCTGCACGGGCGCGCCAGCGGCGACCTGCTCGACGTGGTGCTCGACGCGCTGCCCGAGACGCCGCAGGTCACCTTCGGGGCCGAGCGCGGCCCGGCCAGGGTGGCGCTGCTCGGCAAGCCCAACGTGGGCAAGTCCTCGCTGCTCAACAAGCTGGCGGGGGAGGAGCGCGTGCTGGTCGACCCGATGGCCGGCACCACCCGCGACCCCGTGGACGAGCTGATCGAGCTGGGCGGGCGCACCTGGCGCTTCGTCGACACGGCCGGCATCCGGCGGCGCGACCGCGAGTTGCAGGGCGCCGACTTCTACGCCGCCATGCGCACCCGCGCCGCGCTGGAGCGCTCGGAGGTGGCGATCGTGCTGATCGACGCCAGCGAGCCGCTCACCGAGCAGGACCTGCGCATCATCGGCCTGGTCATCGACTCGGGGCGAGCCATGGTGGTGGCCTTCAACAAGTGGGACCTGGTCGACGAGGACCGCCGCTACTACCTGGAGAAGGAGATCGACCGGCAGCTCGTCCGCACGCCGTGGGCGCTGCGGGTCAACATCTCCGCCAAGACCGGGCGGCACGTGGACCGGCTGGTCCCGGCTCTGGAGAAGGCGCTCGACTCCTGGTCCACGCGGGTGCCGACGGCCCGGCTCAACGCGTTCCTGACCGAGCTGGTGCAGGCGACGCCGCCGCCGGTCCGGGGCGGCAAGCAGCCGAAGATCCTCTTCGCCACCCAGGCGTCGGTCGAGCCGCCCAAGTTCGTCCTGTTCACCTCCGGGTGGCTGGAGGACACCTACCGGCGCTTCGTCGAGCGGCGTATCCGGGAGGAGTTCGGCTTCGCCGGCTCGCCGATCGAGGTCACGATGAAGATCCGCGAGAAGCGGGGCAAGAAGGACAAGTAATCGTTTTGCCGGTGGCTCGGGCGTGACCGTAAGATCGACGGCAAACGTCGAGGGAGACGAGTAGCCGCGGGCCCACGTGGGTCCAGAGAGCCGCCGGCAGCTGCGAAGGCGGCCCCGCGCCCCGCGGGCGAAGACACTCCTGAGTGCGGGGAGGAAATGCCCCGCCGGTCTGACCCCCGTCATCGGGTCGCCGAGGCCGCCCCGCCGTCCGCGGGGCGGTGAAAGTGCGGTGGCACCGGGAGTAACCCTTCTCCCCCGCACTTCCAAGGGATCATGCGCATCCTCTTGAAGGAGCTGTAATGATCTCTCGTGTCATGACCGCGGAGCTCGCCGAGCACGCGGGTCAACGAGTGACGATCGCCGGCTGGGTCCATCGCCGCCGGCAGCTGAAATCCGTGTCCTTCCTCGTCGTCAGGGACCGTACCGGCCTGGCGCAGGTGGTCGCCGGTGGCGACCTGCCGGGCGAGGAGAACGTCGTCCAGATCACCGGCACCGTGGCCGCCGCCTCGCAGGCGCCGGGCGGCGTCGAGCTGGTCAAGCCGGAGATCGAGGTGCTGGCCGAACCTGGCGCGCCGCCGCCGTTCGACCTCTACCGGCCGGTGGTGCCCGCGGCGCTGCCGACCATCCTGGACCACGCGCCGGTCGCGCTGCGCCACCCGCTGCTGCGGGCGCCGCTGGAGATCTCGGCCGCGAGCGTGGCCGGGTTCCGTGAGACGCTCGACCGGCTCGGCTTCATCGAGATCCACACACCTAAGATCGTCGCCTCGGCCACCGAGTCCGGCGCGAACGTCTTCGGCATCGACTACTTCGGGCGGCCCGCCTACCTCGCGCAGTCGCCGCAGTTCTACAAGCAGGCGATGGTGGGGGTGTTCGAGCGGGTGTACGAGGTCGGGCCGGTCTTCCGCGCCGAGCCGCACGACACCGTGCGGCACCTCGCCCAGTACACGAGCCTGGACGCCGAGCTGGGCTTCGTCGCCGACCACCGGGACGTCATGGCGGTGCTCCGGGACGTGGTGGCGGGCATGCTGGAGTCGGTACGCCACCGCGCCGCCTCCGCGGTCTCGTCGCTCGGGGTCGCGTTGCCCGCCGTGCCCGCCGAGATCCCGGCCATCCACTTCACCGAGGCCCAGCGGCTGACCTCCTCGGACGAGCCCGACCTGGCGCCGGCGCAGGAGCGGTGGTTGTCGGAGTGGGCGGTGCGGGAGCACGGGTCGGAGTTCCTGTTCGTCACCGGGTATCCGATGGCGAAGCGGCCCTTCTACACCCACCCCGACCCCTTGCGGCCCGGGCACTCCAACGGCTTCGACCTGCTGTTCCGGGGACTGGAGCTGGTGACGGGCGGGCAACGGCTGCATGCGTACGAGGACTACCTGGCGGCGCTGGGTGAGCGAGGGGAGCCGGTGGAGCCGTACGAGGGGTATTTGCAGGCGTTCCGGTACGGGATGCCGCCGCACGGCGGGTTCGCGCTGGGGCTGGAGCGGTGGACGGCGCGGCTGACGGGCGCCGCCAACATCCGCCAGACGACCGCGTTCCCGCGCGACCTCCACCGCCTGTCGCCGTAGGCGTCCGCTCAGATCGCGTGAGTGTGCTCGGCGCGGCGGGGCATAAGCAGAGCCACCGCCGCGCCGAGCAGGCAGATGAACGCGGTGACGAGGAACATCTCGGTGTATTCGGTGTGCAGCGCCGCCTGCACCTTGGCGGTGTAGTCGGCCAGCCGCCGCTGGTAGGTCTCCGGGTCCACGCCGAACGGCAGCGGCGTGTCCAGATGCGCGGTCAGCGACTGGAACCGGTAGAAACCCCACGCCGAGACGGCCGCGATGCCGATCAGCATGCCCATCATCCTGGCCACCACGACCGCCGCCGACGCCACGCCGTGCTGGGCCGCCGGGCTCACCCGCAGCACCGCGGAGGAGACCGGGGCGATGACCACGCCCAGGCCCAGCCCGGCCACGACCAGGTCGACGTCCACGACGAGACCCGCGCCGGCCAGGTCGAGCGGCCAGCGGCTCATCAGCCAGTAGCCGATCGCCGCGAACGCCATGCCCGCCACCGCCACCACCCGCTCGCCCAGCCTGCGGGCCAGGAGGCCGCCGAGCAGTGCGCCGACGGTCAGCGCGGCCAGGAACCTGGCCAGCACCAGCGCCGCGCCCAAGGCGTCCTCGCCGAGCAGGGTCTGGGCGGTGAACTGGACGAACACCATGGTGACCAGGAGCGCGGCGCCGGCGAGGAAGCTCACGCCCAGGGTGGCCAGCAGCGGGCCCTTGCGGGTGCCTGACAGGTCGAGCAGGCGGACCGGGGAGCGGATCTCCCACCAGACGAAGACCCCGGCCACCGCGGCTCCCACCGCGATCACGGGCAGGCCCCACGGCGGCAGGACGGCCTTGGCCGGGTCGGGGTTGTAGAGCCCGATGACCAGCAGCGCGAGCGCCAACGCCAGCAACACCCCCCCGACGACGTCGACCCGCCCGGTCACGCTCGCCGAGTGACCCGCCGCGCCTGGCGCACCGCCTGGCGCACCGCCCGGCGCACCGCCCGGCGCATCGCCTGGATCAGCCTCCGATAGCGTCGTGCCGGGGGAGGTGGCGCGGCCGGGCACCGTGAGCTGGACCGCGAGCGCCGCCAGGGCGGCCAGGGGGACGTTGATCCAGAAGATGGCGTGCCAGCCGCCCAGCTCCACCCCCGCGACCATGGTGCTGGGGATCAGCGCCAGCAGCCCGCCGTACAGCGGCCCGAGCGCGCTCCCCAGCTCCTGAGCCGCCCCCACCGCACCCAACGCCAGGGGCCGCTCGTGCTCGTCCCACAGGTCGCCGATGAGCGCCATCGTGATCGGCAGCAGCGCCCCGCCGGCCACCCCTTGCACGGCACGCCCCGCGACCACCATCACCTCGCCCGCCGCCAGCGCCGTCAGCACCGATCCGATCGCGAACGCGGCCAGGCAGGCGTGGATGAGCGGCCGCCGCCCGTACCGGTCGGAGAGCCGGCCGAGCAGCGGCATCGCCGCGACGTACCCCAGCAGGAAGCCGGTGACGATCGGCGTGGCCCGCTCCAGATGGTTCAGTGGAACGCCCACGTCCCTGGCGACGTCGATGAGAACGGTCACCACCACGTACGCGTCGAGCGCGGCCAGCAGCACCACCGCGCCCCCCGCGCCGAGCGCGACCCGGCGGGCGGACCTCATCCGGCGGCGGGCGGCGTGATCGTGACCGGCGCGTCGTAGTCGCTGAACGACACCGTCACCGTGCCGTCCTGCAGCGGCAGGCTGGCCTTGGTGAGCCTGCTGGTGGCCTGGTCGACCCAGACCTTGCCGTTCACGCCCTGCGTGACGCCCGGGACGATCTGCCCGACCACCTGGCCGGGGAAGGTGGTGGCGACCCGGTACGAGCCGCCCTCCACCCCCTCGACCTTCGGGTCCGTGGCCGCGGACAGCAGGCTCGCGATGCCCTTGGTCGGTTCGAGGATGACCGACGGGTCGTAGAACTGCGCCAGCTGCTGCCTGGTCATCTTCTGGAAGCCGCCCGTCGGGCCCTTGAAGTGCACGGTGTCCCCGATGAGGGCGAAGGTGACCTCCTGCAGACTGCCCAGGATGTCGATCGTGATCGTCCCGTCGGCGTCACCGGCGGCGGTGAGCCGGCCGTCGGCCTTCTTGACGGGCACCTTCGGCTTGCCCTCCGTGGCGATCGAGAAGGTGGCCGACTTGACCGTCTTCATGGCCTCCGAGGCCTTCTTCATCAGGTCCGGTCCGGCGGGCAACTCGGCCCCGCCGCCGCTCGACGAACACGCCGGCGCCAGGGCGAGAACGGCCACGATCAGAAGCTTTCTGAGCATGCCCGGATCGTAGCGAGCGCCTGGGAACGCCGTGAGCCGTCGCGGATATCGGTTGGGTGTCAGCGCAGCTTCTTGAGATGCTCGACGATCGGCGTGAACGCCGCCTCGATCGCGTTGAGCTGGTCGTCGGTGAGCCGGTCGACGAAGTGCTCGCGCACGCTCGCCACGTGGAACGCCGCCACCCGCTGGATCGTCTCCCAGCCCTCGTCGGTCAGCACCGCGAAGGTGCCCCGCCGGTCGTCCTGGCAGTCCTCCCTGGTCACCAGGCCCTTGGCCTCCATGCGGGAGATCTGGTGCGACAGGCGGCTGCGCGACTGGATCGTCGCTTCCGCCAGGTCGCTCATGCGCATGCGCCGTCCTTGGCTCTCCGACAGGTTGACGAGGATCTCGTAGTCGTTCAACGAGAGGGAGTGCTCCTGCAACTCGCGGTCGAGCCGGTGCATGAGCAGTCGGTGCAGCGCCAGATGCGTGCGCCAGGCACGCTGTTCGGCGGGTGAAAGCCAGCGAGGCGCGCTCATGATCTCCAATCTATCGCACGTCCTCGACCCGGCCGTGGCTCAGGTGGTGAACTCCATGGCGACCGCGATCCCGATGACGTGCATGAGGACAACCAGCACGACGAAGGAGACGAACACGAACTTGGCCGGCCCGTGCTCGAAGGTCTTGCCCTCCTCGAGCGGCTTGCGCTTGGCCATGCGGTCGGCGATTCGCTCCTCGACCGATTTGCGGTAGAACATGCCTTTCAGCCTATCCGCGGGATGGGCAGCCTCCTGACCGGGGCGTCCGCGACGACGGCCACCCTGATGCCGGGTTCGGCGCGCCATTCCAGCAGATGGCGGCCGTCCAGGTCGTCGCCGCCCTCGCCGAGCCGGTCGAGCGACAGCTCGCCGCGTTTGATCAGCGCCTCCTTGCGGGTCCAGTGCCTGATCAGGTCGTCGTTCCCGGTGATCAGCGCACGTTCGCGGGCAGTGAGGACCCGGTCGGCCAGCATCTCGTCCAGCGGGCCCGCCGGCACGCGCTCGGCGTCCACGCCGACCTTGCCGCGCCCGGCCGCGGCGCACACGTACCCGCGGGTGTGGCTGAAGCTGAGGCCCAGCTCGGGGGCTTGTTCGAGGTACGGCCTGCCGTGCCCGGGTCCGTGCACGTCGCAGTGCTGCAGCAGCGTCAGCTCGCCGGGGTCACCGCCGAGCGCGGCGGCGGCGCAGAGCCGGGCGAGGAGGTGGGCGGCGACGAAGCAGGCGCGGTCCTCCGGGAACCTGAACCGGTCCGCTCGCTCTCGCTCCACGTCGGTGAGCCATTCTTCCGGCGCGCGCACCTCGTCCGGGTGGCCGCCCATCGCGACGGGGTCGATGGTCAGTCCTTCTTCTTCGGGTCGCCGGCGTCGAGTTTGTACTGGTCCTCGGAGGCCGCGCCGAGCACGGTCACGTCGTGGACCTTCCAGGTGCCCTTTTCCATCACAAGAGCGATCTTAAGGTGCGAATCCTTCACCGAGCGGATCGCTTCCGAGGTGTTCACCTGCTGGTCGACCACGACGATGGCGTGCGCGGTCGCCTCGTCCACGTCGGCCAGGTACACCTCCCGCACGGTGGCCTGCGAGACTGCCTTGAGCTTCACGATGACCTGGGCCATGGCGCCGCCGAACGCGGTGTCGTAGGTGGCCTGGAAGTCGCCCGTGGCCTGGGCGGTGAGGGTCGCTCGGGTGGTCTGGAGGTCCCGGTAGTCATAGCTGAGCAGGGCCTTGCTGAAGGCGCTCGCCGCCCCGGACACCTCCAGGCGCAGCGCCCGCTCGGCCTCCAGTTTGGCCCGCGCGTCGTCGGCCTGGGCGGCGGCGAACCACTGCAGTACGGCGGTCGCCGCGACGGCGGCCACCAGCATGGCGGCCAGCGCGCCGGCGATGCGGGCCCGGGTCACCTGCCCGACCCGCCGCCCGCCGCCGCTCGCGGCGGGCGTCGCCGCCGGGTCAGCCGTGGTGGCGGAGGAAGGGGTGTCGCCGGCGATGGCGCCGGCATCGGTCGAGGCGGCGGTCTCGGTGGCCGCCGTGGTCGAGGCGCTATCGTCGGCGGCCTCGGCATCCGGCGCACCCGATGCGTCGTCGGGGGCGGGCGTGGTG
>NZ_VCKY01000224.1 GCF_005889735.1 Nonomuraea turkmeniaca
TTATAGAATAGAAAAAGGGGTCGGAAGGGATGGCGTAGGAGACGATCTCGCGGGTACGCCGGGCGGGGTCGTGGAGCGTGCCGGTGGCGGGGTCGGTCTGCAGGTCGGACAGGGACAGGATGCCGAGTTCCACGGAGGCTGGCTCCTTACGGGCGGGGACGGCGCCGGCCCGTCAGGACCGGCGCACGCGGTCAGTTGCTGATGGCCGGCATGGCCCGCCGGTAGCGGGGGTCGGTGAGCTGGGAGGCCAGGAAGGCGGCGATGTCGGCGCGGCTCATCGCGGAGCCGACCTTGTCGTGGCCGAGGAACCCGGCGCGGATCCGGCCGGTGGCGGGTTTGTCGGTGGGGTTGGTGATGCGGGCGATGGTGTAGTCGAGGCCGGAGCCGGTGACGGCCGCGGTCATGCCCGTCAGTTCGGCCAGCGCGTTCGGGAACATCAGCCGGGCCATGACGGGCAGCACCTTGTGCTTCCAGTGCGGCTGATCGCGCGGGTCGGCCAGCGACGGCGTGGCCAGGCCGATGAAGCGCGCCACCTGCTCGGTTCGCATGGCGTGGACGATGGTGCGGGTGCCGTCAGTCAGCGGGGTGCCGGTGGCCGAGCGTTTCAGGGTCGGGCCGAGCGCGCTGATCACCGCGTCCGCGCCCGTGACCGCCTGCCGGACGGTGGCTGTGTCGGAGAGCCGCCCGACGATGACGATCAGGTTCGGGTGGGTGAGGATGAGCTTGGCCGGGGCGCGGACCAGCGCGGTGACCTGGTGGCCGGCGTCCAGGAGCTGCTGGACGAGCTGTTCGTCTCCGACAGCCTGCCCGGCACCCGGAGCGTTGTGCGTGGCGACCCAGGCGAGAAGTGATTCGAACACCGGCCGAAGCGGTTGGTGAACAGCCGGCGGGTGCGGCGCAGCGCCGCCTCGGCGTCGATCTGGTCCCGGGGCAGCGCCGCCTCGGTGTCGATCTGGTCCCGGGGCGGCGCGGCCGCGGCTCGTCGAGACCGGCCACATCGGATGACAATCTCGGCTTTTCGGCCACGGCTGTGGAAACTTTCACCGGCCTCGTACGGGCTCCGGGAGATCGTTTCCGCTGGTCACTCCGCATTGAGGTGGCTCGGTGGCGGCGCGGAAGGGCGTTGACACCGACCCGGTATTTGTGCGCTTGTGGGCTGTCAGATACCGTCCCGAACGGGAGCGCTCCGATCACCGGACCCCCGGTTGAACACGGAGACAACGCAATGCCGCTCGCCGGGCGGCCCTCGCGCGTCCGGCGGGCGGTGTTGTGATGGGCTACCCGCGGCGCCGGGTCGAGGTGCGGACGGCCAGCTCTATGGGATGCACGCGCTCCGTCCCCACCGGCGCCGCGCCCGACAGCAGCTCGAACAGCAGCTCGGCGCAACTGGCCCCGGCCTCCTTGGGGCGCAGGTCGATCGCCGTGATCGGCGGGTCGGCCTGGCGGGTGCCGGCATTGTCGACGCACGACGCGAGCAGCACGTCCACCCCGGCCTCCCGCAACAACGGCGCGACCTCGGCCGCCGCCCCCGCCGGCGCGCAGACCAGCGCGTCCAGCGGCACGTCGTCCGCACCAGGCGACGACAGGAGGGTGCGGGTGGCGGAGCGGACCTCGTCGCCCGTGGCGTCGAACGACACCCGCCGCACCAGCGGCGCCACCCCGTTGGCGGCACACCAGTCCAGGTAGCCCCGGTGCACGCTGGCCGCCCAGTCGCTCTCGTCGCCCGCCACGATCAGGGCCGGGCGGACCGATCCTGACTCGCGCAGGTGGTCGAGCAGCCGGGACAACATCGCCGCGTGCTCCGACCACACCACCCCGTCCGCCTGCCGGTCGCCGGGGAAACGTTCGCACGAGACCGTCGGCAACCCCGTCGCCATCAGGCTCTCCACCACAGGGTCGCCCCCGAGCGGGTCGCCGAGCACCAGGCCGTCGACGCGCGGCGGCCGTGACCTGCGCTGACCCGAGGTGATCAGCGTGACGTCGTAGTCGTGCCGCGCCGCCGCCTCCACCACGCCGAACACGAACGACATGTAGTACGAGGACCTGGTCAGCACCTCGGGCACGTGCAGTCCGATGGTGCCGGTGCTGGCCTTGCGCAGGTGCCGGGCGGAGCCGTTGGGCACGTAGCCGAGCCGCTCCGCGACCTGCGCCACCGCGGCGCGCGTCGCCTCGGACACCCGTCCGGAGCCGCGCAGCGCGTCGGAGGCCGTGGTCTTGGACACCCCCGCCTCCCTGGCGACGGTGAGGATCGTGACCGGCTCGTCTGCTGCTTGCACGCCCCGATGGTAGCGGCCCATCGGCGCACCTCCTCCCGGCCCGGCGGCGCGCTTCCCCGCGGTCCGCGTCCGGTTGCCGGCCGGTCTGCCTCCCCCGGTCCGCCACTGGTTGCGGACCGCCTCAGGTAGACGGTCCACGTCCGGTGGGCGGACCCTCCGGCGGTAAACGATGTGTTTCGCCTGGCGCCCAGGTCTTGTCTCCTCCGGCCATCGCAATTATGTTAGCCCGACATTGCCGGAACGTTCCGGCAGCAGAAAGGGGCGGAGACGTTGCACCTGACCATCGGCAAGCAGCCGCATCCTCTCGACCCGCTCGCCGCGCAGGAGATCGACGAGGTCAGGCGGATCCTGATGGAGGAGGGTCTGCTGACCGAGACGGTGCGGGTGGCCTACCTCGGCCTGGAGGAGCCGCCGAAGGCCGAGGTGCTGGCGTACCAGCCGGGAGGCCCCATCCACCGCCGCGCCCGCGCGTTCCTCCTCGACCTGGCCACCGAGCAGGCCGAGGACGTCATCGTGTCGATCAGCGAGGGCAAGGCCGAGTCCCGCCGCCCGATCGACCCGCTCACCGACGGCCAGGTCCCCATGCTGGACGAGGAGCACGCCCTGGTCAGGAACGTCCTCAAGGAGGACGCCGGTTGGGCGAGGGCACTACGCGCACGGGGAATCGGCGACCCCGCGAGCGTCTACCTGGCCGCGCTCAGCGCCGGGCACTTCGGCCTCCCCGAGGAGGAGGGCCGCAGGGTGGCCAGAGTGCTGGCGCACCTGATGCCGGCCCCGGACAGCCTCCCGTGGGCGCACCCGGTGGACGGCCTGGTCGCGTACGTGGACCTGATCAAGGGCGAGGTCATCGAGATCGTCGACACCGGCCCCCAGCCGATCCCGGACGAGCCCGGCGACTACCACCACGGCCCGCACCGCACCACGCAGAAGCCCATCCACATCACCCAGCCGGACGGCCCGAGCTTCACCGTCGACGGACCGCTGATCACCTGGGAGAAGTGGAGCCTGCGCCTCGGCTACGACATGCGCGAGGGCCTGACCCTGCACCAGATCGGCTTCGAGGACGGCGGCCGCACCAGGCCGATCGTCTACCGGGCGTCGGTGGCCGAGATGGTGGTGCCGTACGGGGACCCGAGCCCGATCAGGTTCTGGCAGAACTACTTCGACACCGGCGAGTACCAGCTCGGCAAGCTCGCCAACTCCCTCGAACTCGGCTGCGACTGCCTGGGCGAGATCACCTACTTCGACGCCGTCGTCACGGACGGCGCCGGCGTCCCCAAGGTGATCACGAACGCCATCTGCATGCACGAAGAGGACTACGGCGTCCTCTGGAAGCACACCGACCCGGCCAACGGATCGCGGGAAACCCGACGCCAGCGCCGCCTGGTGATCTCGTTCTTCGTCACCGTCGGCAACTACGACTACGGCTTCTACTGGTACCTCTACCTCGACGGCACCATCGAGCTCGAGGTGAAGGCCACCGGCATCGTCTTCACCGGCGCCTACGACGACCGGGCCGCGCCCTACAGCTCGGAGATCGCGCCGGGGCTGGCCGCGCCGTACCACCAGCACCTGTTCAGCGCCCGGCTGGACATGACGGTGGACGGTGTGGCGAACGCGGTCGACGAGGTGGAGGCGATACCGCTCGGAGGGCATGCGTTCGGCCGCGCCGCGACCCGGCTGCGTACCGAACGACAGGCCCGGCGCGACGCCGACCTCAAAGCCGAGCGCACCTGGCACGTCGTCAACCCCGGCGTACGCAACCGCCTCGGCCGCCCCGTCGGCTACGCCCTGCACCCCGAGGGCAAGCCCACGCTGATGGCCGCGGAGGGGTCGTCCATCCACAGGAGGGCGGAGTTCGCGACCAAGCATCTGTGGGTCACCCAATACCACCCCGAGGAGCGCTATCCCGCCGGCGACCTGGTCAACCAGCATCCCGGCGGCGCGGGCCTGCCCGCCTACACCAGGGCGGACCGCGATATCGACGGGCAGGACATCGTGCTGTGGCACACGTTCGGCCTGACGCATTTCCCCCGCACCGAGGACTGGCCGATCATGCCCGTCGACACCTGCGGGTTCGTACTCAAGCCGGTCGGGTTCTTCGACCGCAACCCCACGCTCGACGTCCCGCCGAGCGCCGCCGCACGTTCCTGCCACTAGAGGAGAAGAGGCCCATGCGTCCGATACGCCTGGCCTGCGGTGTCACGGCCGTCATGCTCGCCACGGCCTGCGCCGCCAGCACCGGAACGACCACCGCCCCCACGCCCGACGCACAGGAAAGCCCGGGATATCTCACCGTCGCCGATGAGAAGCTGCCCGCCGGGGGCACGCTCAACCTGGCGGTGCACATCGACAGCGGCGCCGCGACCGGGTACGACCCGCAGCTCGCCGACGTCGCCACCACCTGGCAGCTGCTGTCGCTGTCGTACGAGACGCTGGTCACGATCGGCCCCGACTTCAGCGTCCAGCCGCTGCTGGCCGAGAAGTGGGAGACCCCGACGCCCACCGAGTACGTCTTCCACCTGCGCCAGGGCGTCACCTTCTCCAACGGCCGGGCGATGACGGCCGATGACGTGGTCGGCAGCCTGAAGCGGCTGCTGGCGTCCAAGTCGGTGTGGCGCGGCCAGCTCGGCCCGGTCAAGTCGGTCACCAAGGACGGCGACAGCACCGTCAAGGTGACCTTGTCGGAGCCGTACACGCCGTTCCTCGCGGCCCTCGCGAACGTGCCCGCCGCGGTCCTCCCGATGAAGGAGATCGACGACAAGTCGGTCGACCCGGCCACCACGTTGCTCGGCACCGGCCCGTACGTGGTCGAGAACCACCGCCAGGACGTGTCGTGGACGTTCAAGAAGAACGCCGAGTACTGGGCCAAGGAGAAGCCGGCGGCCGACACGCTGAACATCACGATCGCCCCCGAGGAGGCCGCCCGCATCGCGGCCCTGCAGAACGGCGGCGCGGCCATGGCCACGCTGGGCAATGTCGACTCCAGCACGATGCTGGCCGGCGCGAAGGACGTCAAGGTCGTCACCCAGGCCACCACCGACTTCTACTACCTGATGCTCAACACCCAGGCGCCGAATTCGAAGGTGGCCGACCCGAAGGTGCGCCAGGCGATCAACATCGCGCTCGACGCCCAGCAGATCGCCGACGTGGCGCTCGGCGGCAAGGGCAAGCCGACCGCGATCACCCCGGCCGGCCTGCCCGGCGCCTGCGACCCGGCCGCGCTCCCGTCGGCGGCCAAGAGCGTGGACGAGGCCAAGAAGCTGCTGGCGGAGGCGGGCGCGCAGAACCTGTCGTTCACGCTCAGCATCTTCAACACCGAGCCGGCCCCGGCCGTCGCCCAGGTGATCCAGCAGAACCTCCAGCAGGCCGGCGTCACCGTCAAGATCGAGCAGATGGACGAGGCGAGCTGGGCGGGCAAGGTGTACGGCAAGGCGCCCGCCGAGTTCGACGCCGCTCTGTCGTGGTTCGCCGGGTACGCCGACCCCGGCATGGTCACCAAGTGGTGGAACCCGGAGACGGCCGGCTTCAACGTCGGCTTCATGAAGCCGGACAAGGAGCTCAACACGCTGATCGACGCGGCGGGCGAGCAGCCCGCCGGCGCGGAAAGGGACGAGGCCCTGGCCGCGGTCTGCGCCAAGGCCGACGCGGACGCGCAGATGATCCCGCTGGTCACCCGTCCCGCCACGGTCGCCTACCGCACCGACGCGCTCAGCCCCAGCCTGTACGCCACCGAGGGCTACGGCAACGTCCTGCGCCTGGTCGCCGACGCCCGCGTGAAGAAGTCCCGGTAACGATGCGGCTGCTCATGTGGTGGTCCGGCCGGGCGCTCAGTTCGGCCGCGACCCTCCTCGGCGTCTCGGTGCTGATCTTCGCGGCCGTGCGGATGATGCCGGGCGGCTTCGCCGAGACCGTGCTGGGCCCGTTCGCCACGGCCGAGCAGGAGGCGGAGCTGGCCGCACGGTACGGGCTGGACCAGCCGGTGCTCCTGCAGTACGGGCACTGGCTGGCCGCCGTCGGAGGCGGCGACTTCGGCGTCTCGATGATCAGCCGCCAGCCGGTCGGCGCCGAGTTGCTGGCTCGGCTGCCGATCACAGCGGAGCTGACCGTCCTGGCGGTGGCCGCGAGCGCGTTGTTCGGGGTGCCGCTGGGCGTGCTCACCGCCGTCCGCGCGCGCCCGGGCGGCGGCGGGGCGGCCGGGCGGCTGCTCAGCGGGCTCGGCGTCAGCGTGCCGGAGTTCGTGCTGGGCAGCCTGGTCGTCTTCGTGTTCTCCCGGCACGCGCTCGGCCTGGAGGTCGGCTCCTGGGTGCCGCTCACCCAGGATCCGGCCGCGAACCTGGCCACGATGGTGCTGCCGGCGGCCGTGCTGTCGGTGTTCGCCATCTCGGTCACGGCCAGGACCACCCGGGACGCCGTCATGGGCGTGCTGGTGGAGCCGTACGTCACGGCGGCGGTCGGGCGGGGCGAGTCGCCGTGGTTCATCGTCAGGCACCACATCCTGCGCAACGCCGCCACCCCGGTGGTCACGCTGCTCGGCACGATCACCGCGTACCTGCTCGGCGGGGCGCTCATCGTGGAGCACGTGTTCAACTTGCCGGGCGTCGGGTCGTACATCGTGCAGGCCGTCGGCCGCCGCGACTACGCGGTCGTGCAGGCCGGGGTGCTGCTCGCGGCCGCGGTCTTCATCGTCATGAACGTGCTGATCGACCTGCTCGTCGGCGTCCTCGACCCACGGCTCGGCGTGCTCGCGGGGAGGAGATCGTGAAGAAGCTGGATCGGCTGACCGTCGGCGGGCTGGCCTGCCTGGCGGTACTGGTGGTGTTCGCGCTCGGCTCGCTGGTCGGCGCCGGGGGAGACCCGGACGCGATCGTCGGCCCCCGGCTGCAGCCGCCAGGACCCGGCTGGTGGCTGGGCACCGACAACCTGGGCCGCTCGGTGCTGCCGCGCGTCATGGAGGGCGTCGGCACGACGCTGCTGCTGTCGTCGGTCGCCGTGCTGGTCACGGCGGCGGTCAGCGCGACGTTCGGCATCGTGGCCGGATATCGTGGCGGCTACCTGAACGAGCTGGTGATGCGCCTGGTGGAAGTGCTCTACTCCTTTCCCGCCATCGTGCTCGCGATCCTGGTCGCCGCCGTCCTCGGCCCCGGCCAGACGGCCGCGCTGGCCAGCATCGTGCTGGTGACGATCCCGCTGATGACCCGGCTCGTGCGGGCCGCCGCCGTGGCGGTGTCCCAGCGCGACTACGTCACCTCCGCCGTCATCAGCGGCGCCCGGCTGCCCCGCGTGCTCGGCCGCCACGTGCTGCCGAACGTGGCCGGCACCATCGCCGTGCAGGGCACGTACGCGTTGTCCGTCGGCATCGCGGTCGAGGGCGGGCTGAGCTTCCTCGGCTTCGGCGTGCAACCGCCACAGGCGTCGCTCGGGGTGCTCATCCAGCAGGGCGGCACGTACATGATCGCCGCGCCCTGGCTGATCCTCGGTCCCGGGGTCGTGCTCGTGGCGGCGATCCTGGCGATCAACGTGGTGGGCGACGGGCTGCGCGACCGGCTCGAGCCCCGGGAGACGAGGTCACTGACATGAGCCTGCTCGCCGTGCGCAACCTGGTGATCGACTACGCCGAGACGCGGGCGCTGGACGGCGCCGACCTGGACCTGGCGCGGGGGGAGACGCTCGGGCTGGTCGGCGAGAGCGGCTCGGGCAAGTCCACGCTCGGCTCCGCCGTCGGCCGGCTCCTGCCCACGACGGCCCGGCGCACCGAGGGAGAGGTGCTGGTGGCCGGGGAGCCGGTGTTCGACCTGCCCGCTCGTGAGGTACGCAAGCTGCGCAAGAAGCACCTCGGGTTCGTCTTCCAGGACCCGATCGCCTCCCTCGACCCCACGATGCGGGTCGGCAACCAGCTGCGCCTGGTGCTCGGGCGCGGTGGTGACGTGCGCTTCCACCTGGGGCGGGTCAAGCTGGACGACCCCCGCGTGCTGCGCGCGTACCCGCACCAGCTGTCCGGCGGCATGGCGCAGCGGGTGGCCATCGCCATGGCCATGGCCACCTCGCCCGAGCTGCTCGTCGCCGACGAGCCGACCGCCGCCCTGGACACCCAGGTGCGGGAGGAGGTGCTGAACGTGGTCTTCTCGCTGGCCGCCGACGCCGGCACGAGCATCCTGTGGCTCAGCCACGACCTGCCTGCCGTCGCCCGCCGTTGCGACCAGGTCGCGGTCATGTACGGCGGCCGCGTCGTCGAGCGCGGCCCCGCCCGCGAGGTCCTCGGCAGGCCCGTCCACCCGTACACGGCGGCCCTGGCCGGCTCGGCGCCCGCCGCGGCGGGCCACGGCGTCCGCCTGGAGCCGGTGCCGGGGCGGCCACCGGTGCTCACCGGCCCCTCGCCGGGCTGCGCGTTCGCGCCCCGTTGTGCGTTCGCGGAGGAGCGCTGCGACCACGAGCGCCCGCAGCCCGTCCTGGTCCGCGAGCAGGAGGTCTTGTGCCACCGGGCCGCCGAGCTCTCCGAGGCGGAGACACCCAGGGAGGTCACAGCGTGATCCTCGAACTCGACGGCGTCACCGTCACCTTCACCGCCGGACCGCCGCTGCGGCGCATCCACCTGAACGCCATGAAGCACGTCTCCCTGGCCGTCGCCGAGGGCGAGACGCTCGGCCTGGTCGGCGAGTCGGGCTCCGGCAAGACCACGACCAGCCGGGTCGCGCTCGGCCTGCAACGGCCCACCTCCGGGACCGTCAGGTTCGACGGCCGCCCCTTCCCCAAGCGGCGGCGGGAGCTGGCCGGCCGCATGCAGGCCGTGCTCCAGCATCCGCACTGGTCGCTCAACCCCAGGATGCGGGTCGGTCAGAGCGTCGCCGAGCCCCTGACGGTGCTCGGCCGCCCGGCCGGTGACGCGGTCACCGAGATGCTGGAGCACGTCGGCCTGGAGGCGTCGTTCGCCGGCCGCTACCCGCACGAGCTGTCCGGCGGCCAGCGGCAGCGCGTGTCCATCGCCCGCGCGCTGGTCACCAGGCCCGCCTTCATCGTGTTCGACGAGGCCGTCAGCGCGCTGGACGTCTCCGTACAGGTGCAGATCCTCAACCTGATCAAGGACCTGCAGGCCGAGTACGGTTTCAGCGCCCTGTTCATCTCCCACGACCTCGGCGCGGTCCGCTACGTCGCCGATCGCATCGCGGTCATGCGCTCCGGCGAGGTCGTCGAGACCGCCGACACGGAGACCTTCTACACCGCGCCCGCCCACGAGTACTCGAAGCAACTGTTGGAGGCCCTGTGACCACCGAGCCACGGCTCGCTCAGCCATCCGCGTTCGCGCCCGGCGTCCCGCGCAACGCGGACCTGCCGCTGACCCCGCAGCCCAGCCCGGGGCGCGGCTCGGTCGCGTTCGACCTGCCAGGCGTGCATGTGGGCACCGCCGAGTACGCCGAGGGCCCCACCGGTTGCACGGTGCTCCACATCCCGGCAGGCGCCAGGACGGCGGTGGACGCGCGGGGCGGCGCGGTCGGCATGAGCGGCGGCTACGACTTCAACCACGCCATCTGCCTGGCCGGCGGCTCGGTGTACGGGCTGGCGGCCGCGGCCGGCGTGAGCGACGAGCTGCTGGCCCGCCGGAACAACCAGACGAAGTGGGATGAGCTCCAGCTGGTGTCCGGGGCGGTGATCTACGACTTCTCGGCCCGGGACACCGCCGTCTACCCCGACGGCGAGCTGGGCCGGGCCGCGCTGCGCAACGCCGTCGAAGGGGAGTTCCCGGTGGGCCGGTGCGGCGCCGGGCGCACGGCGAGCGCGGGCAAGGTCGAGTTCGGCCGGGCCGAGTTCGCCGGGCAGGGCGCGGCGTTCGCCACGTTCGGTGAGGCCAGGGTGCTGGTGGCGACCGTGGTGAACGCCGTAGGGGCGGTGATCGACCGGCAGGGCCAGGTGGTGCGCGGCAACTACCACGCCGAGGAAGGCACGCGCCGCCACCCGAGCGCCGACTACGCCCGGTCCATCAGTGAAGGCGCCATCGGCGACCCGGCCCCGGCCGTCATGGGCAACACCACCCTCACCGTGATGGTGACGAACGTGAAGCTGACCGACATCGAGCTGCTCCAGGTCGGCCGCCAGGTGCACAGCTCGATGCACCGTGGCATCCAGCCGTTCCACACGCTCACCGACGGCGACGTGTTGTTCGCGATGACCACCGACGAGGTGGACCTGGTGGGCGTCAAGCCGACCGGCCTCGGCACGCTCGCGTCCGAGGTCGCGTGGGACGCGATCCTGAGCGCGGTGCAGTGAGCATGCACGTCTTCCCGCGTTACGCCGCCAAGGACCCGAAGCAGGTGGCCGAGCTGATCAGGCAGAACCCGTTCGCGCTGGTCGTCAGCGCGATCGACGGGGTGCCGGTGGCCACCCACGTCCCGGTCATCCAGGACGGCGGCACGCTGCTCGGACACATGGCCCGCGCCAACCCGCACTGGCGCTCCTGGGCATCCTCGCCCGAGGTGCTCGTGGTGTTCTCCGGTCCGCACGGTTACGTCTCACCCACCGTGTACGCCACCGACCCGGCCGTCCCCACGTGGGACTACGCGGCCGTCCACGTGACCGGCCGGGTCGAGCTGATCGACGACGCCCTGGACGTGGTCGAGCGCACGGTCACGGCCCTGGAGTCGCTGCGCTCGCCGGCATGGGAGCCGACCCCCGCATCCAGGGAGAGGTTCACCGCGCTGCTACCCGGGGTAGTGGCCTTTCGTGTGCACGTGCGTACCGAACAGAGCATGTTCAAGCTGAGCCAGGACATGGACGCGGAGCGGTACGCGCGCGTTCGTGACGCGTTCGCCGCCGAGAACCCCCAGCTCGCCGACCTGATGGACCGGTAAATGACCTTTCCCACGTTCACGTCCACGCAACTCGACCCCCGTGCCCGCGGCAAGGAGCTGGGCACCCACAGACGTAAGGCGATCGTCGCCAACCTGGCCGGCTACTCCGACCTGTTCGCCGTCGCCGGGGCCACACCGGCGCAGGTGCGCGCGTGGGGCGAGCGGGCGCTCGACCGCAGCGCCGACTGGGCGCCGCAGCTGGCCGAGGAGATCGCCGGGATCGCGGCCGGCGCCGGGCTGGAGCCCTGGCAGGTGGCCGTGGTCAACGCCCGCACCGAGATCCTGGCCGCCATCGACGCGACCGGTGAGGGGGAGTGCTCCACGTCCGTCGTGCTGCCCGGGCCGCGTACGGTGCAGACCTGGGACTGGCACGACCACCTGCGTGACGCGCCCATGCTCTGGGAGCTGGAGCCCCGCCCCGGGCACGTCGTGCGGACGTTCACGGAGGCCGGGGCGCTGGCCAAGATCGGCGTCAACACGGCGGGTCTCGGCATCCACTTCAACATCCTGCGCCACGAGTCCGACTCCGCCGAGCTGGGCGTGCCGGTGCACCTGATCGCCCGCCGCATCCTGGAGGAGGCCGCCACCGTCGAGGAGGCCATCGCCGTCGCCATGTCCGCCCCGGTCTCCGCCTCCACCGTCATCACCGCCGTGACCTCGGACGACGCGGCCTCGATCGAGATCTCCCCGGCCGGGGTCGGTGTCATCCCGCCGGAGCAGGGCGTTCTGCAACACTGCAACCACTTCCTCGCCCCCGGGCTCGCGGAGGGGGAGCGTCACGCCACCGACCGGCCCAGCACGTACGACCGCCTCCAGCACCTGCGCGACCGCGTCGAGGAGCTGAGCGGCGACGACCACACCGCGCGGGCGCTGGCCATGCTCAGCCACGGCCCTGACGCGGCGCCCGTCTGCGCCCACCCGGACCTGACGCAGCCGATCAACCAGCGGTGGGAGACCGTCGCGACGATCGCGCTGGACCTGCCCGCCGGGCGGCTGCGGGTGCACCAGGGCGGCCCCTGCCAGGTCACGGAGGAGACCTGGCAGGTCTTCTGAGCCGGCCCAGCGGGCGGGCTCAGTGGAACGCGCCGATTCCGGTGAGCGCCTTGCCCAGGACCAGCGTGTGGATCTCCGAGGTGCCCTCGTAGGTCAGGACCGACTCCAGGTTCACGGCGTGCCTGATCACCGGGTATTCGAGGGTGATGCCGCTCGCGCCCAGCACCGTGCGGCAGGTCCTGGCGATCTCCAGGGCCTCGCGTACGTTGTTCAGCTTGCCGGCGCTCACCTGCTCGGGCGTGATCGTGCCCGCCTCCTTCAGCCGCCCGAGGTGCACCGCGAGCAGCAGGCCCTTGCCCAGCTCCAGCGCCATGTCGGCGAGCTTCTCCTGGGTGAGCTGGTACGACGACAACGGCCTGGCGAACACCTCGCGGTCGCCCGCGTATGCGATGGCCGTCTCCAGGCAGTCGAGCGCCGCCCCCATCGCGCCGAACACGATCCCGAACCGGGCCTCGTTCAGGCAGCCCAGCGGCCCGGACAGTCCGCGCGCGCCCGGCAGCATGGCCGCGTCCGGCAGTCGCACGCCGTCCAGCACCAGCTCGCTGGTCACGCTTGCGCGCAGCGACACCTTGTGCTTGAGGTCGTTGGCGGTGAAGCCGGGTGTGCCCGCCGGGACCAGGAAGCCCCTGATCCCCTCGTCCGTGCGCGCCCACACCACGGCCACGTCCGCGACCGAGCCGTTGGTGATCCACATCTTGGTGCCGTTGAGCACCCAGTCGCCGCCTTCGCGCTTGGCCGTGGTGCGCATGCCGCCGGGGTCGGAGCCGAAGTCCGGCTCGGTCAGTCCGAAGCAGCCGATCCGCTCGCCGGCCGCCATCGCGGGCAGCCACTCCTGCTTCTGCTCCTCGCTGCCGTACTTCCAGATCGTGTACATCGCGAGCGAGCCCTGGACGGACACCAGGCTGCGCAGGCCGGAGTCGGCGGCCTCCAGCTCCAGGCAGGCCAGCCCGTACGCGACCGCGCCGAGGCCGGCACAGCCGTACCCCTCCAGGTGCATGCCCAGCACGCCGACCTCGCCGAGGGCGCGCGCGAGCTCGCGGGCCGGCAGCTCGCCGCTCTCGAACCAGCCGGCGACGTGCGGCCGGATCTCCCGGTCGCACACCTTCCTGACCGTGGTCCTGATCTCGCGTTCCTCGTCGGTGAGCAGCGTGTCCAGGGCGAACAGCGCGGTCGGGGCGATCATTGAACCTCCGTATTTTGGATCCAATATTGAAAATCCAATATTACACAGTTAGGGTGCGTTGACCATGGACGTTCTGAATCTGATCGGTGGTCGCTGGGTCGAGGGGGAGGGCGAGGAGTTCGCCGACACCAACCCGGCCCGGCCGGGGGAAGTGGTGGCGCGCGGGCGGTTCGCCTCGGCGCGGGAGGCCGAACGGGCCGTCGCCGCGGCCCGCGAGGCCGCGACCGGCTGGGCCGCCACCCCGCACCACGCCCGCGCCGCCGTCCTGCTGGGCGCGGCGGACATCGTGGACCGCGAGGCCGACGCGTGGGGCGCCGAGCTGGCCCGCGAGGAGGGCAAGACGCTGCCGGAGGCGGTGGCCGAGGTCCGCGGCTCCGCCCGCATCCTGCGGTACTACGCCGGCGAGGCCGACCGGGAGAGCGGCGAGATCTACGGGTCGCCGCGGCCGGGCGAGAACGTCCTCGTCGTCCGCAAGCCGATCGGCGTCATCGGCATGATCACACCGTTCAACTTCCCGATCGTCATCCCGGCGTGGAAGATCGGGCCCGCGCTCAGCTACGGCAACACCGTCGTGTGGAAGCCGTCGTCGCTGGTGCCGCTGCTGGCGTACCGGCTGGCGCAGGCCCTGACGGACGCCGGCCTGCCCCCTGGGGTGCTCAACCTCGTGTACGGCGAGGCCGAGGCCGGCTCGGCCATCGTCGACCACCCCGGCGTGCACGCGGTCTCCTTCACCGGCTCCACGGCGGTCGGCCGGGCCGTCATCGCCCGTTGCGGCCAACTGGGCAAGCCGGTGCAGACGGAGATGGGCGGCAAGAACGCCTCGATCGTGCTCGCCGACGCCGACCTGGAGCATGCCGCCGAGCAGGTGTGCCTGGGCGCGTTCCGGTCCACGGGGCAGAAGTGCACGGCCACGTCGCGACTCATCGTGGCGTCCCAGGTGGCCGACGAGCTCCTCGAACGGGTCGTCGCCCGGGCCGCGAGCCTCGTGGTGGGCGACCCGCTGGAAGCAGGCGTCGAGATGGGCCCCCTGGTCAGCTCGGCCGCCAGGGACCGGGTCTCGGCCGGGGTCGTGCGGGCCGTCGAAGAGGGGGCCAAGCAGCTGGCCGGCGGCACTTTCCGTGACCGTGAAGGCTGGTTCGCGGCCCCCACCGTGCTCGACCTGCCGGGCACGGGCGTGGACTTCTGGCACACCGAGCTGTTCGGGCCGGTCGTCGGCGCCCTGCGGGCGGACGGGACCGAGGAGGCGCTGGGGCTGGCGAACCTCAGCGACCACGGCCTGTCCGCCGCCATCTTCACCAGGGACCTCGGTGTGGCGTTGCAGGCCGTGCAGCGGCTGGAGGTGGGCGTGCTGCACGTCAACTCCGAGTCGGCGGGGACGTTCCCGTACGTGCCGTTCGGCGGGACCAAGCAGAGCGGGTTCGGGCCGAAGGAGCAGGGGCGGGCCGCGCGCGAGTTCTTCACCCAGACGGTGACCGTCTACCTCGGGGCGCCGCATGAGCGAGCGTAGCGAGCGAAGCAGCGGAGCGCTGTCCGGTCTGCTGGTCGCCGACTTCAGCCGGGTGCTGGCCGGGCCGTACGCCACCATGCTGCTGGCCGATCTGGGGGCCGAGGTGGTCAAGGTGGAGCGGCCCGGGGCCGGGGACGACACCCGCGCGTGGGGGCCGCCGTACGGGCCCGGCGGCGAGGCCACGTACTTTCTCGGGGTCAACCGCAACAAGCGCTCGATCGCGCTCGACCTGCGGGCCGACGTGGAGGTCGCGCGGGCCCTGGCGGTCCGCGCGGACGTGCTCGTGGAGAACTTCCGGCCCGGGACGATGGAGCGGCTCGGGCTCGGGTACGACGCGCTCCGGGAGCTGAACCCGGGGCTGGTCTACTGCTCGATCACCGGGTTCGGGTCAGGGGCCGGGGCTGAATTGCCGGGATACGACCTGATCGCGCAGGCGGTGGGCGGGCTGATGAGCGTCACCGGGGAGCCGGACGGGCCGGGGACTAAGGCGGGGGTGGCGTTGGTCGACGTGATCACGGGTCTGCACGCCGCCCTGGGGATCCTGGCGGCCCTCCATCACCGTGACCGGACCGGCCAGGGCGGCCGCGTCTTCGACGGCGTGCGGACGTCGGGCGGCGGTGAGGGTCAGCGCGTTGAAGTGTCCCTTCTCTCCTCACTTCTATCGGCGCTCACCAACCACGCCTCCGCCTACGCGGCCGCCGGGGTGGTGCCGCGGGCCATGGGCAACCGGCATCCCAGCATCGTCCCGTACGAGGTGTTCGAGACGGCCGACCGCCCGCTGGTGATCGCGGCCGGCAACGACCGCCTGTTCCAGGCTCTCTGCGAGACGCTGGGCCGCAAGGACCTCGCGCGGGACGACCGCTACGCCACCAACGCCGGCCGGGTCGCCGCCCGCGAGGGGCTGGTCGCCGACCTGAACGCCGCCCTCCGGGAACGCCCGGCCGATGAGTGGTTCGAGCTGCTCACCGCCGCCGGAGTGCCCTGCGGCCCGATCAACGACCTGGCCGCCGCCTTCGCCCTCGCCGACGACCTCGGCCTGGAGCCCGCCGTGGACCTCGACGGCGTGGGCCAGGTCGCCAACCCGATCCGCCTCAGCGCCACCCCGCCCGCCTACCGCCGCCCGCCCCCGGCTCTCGGTCAGGACCAGGGATGGCTTCGTGAGATATTGGGGCCGTGAGTCCGGACGAGGCACGACGCAGGCCGCCGACGGCCCAGCAGTTCGTGCTGGGTGAGCTGCGCCGTGCCATCACGACCGGCCGCCTGCGTCCCGGCACGCCGATCCGGCAGGACGCCCTGGCCGAGGAGCTCCAGGTCAGCCGCGTTCCCTTGCGCGAGGCGCTCAAGACGCTGGAGGGCGAGGGCCTGGTCACGTACAAGGCGCACAAGGGCTACTGCGTCGCCACGCTCTCCCTCGACGACCTGCGCGAGGTCTACCGCATCCGCGAGCTGCTGGAGGAGGAGGCCGTGCGGCGGGCCGTCGACCGCCTCACCGACGCCGACCTCGACCGGCTGGAGGCGGCCCAGGCAGAGGTCGAGCAGGCCGCGGCGGCAGGCGACGTCTTGGCCATGGCGACCGCCAACCGGCTGTTCCACATGACGTTGTTCGAGTGCGCGGGCATGCCGCGGCTGGCCCGCCTGATCAGGACGCTCTGGGACACGACGGACGCGTACCGGTCGATGTACTACGGGGACGCCGGCAACCGGGAGCGGGTGATCAAGGAACATCGCGCCACCCTGGACGCCCTGCGCCGCCGCGCCGCCGACGAGGCCGTCGCCACGCTCGACGTGCACCGCGCCCACGCGGTGGCCGAGCTGGAGTCCTTGCTCACCCCGGCCACGTGAGGGGCAGCGTGGAGATCGGCTCGCCCTTCTGGTCGAGCAGCTCCACGCTCGCCACCTGGTCGTGGCCCGGCGCCCAGGCCAGCACCTGCAGGCCGTGCTCCGGGACCATGGTGGTCCGGCCCTCGAACCTGACGGCGCTCACCTCCGCCGACAGCCGCAGCACGGCGTACGCCACCCACTTCGCCGGCCACGGGAGCCACCGGCCCGCGTTGATGTCGGACCGCGCCGCGCCGTCCGCCCGGCCGTGCCCGTTCAGCTCCATGGCCGTCGCGCTCGGGGCCAGCAGGTCGTCAGCGGGCCCCGCCGCGCTGCTGGTGCCGTCGCGCAGAATCCAGCGGCCGCCGCGGTTCTGCGACAGCAGCCAGACGTCGAGCCAGAACCGGCCGACGTCGTCGAGCCGGGCGAAGGCCGTCGTGGCCAGCCGGTCGCCCACGTAGAGGGACAGCGGCGAGAAACGGTGCCGTCCGCCGAGAGTCTCCGGCAGAACCTTCGGCAGTCCGTGAGCTATGAGTCGCCGGGTCTCGGTCGCGGGAGTGTACCCAGAATGGTGAGTACGATCCACGCGCTCATCGTACTCCCCGGGTCACCTCGCGCAGCTGTCGCGGCAGCCGCCGAACCGTGCCGTGCCGTGTCGGGCCGCGGCCATCGCGCCCGCCTGCACGACGGCCACCCCCGCGGCCAGGCTTGATCGGCTCATCGGCACGGCGGAATTCTACGGGGGCCGGGAGCCGCCGAGCAGGGGGTCAGGTGG
>NZ_VCKY01000225.1 GCF_005889735.1 Nonomuraea turkmeniaca
CCCCGCCACCGCGGCCGGGCCCTGCGCCGGGCCACCACCGCGGCCGGACCCCGCGCCGGGCCACCACGCCGGCTCTGGCGCGCGCCAGAGCCGGTGAGGCGGCCGGCGGTCAGGACAGGTCGGCCTCGGCCAGCAGGAGCGGCACCGACTCCGGGTCCCGGAGCAGGGCGGCCACCGCGAGCCGGTCGTTCCACTGGCCCGTGGCCCAGGCCAGCCCGCGGGCCAGCCCGTCGACGCCTGTGCAGTGGACGGCGCCCTCGAAGTAGCGCCACGCGCACTCCACCCCGTCCACCAGCAGCTTCTCGTGCGCCACATACGTCGAAGGCGTCGTGGGCAGCAGGGACCGCACCTCGGCGGGCACCTGCCGCTCCTCGCCCTGCGAGGTGACCTCCCCCGAGGTCAGCTCCCCGGCCAGCGGCAGGTCCAGCAACTCGGACAACGACTCGGCCAGATCGTACGGAGCCAGCACCAAGGGCCGGTCCACGACGAGCTGCAGCAGGTCAGGCGCC
Source organism: Nonomuraea turkmeniaca (assembly GCF_005889735.1). GTDB lineage: Bacteria > Actinomycetota > Actinomycetes > Streptosporangiales > Streptosporangiaceae > Nonomuraea > Nonomuraea turkmeniaca. The sequence goes on from NZ_VCKY01000225.1 coordinate 510, forward strand.
TCGACGACGACCACGTCCTCGGCCGCCGCCACCACGATGGCCCCCTGGAGCACGGCCCGCACCCGGGACGGCGGCGCCACCCGCGAGGGATCCACCGCGGCCAGCGCGACCCACAACGCACGCAGCTGGGCCCGGTCCACCTCGATCGACTCGTCGGCCATCAGATCCAGGAGCTCCTCCGGCCCGCCGTGCGAGGCCAGCAGCTCGGTCAGGGTCGTACGGACCCCCAGCATCGACAGCGCGCCCTCGTCGAGCCCGGGGGGCGCGTCGGCGTACAGGCCCTGGAGGAGCGGGTCGGCCCCGGGCAGCCGCAGCTCAAGAGGCTTGCGCCCATCCAGCACCGGATGGTTGGCCAGCCACCACGCCGTGTAGGACGGCACCTCCACACCCTCGACCCGCAGCGGATGCAGGGCGGCCCGCAGCGGTGGCCTGGTGAGCAGCTCCAGCGCGGCCCGCCAGTCGGCCACCAGCTCCAGGTCCCGCACCGCCGCGAACTCGGGCACCAGGGGCGGCACGTCCAGCTCGGGCAGCAGGTCGAGCACGTGGTCGAGCCACTCGTCCTCGCCGTCGAGATCGTGGTCGCACTCGTCGGCGTCGAGCAGCATGTCCTCGTCCCGCACCATCGCGAACCCGTCGAGCACACCCGCCGCGGCCAGCACCCGCGCGCCGTAGGTCTCCTCCAGCTCGGCCGCGGCCACCCCGATGTGCGTGCCGGACTCCAGGATCCCCGCCAGCGCCCCGTCGGCCAGCATGAGCTCCCCGGCCGGGTAGAGCTCGCCGTCGGTGCCGGGCAGGGCCAGCTCGGCCAGCCACGGCGCCTCGCCGGGCGCCAGCCCGGCCGCGTCGACGAGGGACAACACGGCCCGCGCCACAGGCTCGGGTTCCGGGCTGTCGAGCGACTGCGCGACGGCGGCCTTGGTCAGCGGATCCTCGAGGACAGTGCGGGGTGTGGCCTCGGCGGCGCCCAGCCTGAGCAGCGTGGGATGGGCGGCGTCCGAGTGCACGATGCGCAGCCCGAGTGGGGTCAGGTCCAGCTGGGCCCCGCCGTCGGTCAGGATCAGCGTGCCGCGCGGCCCGCGTACGAGCCGGCCGTCCGCCAGCGGCACCGGCAGGGCGCCGAGCGACTCGGGGTCGTCGGCGGGCAGCACCTCGTAGAGCGAACGCCACCACGACGGCTCCCGCGCCTCCACGACCTCGCCGGACAGCAGGTCCACCACGTCGGACAGCTCCACCTTGCGGACGCCGAGCGCCGTCATGGCGGGATGCCGCGGCGGCCACCCGGCGGGCAGCAGCCCGGGTACGAAGTCGGCGACCGTCTCCAGCAGCTCCCCCGACCCCGAGGCGAGCACGGCCGCCTCACGGCCGGAGACGACCCACCCGCCGGCTCCCGGCTCCGGCGCCGGGTGCTCGACCTGCCACTCGGCGTCCGGCTCGTAGACCTCGGCGTCGGCGAAGGACGGCGTCTGCACCACTGGCGCGGGCGCCGACAAGGCAGGCAGCAGGGGCGTGCCGGGCAGCCGGGCCAGCACGGCCCGGCGGATCCTGGCGTCGAGCTCGCCCTTGCCCATGAGGGACGGCACGAGATCCAGCAGTTTGGGGGTGCGCGGCAGCTCACGCAGGAGCTTGACGTAGGCGTCGGCGGCCCGTTCGACGAGGAAGTCGGCCAGCGGCCCCTTGGCGACGTGCCGCCGATCGGTCGCCATCGGGAACGAGGCGATCAGCAGCGCGGGCAGGTCGAGCGGCTCGTCGCTGGGCGTGGGCGCGTGGACGACGGGCGGCACCGTGCCGGGTAGCGGCCCGGGCTCCCCGGTGCCGGTGACGGGCACCGCCCAGCGCAGCGACCAGAAGGGCCGGGCACGCTCCTCGGTGGGCCGGTCGGCGAACAGCCTGCCCACCTCGTCCGGGGTGAACTCGCCCGACTCCGACACCACGTGCCAGCCGTCGGCGACCACCCGGCGCGCCGAGCCGTCGAGATCGATCTCGATGGCCTCCAGCGCCGGCATGCCGAGCAGCAGCGCGGGGCTGGTCTCGGTCAGCATGCGCCGGACCGCCTCGACCGCGCCCTGGTCCCGCAGCGGCAGGCGGACGACCGTGTCGAACCCCTCGGGGATGTCCACCATGGGCGGCTCGTCGAACGGCAACCTGAGCAACGGCACGTGCCCGGACCGGTCGGCCAGCTCGCCCGCCAGCGCGTGGATCTCGCCGACCAGGGCGGCGGTCTCCGTACGCGACCAGCGAACGGCGCCGCTCCCGCGCGAGCCGATGGACGGCGCGTCGGTGACCGAGACCACCGCCGCGAACCCGACACCGAACCGCCCCACCGCGCCCGCCTCGTCCCGCTTGCCCGAGGCACGCAGCGTGGACAGGCTCTGCACGCCGATGGCGTCGAGCGGGGCGCCGGTGTTGGCGGCCGTGAGGACGTCGCCGCGCAGCGTCAGCCGCAGCACCCCTGGCACGCCCGCGCGCAGCGCCGCGTCGGCGGCGTTCTGCGTGAGCTCGACGATCAGACGGTCGCGGTAGCCGCCGAGCGCGAAGTCCTCCTCGGCATTGGCGTCCTCGCGGAACCTGGCCGGGGAGGCGGTCCAGGCCGCCAGGACGGCGGCTCGCATCCGGTCACAGCCAAAGGTGTCGCTCATCGATCACGATCCAGTGTTGAGGAGTAGGGGGCCAGGGTAGGTTAGCGGCCCCGGCCGACAACGATCGCCGCCTGCGCCCGGCCTCGTGGGCCATCCGGAGCCCGGCCTGATCGGCCACCCGGCGCCCGGCCCCATCGGCAGCCGGACCCGTGTGCCCCCGCATACGGGCCGCACCACCGCCCGCCGGGCGCGCACCGCCGTTCGGTGGCGGCTGGGGCGGCGGTCCGGGCCATGAGGACGGCGTCCGGCTCAGGAGTGGCCGAGCTCCTCGGCGGCGGATTCGTCGACCGACCCCGCCGCCGCCTCTTCCTCCATCAGGTCATACCCCAGGTCGTCAAGGATCGGGATGGCCTGCTCGACAGGCGGCGGCAGCACCGCGGCCTCGGAATGCGCACCGCAGCCGTGGTCGGCGGCGACCACCTTGCCGTCGTCCGGGGCGTATTCGTTAGCGCAGACCCCGAACATGTGCCGCAGCCCACCCGCGAGCAGCCAGTAGAAGCCGCAGGTGGAGCACTGCGCGGGAGCGGCGTGTGCGATCGGCGTGTGTGGCCCGTGCTCGCCCGAGTGCCAGCGTCTGGCAGCCCGTTCCTTGCCAATGGCCGAGAGCACACGGGCTCGGCCCAGGCCGTACTCGAAAACCGCCTGGTGGTCGGCGTCATCGTCGACCTCGGTGAAACCCGGCGCCAGCCGGTCGTCGTCCTCCGGGCTGGGCAGCAGGTCGCCCACGCCGAGGTCGCCGGGGCGCAGGCGCTCGCTCCACGGCAGCCACTCAGGTGCGAGCAGCGCCCCTGAGCCCGGCAGCAGCACCGCCTCGCTGACCGTGACCTTCTTGGCCCGGGAAGCGCGCGTGACGGTGATGGCCCAGCGCCAGCCGTGGTAGGCCCGGTCGAGGCAGGCGAAGTAGTGGGTGACGATCCGGTCGCCCTCGCTCTCGAAGCCGAGGTGCTCGCCGGGCTCGCCCGGACGCGCCAGCTCCTCGGCCGCGGCGCGCGCCAGATCGACCGCCTCGGCACAGGCCTGGTCGGGAGCGGAGACGCGGGCCCTGGTGCGGCTCATCGGACCGCCTCCGGCGAAAGGTGCTGTTCGCTCACACTTCATTCTCACCCATGACCGGACCTGTACGGGCACACAACGGGGGTTCCTGCTCCGTTGTGGCAGACGAATCGGGTAAGACTGGTAGGCGTGGAGGGTGGCTGGGAGCGGGCACGCCAGATATCGCGGCGCGTAGGGCGGGGAGTCGCCGACGCGGGCCGTGCGACCGCGCGTGCCGGAAAGGCCACGGCCAGCGGCACCGCGCGAGCGGGCAAGGCCACGGCCAAGGGCGCGCAGAAGGTCGGCAAGGCCACGCGCCGGCTCACGTACGCGAACGGCGCGGGCCGCACCGGGCTGGGCCGGCTGATCGAGCTGTCGGCGGGCAACAGCGCCAGTGACGCGATGGTGACGGTGGCGCTGGCGAGCACGGTGTTCTTCGGCGTGCCCGTCGGCGAGGCCCGCGGCTCGGTGGCGCTCTACCTGGTCATCACGATGTTGCCGTTCGCGCTGCTGGCGCCGTTCGTGGGGCCGATACTCGACAGGTTCAGGTCAGGGCGCCGCTATGTGATGGCGGGCACGCTGTTCGGGCGTGGCCTGCTGTGTTTCGCGATGGCCGCCGCGGTCGGTCCCGGCGACCTGCCGACGTTGTTCATCGGCGCGCTGGGCGTGCTGGTGTTGTCGAAGGCGTACAACGTGTCACGTGCGGCGATCATGCCGAGCGTGCTGCCCGCCGACATCACGCTGGTGTCGGCGAACGCGCGAGTGGCGCTGTTCACGCTGGTCTCGGCGGGGGTGGCGGTGCCCATCGGCGCGGGCATGACGGCGTGGCTGGGCAGCGCGGCGGTGCTGCGCATCGCGATGGTGGCCTTCCTGCTGCTCGGCGTCGTCGCGGTACGCCTGCCGCGCCACGTCGACTCCCCCGACCTGGAGGAGGAGAGCGCCCAGACCCGCTGGCGCACCCTGCCCAAGGTCGGCCCCGCGGTCGCCGAGGCGGTCTGGGCGAACGTGGCCATCCGCGTCTTCTCCGGCTTCCTGCTGTTCTTCCTGCTGTTCCTGGTGCAGGACAAGGCGGTGCCGTGGCTGGCGGTCGACCAGGCATGGGCGCAGGACCCGTTCTTCGACATCCCGAAGACGATCGCGCTGCTGGCGGGCGCCGCCGGGCTCGGCGGCCTGTTGGGCGCGGCCGTGGCGAACTGGACGCGTAACCACGCGCCTCAGCTGATCGTGCTGGTCACGCTGGCCGTGACCGTCGTGACGACCATCGTGACGGCGGTCTTCTTCGGGTTGTGGACAGCGCTGGCGATCTCCCTGGTCACGGCGTTCGCGCAGGAGCTGGGCAAGCTGGCGCTCGACGCGATCGTGCAGCGTGAGATCGGCGAAGAGGTCCGCTCGTCCACGTTCGGCGTCGTCGAGGCGGTGCTCCAGCTCGCCTGGGTGTTCGGCGGCCTGATCGGGCTGGTGCTCTCGCTGACGCAGAGCAGCCTGGCGGGGCTGGTCACGCTGGCCGTCGCGCTCACCGCCGCACTCGGCTGGCTGCTGATCGCCAGGAGGAAGCGGGTACGCGCCACCAAGTCCAAGCTGGCCAGGCAGCGGGCCGAGGCGAGCGAGCACGATCGGGTGCAGGCCGAGGCCGAGACGGATGAGCAGGACCCGCGACGGCGCCAGCCGCGTGGCCATGACCCGCGGCAGGCCGAGACAGACGACAACGACCAGCGGCGAAGCGACACGCTGGACTCGACCAAGCCGCTGACCAATCCCTTCGGCTGAGCCCACGCGGTCAGGCCACGGTGGGGCACTCCCACCGTGGCCTGTGTGGTCGGCCCTTACGCGTCGAGGTCGTCGGCGACGGCCCTCAGCACCTGCGCGATCTTCTTGGCGTGCGTCGCGTCCGGATGCTTGCCCCGCTGGTACGAGGTCGAGATCTCATCGAGCAGCTTGATCAGATCCTCGACGATGACCACCATCTCGTCCGGCTTCTTCCGCTTCCCCTTGACCTTGGGCTTGGCCAGGGTCGGCGGCTGCTCCAGGATCCTGACGGAGAGCGCCTGCTGGCCGCGGCGGCCCTCGGCCACCCCGAACTCGACCTTTTGGCCGGGCTTGAGCGGGCCTGCGCCGGTGGGCAGCGCGGAGGAATGCACGAAGACCTCACCGCCGTCGTCGCGGGTGAGGAAGCCGAATCCCTTGTCGGCGTCGTACCACTTGACCTTGCCACTCGGCACAGGAGGACCTCGTTCAAACAGTCGAAAAGCTGGATGGATGTAGGTTATGCCCCGATGAGCGCTGGAGCGAGCGCATAAAGGCCGGTGAATTACCGGAGTTCGTCGCGCTGGGACCAACCGGTGTACCACGTGGCGAATTCGGTCAGGTCGGACAGGGCCACATCGGCTCCGTGCTCACGCAGCTCTCCCACCGTGTAAGGACCGGTCGCGACGGCCACACTCACGGCGCCGCCCGCGCGTGCCGCCTCGATGTCCGCGACATGGTCACCAACATAAGCCGCCGCGCCGAACCGCGCGAGTGCCGAACCCTTGCCCGCGCCGAAAAGCGAGCCGACCACCTCGTCCACGACCAGACCGAGCATCTCGACCGTGCCGACGGCGTCACGCTGGTTCTTGCCGGTCACCACGATGACCCGGCCGCCGGCCGCGCGTACGGCGGCGATCGCGTCGTGCGCCCCCGCCATGGCGGTGTGCACCGGAACCCCCATATCCGGATAAATCTGCCGATAGAGATCGGCCGCTGCGGCGATCTTTTCGACCGGCAGCCAGTTGGCCAGCTCGACCTCCAGCGGCGGCCCCAGTCGCGAGACGGCGGCCGCGCTGTCGATGGCCACGCCCAACCGCACGGACAGCTCGTCGTAAACCGCCGCGATCCCCGCCCGCGTATCAGCCAATGTCATGTCCAGGTCGAATCCCACCGAAGTCGTCACAGGTGCAGGATGCCAAACCCTCCTCTACTCCGCGTAACGGCCCTTGTTGTGGGACCGTTGGAATGGGAAGAAAGGAATTACTTATCGGAGAGGACCGGCCGTGACCGACACCCCCAAACAGCCGCAGACCGAAGACCGCCTCGTCGCCTCCTCCGCTCCCGCCCGCCCGCACAGGCCCGCGCGATCCCTCGCGTCGCCCGTCACGGTCTGGCAGCGAGTCGTGTCGTCCGTGGCCTCCCTGGTGCGGCTGGCCTCCAGGCTGGCGGCGCTCTCCCTGGTGCTGTACGCGCTGTTCACGGTGTTCCGGGCCAACGAGGCCAACGTCTGGTACCAGTTCGTCGAGTCGCTCGCCGCATCGTTGTCCCTCGGCCTGGCCAACCTGTTCCAGCTCGCCGAGCTGCGCTGGACGACGCTCGTCAACTACGGCCTCGCCGCGATCGTCTGGCTGATCATCGGCTCCGCTCTGGCGAGCCTGATCCGGCGCGCTGCTCCGTAACGACTACTCTCGATGCGGAGGTATCAGGATAGACATGACCAGATCCACCCGTGAGCGGATCATCGATGAGTCCCTGCGGCTGTTCGCCGAGCGGGGCTACTCCGCCACTTCCGTGGCCGAGATCGAGGCCGCCTCAGGGCTGTCTCCCGGCGCCGGCGGTCTCTACCGGCACTTCAAGTCCAAGTACGAGGTGCTCGCCGCGGCCATCAACGAGCACGCCGCCCGCACCAGGAGCCAGGTGGCCGAGAGCCTGGCCGCGCTGAGCGGCATGGAGGCCTCGGTGGATCTGGAGGAGCGCCTGTCGCTGCTCTGCCGGGCCGGGCTGGCCAAGGTGCGCGAGGAGTCCGAGCTGACCCGGGTGTTCTTCCGCGACCTCAGCCAGTTCCCCGAGCTGGTCGCCGTCGTCCGCGAGGGGCTGCTGCAGCCGATGTTCGACGCGATCGTCACCTGGTTCCGCGCGCAACCCGAGTACCGCGACGCCGAACTCGACTGGACGGGCATCTCGGCGGTGCTCGGCGGCGCCGTCGTGCACTACCGGCTCTTCCAGGAGACCGTGGGCGAGCTGCCAGGCCACGCGGAAAAGGACCAGTTCGTCGCCGCCTGGGTATGCCTGGCGGTCGGCCTGCTCCCGAGCCCGGCGCCAGTGAGCGGGCCCGTCAGCTGACGTCGAGCAGCCGATAGGCGAGCCAGACCACGCCGAGCGCCGTACCGATCATGAACATGGTCCCGCTGACCGCCCAGAACTGTGTCAGGAACGCGTTCAGACCCGGCTCGCCGCCCACCCGCAGGCCGCCGACGAGCACCCCGCCGACCAAGTAGCCGAGCAGCGGCGCGCCCGCCCCGAGGAACCGGTCACGCGGCCACCAGCTCTCGCTGAACAGCACCATCACCGCGGCGCCGGCCCACACCACCAGCGGGACCGGGAAGATCGCCAGCAGCGGCAGGTCGAACGGCACCAGCAGCGCCGCGACCACCAGGATCACCATCGCGGCCGTCTCGCGCGGGTGCTCCTTGACGATCGTCCTGGCGTCCCTGCCACCGGTGGCCATCGGGTTCGCGCCGGCCATGGCCGCCCTGCGCAGCCCCGCGAACGGCAGGCCCCGCCCGGGCGGGGCCTGCCGTTCGAGCCGCTCCTGGGCGATCCTCCGGTACGCCCGCACCCCGGGCGGCGGGTCCGGGTCGTCGACGATCGTGGGGAAACGTTTCGTGGACCCTGTCCCCTCGGCGGCGCGCTGACCGGTATCGGCAGCCCCGGCCTGGTCGGCGGCGGCCGCCTCGGCCAGCCTGCGGGCCTCGCGCTCGACCAGCGCCACCGGGTCACCGAACCTGGCCAGCACCTTCGCCACCTCGCGGGCGTTCTGGCTGCCGCCCCGCTCGACCTCGATCCTGGCCCGCAGCCGCTTGGCGAAGTCCAGCCGCTGGTCGGCCCGCAGCACGCCGTGAGCCGCGTCCGCGGCCTTGGAGACGTAGTTCAGCACGAGCTGGTCCGCGCGCTCTATCACGTCAAGTCATGCTGCCCCAATCAGGGGGGACATACCATGGCAACGATGGAGTTCACGGAGTGGATCAGGGGGCGTACCGACGAACAGCTGCGGGCGCTCGTCTCCGCGCGTCCCGAGCTGATCACCCCGGTGCCCGCTCATCTGGAAGGTTTGGCGTCGCGGGCGGCGAGCCCGTCGGCGATCGGCAGGGTGCTCGACCGGCTCGACCGCTTCACGCTCGCCGTCGTCGAGACGCTCGCCGTACAGGACGGCCCGGTGCCGAAGAAGCGCCTGCGCCAGCTCGTCGGCGCGGCCCTGGAGGACGGCGCCGCCGAGCCCGCGCTGTCCACCGCGCTCGACAGGTTGTGCGACCTCGCCCTGGTCTACGGGCCTGACGGCGCGCTCGACCTCGGCCCCGGCGTACGCAAGGTCCTTGAGGACCCGGCCGGGCTCGGCCCGAAGGCGGTGGACGCGTTCCGGCACCATCCGCCGGAGCAGCTCGACGACATGGCCGACGACGTCGTCCCGGGCACCGCGGGCTCCAGCAAGGAGCGCCTGGCGGCCGCGCTGGCCGCCCCCGCGGCCCTCGTCGAGGAGGTGTCGCCCGAGGCCAGAGCAGCGCTCGACCAGCTCGCCTGGGGCCCGCCGGCCGGCCGCGTGCCCAACGCCAGGCGCGAGGTGCGCCGGGAGTCGGCCCGCTCCCCCATCGAGGAGCTGCTGGCCCGCGGCCTGCTGGCCGCGACCGGCGAGGAGAGCGTGACGCTGCCCCGCGAGGTCGGGCTCTACCTGCGTGGCGGGCGGGTGCATCGCGGCCTGCTGGCCGTGCCGCCGCCGCTCGAGGGGGCCGTCCGCGACCGGGAGATGGCCGACCGTACGGCGGCCGGGCAGGCGTTCTCGTTCGTCAGGGCGGTCGAGGAGTTGTGCGAGCGGTGGAGCATCGAGCCGCCGGGCGTGTTGCGTACCGGCGGGCTCGGGGTGCGGGACCTGAAGCGCACGGCGAGTGAGCTGGACCTGCCCGAGTGGGTGGCGGCGCTGGTCGTCGAGGTGGCGCACGCGGCCGGGCTCGTCGCGGCCGGTGGCGGGGTGGACGGCGAGTGGTTGCCGACTCCCGGCTACGACCTGTGGCGGGTCAGGGGGACCGCGGACCGGTGGGTCACGCTGGCGGCGACGTGGCTGCAGATGGACCGGGTGCCCGGGCTGGTGGGCGAGCGCGACGAGCGGGACAGGCCGCTCAACGCCCTGCACACCGACCTGCGCCGCTCGTCCGCGCCCAGCGTGCGGGCCGCCACGCTGAGCGTGCTGGCCGCGGCGCCGGGCCTGGCGCCCGCGCGTGACTCCGTCCTGGAACGGCTGTCATGGGAGCAGCCGCGCCGCCGCGGGCCGCTGCGCGAGCAGCTGACCGAGTTCGCGTTGCGGGAGGCCGAGCAGGTCGGCGTGACCGGCCTGGGCGCGCTGTCCGGGCACGGGCGGGCGCTGATCGAGGGCGGGGACGCCGCCGGCGTGCTCACGCCGCTGCTGCCCGAGCCCGTCGACCACGTGCTGCTCCAGGCCGACCTGACCGCCATCGCGCCGGGGCCGCTCACAAGCGAGCTCAACCGCTGGATGACGCTCACCGCCGACGTCGAGTCGAAGGGCGGGGCCACGGTCTACCGGTTCAGCGAGGGGTCCATCCGCCGGGCGCTGGACGCCGGACACGGCGGCGAGGAGCTGCTGGCGATGCTGGCCAGGCACTCGGCCACGCCGGTGCCGCAGGCGCTGTCCTACCTGGTGAGCGACGTGGCGCGGCGGCACGGGCGCATCCGCGTGGGCACCGCGAGCGCGTACATCCGCTGCGACGACCCCGCGCTGCTCGACCAGATCGCCGCCGACCGCCGCTCGGCGGCGTTGCGGCTGCGCAGGCTCGCGCCCACCGTGATCGCCTCACGCTCGTCCAGGGCGGCGCTGGTGGACTCGCTGCGTGCGATGGGGTACGCGCCCGTGGCCGAGTCGCTCGACGGAGACGTGATCATCTCGCAGCTCGACAGCCGCCGTACCGAGGCGGCCGCGCCGGTCCGGGCGGTGGCCGCCGCCAACGGCATCGATCCCGAGGTGGCCGCCGCGGCCGTGCGCGCGTTGCGGGCGGGCGACGCGGCGCACCTGGCGCGGCGCGAGCCCGTCGACGCCCCCAACGGCCAGGTCCCGCGCGGGCCCGCGACCGCCACGATCTCGGCCCTGCAGGATGCCATCAAGCAGGGTGTCCGCGTGTGGATCGGCTATCTCGACTCGCAGGGCAACGCGACCTCCCGCATCCTGGAGCCGGCCAGGATGGAGGGCGGCTACCTGACCGCGTACGACGAGACCAGGGCCGCCGTCCACCGCTTCGCCCTGCACCGCATCACGGGCGTGGCCGGCCTCTAGCAAGGGAGCGCCCTCGCCTGGAGGAGGAGCGACGGGGGAAGGCGGCGGCATCTGGCGACCGAGCCCGCCTCACGCAGTGAGGCCATGAGCAGGACCCAGCAGCTCCAGCAACCGCTCCGCCGCGCCGGCCGCGGGCCCGTCGCCGGAGGCCAGCCGCGTCAGGCCCGATGCCGCGTCGGCCGGGTACCTGACCGACAACCCACCTGCCAGCGCCAGGGCCGCCGCCGCCGACCGTGCCGGGTCCTCGGTCCAGGCGAGCGCGAGCTTGAGCGCCTCAGGCGCCAGCGTGTCGTCGGCGCACATGAACGAGAGCGCCTCAGCCGCCGCCAAGCGCTCCGCTCCCGTCCCGTGTGCCCACACCTCGAGGAACTCCTGCTGGACGTCCCTGAGCGCGTACACGGCCAGCGACGCCACACCCTCCGCCGCCCGTACCCGGACGTCGGGCCCTTCGCCGGGCAGCGACCTGACCCATTCGCGCAGCGGCTGCCACAACCAGAACCCGTACCGCGCGACCAGCTCGGCGACCACCTGCCGGCGGTGGCGCGGCGCGCGGAAGGCCACCAGGCCGCCGGAGACGGCGATGAGCGGATGAGCGCCGGCCGGCGCGTGCGGTCCCCGCTCGTGCGCCCGCCAGATGCGGTCCAGCCGGGCGAGCTGCGCCTCGAACGCGGGCTCGGCCAGCGGATGCGTGAACGCGAGCGCCGCCGCGGCGAGCACCTCGCGCATGGCCGGCTTGGTGTCGAACCACGCGGCCACCTCGTCCCCCACCGGCTCCTCGGCCGGCACCAGCCCGGCGGCCAGCCGCACGACCTGCGCGGGGGTGGTCAGGGTCAGCGCCCGGTCCCTGGCCCGGGCGAGCACCTCGGGCGCCAGCCCGGCCCGCAGGTCGTACGTGCTCAGGCACAGGTCGAACAGCTCCCCGGGATCGGGCGCGCCCCAGGCCTGCTCGACCTCGACGGCCTGGGAGGGGACGCCGTTCCTGGTGATCACCAGATACGAGCCGAGCTCGGCCAGCTTGCGCGCCAGGTTGACCAGCTCGGTCCGGTCGGTGCTGGCGGCGATCCAGTCGTGCAGCAGGTATGCCCGGCCGGGCGCGTACTCGGTCCTGGAGAGCAGCTCGGCGGCGGTCCGGGCAGGCGACAGGACCGTGATCGTGCCGTCGGCCAGCGACATGCGCGACAGCAGGGCGAGGGCCCCCAGGCGTTTGCCGGTCTCCTCCTCGCCCACCAGGACGAGCAGGTGGCGTGTGGCCAGCCGGCGCACCGCGTCGGGGAAGCCGGGCGGCTCCAGGTAGGAGCGCAGGAGGGTGTCCGCCTCCCGCCGGTTCATGTCCCTCGTGACCGGCGCGGCCACGGCACGCAACCGGTCGTTCACGGATAAGAGACCGAGCGTTATGTTGTCGAGGTCGATCTCGCCCGGTTCAGGCGTGTCGGTCACGAAGTCACCTCGTGCTTGGCGGGAAATTTTTCTACAGAAAATAGCTTGACACAACGAGTTTCTTCTTTTTGTACAAGGGAGTTGCGCTGCGTGACCACGCCTGCCTGACCAGGCATTTCACGCGTTTCCAGCATCCGGAACCACTGACACGGAGGTCGGCGATCTCCTGGATCTCCAACCTTTACACGATCTAGGTCGATATGAAAATAGGAATGGCCGGAGAAGCAGGTTGTTGCCATTTACTGAGTAGTCGTGCATCATCCACAATGACTAGTCAACACAGGTCGAGTCTTGACGGCACATCCCCCTTCGCATCAGGTTGGGCATGTGACCGAGCAAACGCTGGGCCGTTTGGCCGAAGAGTCATGGGGCCGCTTCGACGATCACGACGCGACGTTCTACGAGGGCGTCTGGCACCGCCATCACGCGCTCGCCGAACGCGCGCGCCGGATGTGCGGCGGGTTCGCCGCGGCCGGCATCCGCCCCGGCGACCGGGTGGTCGTGATGATGGCCAATTCGCCTGAGGTGCCGCTGATCTACCAGGCGCTGTGGGCGGCAGGCGCGGTCGTGACGCCCGTGGTGTTCCTGGTCGGAGTCGAGGAGCTCCGGCACATCCTCCACGACAGCGGCGCGGCGGCGATCGTCACCTCCCCCGAGCTGGAGGAGACCGTACGGGCCGCCGCGGTGGACATCCCCGTCCACGTGGACACGACCGAGCTGGAACGGGCGTCCGAGCACGGGGCGGTCCGCAGGGACCCCGGCGACCTGGCCGCGCTCATGTACACGGGCGGCACCACGGGCAAGGCGAAAGGCGTCATGCTGAGCCACCGCGGCCTCTGGCAGGTCGGCAAGGACGCCTGGGACATGTCCCACCAGGAGGGCAAGAACCGCGCGATCGTGCCCGTGCCGCTGTCCCACGCGTACGGACTGATCATCTCGGTCGCCTCGATGCACGCCACCGAGCCGCAGCAGGCCGTGCTCATGCGCTGGTTCGACCCGAAGGCGTTCCTCGAACTGGCCGCCGAGCAACGTGTCCAGTACGGCACCGTCGTGCCCGCCATGCTCCAGATGTTGCTGGCCGAGCCGCTGGAGTCGCACCCCCTGCCCGACCTGTCCTTCCTCACCTGCGGGGCTGCGCCGCTCGGCAAGGACCTGCTGGAGGAGTTCGAGCGCAGGATGCCGGGCGTGCAGATTCTCGAAGGCTACGGCCTCACCGAGACCAGCGCCGTCACCACGTTCAACCCGCCGGGCCGGCGCCGGATCGGCAGCGTCGGCCTGCCGCTGCCCGGCTACTCGATCACCATTCGCGACGGCGCGGGCGAGGCCATGGAGATCGGGGACGTCGGCGAGATCTGCGTGTCGGGCGAGTCACTGATGCTCGGCTACTGGGGCGATCACGAGACCGACCCCGACGGCACCGCGCTGGTCGGCGACGAGCTGCGGACCGGCGACATCGGCTGCGTGGACGACGACGGCTACCTCTACATCGTGGACAGGAAGAAGGACCTGATCATCCGCGGCGGCTTCAACGTGTTCCCGCGCGACGTCGAGGACGCGCTCAACCAGCACCCCGACGTGGTGATGTCCGGGGTGGTCGGCCGGCCCGAGCCGCGCATCGGGGAGGAGGTCGTCGCATTCGTGCAACTCAAGCCCGGCAGTACGGCGACGGCCGAGGAGCTGATCGAGTGGGCCCGCGACCGGGTCGGCCGGGTGAAGTATCCACGGGAGATCCGGTTCGCCGACACGATCCCGGTGACCAGCGTCCTCAAGCTCGACCGTAAGGCGCTGCGGGCTCTGCTCACCTGAGGATCTATCGCAGGATCGCGAACCTGGGTCAGACACGTCTCTATTCCGTGATAAGTGTTGACGTGTCTGGAGGTGAAGATGAGCCAGCAAGACCCGTCGGGGTACCCGTATCAGCCTTATGGTGCCCCCTACGGAGAGCAGCCGCCCCCGGGGTACGGCTACGGATACGGCTATCCCCCGCCCCCGCGCGGCCAGGGGCCGAGCGCCAACGCCATCGTCTCGCTCGTCCTCAACCTCTTCGCCCTCGTCTCCTGCTGCAACATCTTCGGGATCCCCGGCGCGATCCTCGCCGGGATGGCGATCAGCCGGGCGTCTCGTGAGCCCGAGCGCGCACGTACCATGGTGATTTGGAGCTGGGTCCTGCTGGGGCTCGGTTTCGCGCTGGGGCTCGTCCTCTTCATCTTCCTCGCCCTCAGCGGATCCCTCAACGACTGATTGCCTGATCGGGGACTGTTCCTGCCGTCGTGTGTGTTGGATAAGGGTCACCCGTAGGAAGGATGTCCGTGAACGACGGCCCGCTCATCGTCCAGTCGGACAAAACGCTGTTGCTCGAGGTCGACCACGACAAGGCCGGCGAATGCCGCAAGGCGATCGCCCCGTTCGCCGAGCTCGAACGCGCTCCCGAACACGTGCACACCTACCGCGTCACCCCGCTGGCCCTGTGGAACGCTCGCGCCGCCGGCCATGACGCCGAGCAGGTCATCGACGCGTTGATCAGCTACAGCCGCTATCCGGTGCCGCACGCGCTGCTGGTCGACGTCGCCGAGACCATGGCCCGCTACGGCCGGCTGCGGCTGGAGAAGGACCCGGTCAACGGCCTGGTCCTGACCTCCAGCGACCGGGCCGTGCTCGAAGAGGTGCTGCGCTCCAGGAAGATCCAGCCGATGCTGGGCGAGCGGCTCGGCCCCGACTCCGTGGTCGTCCACCCGAGCGACCGGGGCAACGTCAAGCAGGCGCTGCTCAAGCTGGGCTGGCCCGCCGAGGACCTGGCCGGCTACGTCGACGGCGAGGCGCACCCGATCAAGCTGACGCAGGACGGCTGGGCGCTGCGGCCCTACCAGCAGGAGGCGGCCGACGCCTTCTGGCACGGCGGCTCCGGCGTGGTGGTGCTGCCCTGCGGCGCCGGCAAGACCATCGTCGGCGCGGCCGCGATGGCCCACGCCCAGGCGACCACGCTGATCCTGGTGACCAACACCGTCTCGGCCCACCAGTGGAAGACCGAGCTGCTCAAGCGCACGTCACTGACCGAGGACGAGATCGGCGAATACTCCGGCTCGAAGAAGGAGATCCGCCCGGTCACCATCGCCACCTACCAGGTGATGACCACCAGGCGGAAGGGCGTCTACAGCCACCTGGAGTTGTTCGACGCGCGCGACTGGGGCCTGGTCGTCTACGACGAGGTGCACCTGCTGCCCGCGCCGATCTTCCGGATGACCGCCGACCTGCAGGCCCGCAGGCGGGTCGGGCTGACCGCGACGCTGGTGCGCGAGGACGGGCGCGAGGGCGACGTGTTCTCGCTCATCGGTCCCAAGCGCTACGACGCGCCCTGGAAGGAGATGGAGAACCAGGGCTGGATCGCGCCCGCCGACTGCGTCGAGGTACGCGTGACGCTGACGGACGAGGAGCGGCTGGCGTACGCGATGGCCGAGTCGGAGGAGCGCTACCGCTTCTGCGCCACCACGCCGTCCAAGACCCACGTGACCGAGGCCCTGGTCCGGCGGCACCTGGGCGAGCAGGTGCTGGTCATCGGCCAGTACATCGACCAGCTCGACGAGCTCGGCGAGCACCTCAACGCGCCGGTCATCAAGGGCGAGACCAGGGTCAAGGAGCGGGAGCGGCTCTACCAGGCCTTCCGCGACAAGGAGATCCAGGTGCTGGTGGTGTCGAAGGTGGCCAACTTCTCCATCGACCTGCCTGAGGCGGCCATCGCGATCCAGGTGTCGGGCACCTTCGGGTCGCGGCAGGAGGAGGCTCAGCGGCTCGGGCGGGTGTTGCGGCCCAAGGCGGACGGCGGTGGCGCCCGGTTCTACACCGTGGTCAGCAGGGACACGGTGGACCAGGAGTTCGCGGCGCATCGGCAGCGGTTCCTGGCCGAGCAGGGGTACGCGTACCAGATCATCGACGCCGACGACGTGCTCGGCGGCGTGTGACGGAATGACCCGGCCGCTCGCCGGAGCGGCCGAGCATTCTGCGTGGTGTCACGTCCACGAGACTCCGCGGGCCGTCGACAAGCGAACCACCCCCCTCACCTGCGTCCTATCACGCCGCCTGCGACATACCCCCATGATCCGACAAAACCACCTGATATGCCCGATTTTTTCGGTATTCCCGGGTTGGTTCCGCCCCGAGGGTTCTGTCACGTTCGTAACGCTAACGGGGCCGTGTCTACCGCACCAGCATTCCGCCGAGGAACAGCACACCCTCCGCGACGACCCACGAGACCACACCGGCGCCCATGATCCTGCTGAACGCGCGCATGTCGTGCCTCGCCCACGGGAGCAGCCACGCGGCGGCCGTGCAGCAGGCCGCGAGTGCGGCGAACAGACCGGACACCGTGGAGACCGCGCCGAGGCGCCGGGAGCACGTGTCCTCGCCCCCGCAGAACGCCTCCAGGCCCCAGCCTGCGAACACCGACAGACCCCACAGCGCCGCGAGGAGGAAGCTCGCGATCGTGGGGATGATCGGCGAGAACCCGAGCTGAAGCCGCGCCACCTCCTATCCCTACCCATCCC
>NZ_VCKY01000226.1 GCF_005889735.1 Nonomuraea turkmeniaca
CCTACCGCCAGTCCCCGGCGCCGCAATGGTTGGGTTTCCCGGCGACTGCCGGCCCGTCCCGCAGCCTCGGTTCCGCAGCCTCGGTTCCGCAGCCCCGTTCCGCAGCCTCTGTACCGTGGCCTGCTGGCGCCTCAGCGCGCGGGCTCCACGGGCTGGCGGCACCGCGCGCGGGCCCCACGGCTGGCGGCACCGCGCGTGGGCCCCACGGGCTGGCGGCACCGCGCCGGCGGGACGGCATGCCAGGCGCACCGCGTCCCCGGAGCGCCGCCCCCGGCGAATCTCGCCTGGTAGGCCCCTTTCCCGCGGCCCGGGGCGTGGGCGGCACCGGGCGCCGGCGGCGTGGCGCCGATGGGACCGTGTGTTCGGGCCGGCGGGTCCTGGCGGGACGGTCGCCCCGCTCGACCGTGGAACAGGATCCATCGGGCCCAGGCCCGAACAGCCCTCCGACCGCAGCCGATAAGCTCTACACCATGAGCATCTCCCCGTCCTTCCGAGAAGTGTTGTCCCAACGCGTGATCGTCGCCGACGGCGCGATGGGAACGATGCTCCAGGCCCAGGACCCCACCCTCGACGACTTCCACGGTCACGAGGGCTGCAACGAGGTGCTCAACGTCACCCGCCCCGACATCGTGCGGGGCGTCCACGACGCATACTTCGCCGTCGGCGTGGACTGCGTCGAGACCAACACCTTCGGCGCCAACCTCGCCGCGCTCGGCGAATACGACATCTCCGAGCGGGTCTTCGAATACTCCGAGGCGGGCGCCAGGATCGCCCGCGAGGCCGCCGACCACTGGTCCACGCCGGACCAGCCGCGCTTCGTGCTCGGGTCGATGGGCCCCGGCACCAAGCTGCCCACGCTGGGCCACCTGCCGTACGCGAGCCTGCGCGACGCGTACAGGGACAACGCGGCCGGCCTGATCGCGGGCGGCGCCGACGCGCTGATCATCGAGACCTGCCAGGACCTGCTCCAGGTCAAGGCCGCCGTCATCGGCGCCAAACGGGCCGCCGAGGACTCCGGCAGGGACATCCCGATCATCGCCCAGGTGACGATCGAGACCAACGGCGCCATGCTGCTCGGCTCCGAGATCGGCGCCGCGCTGACCGCGATCGAGCCGCTCGGCGTCGACATCATCGGGCTCAACTGCGCGACCGGCCCGGCCGAGATGAGCGAGCACCTGCGTTACCTCGCCCGCCACTCCCGCCTCAGGCTCAGTTGCATGCCCAACGCGGGCCTGCCGGTGCTGACCTCCGACGGCGCCTACTACCCGCTCACCGCCGAGGAGCTGGCCGACGCGCACGGCACGTTCACCCGCGACTACGGCCTGTCCCTGGTCGGCGGCTGCTGCGGCACCACCCCTGAGCACCTGCGCCAGGTCGTCGAGCGGGTCCGCGGCAAGCAGGTGGCGACGCGCCGCCCGCACCCGGAGCCGGGCGCGTCCTCCCTCTACCAGACCGTGCCGTTCCGTCAGGACACCTCCTACCTGGCCATCGGCGAGCGCTGCAACACCAACGGCTCCAAGGCATTCCGCGAGGCCATGCTGGCGGGCCGCTGGGACGACTGCGTGGAGGCGGCCCGCGACCAGGCCCGCGACGGCGCCCACATGCTCGACCTGTGCGTCGACTACGTCGGCCGCGACGGCGTGGCCGACATGAAGGAGCTGGCCTTCCGCTTCGCCACCGCCTCCACCCTGCCGATCATGCTCGACTCGACCGAGCCGGCGGTCCTGCAGGCCGGGCTGGAGATGCTCGGCGGCCGCGCCGCCGTCAACTCCGTCAACTACGAGGACGGCGACGGCCCCGACTCCCGCTTCCAGAAGATCATGCGTCTGGTACGCGAGCACGGCTCGGCCGTCGTCGCGCTCACCATCGACGAGGAGGGCCAGGCCCGCACCGCCGAGTGGAAGGTGCGCGTCGCCACCCGCCTCATCGAGGACCTGACCGGCAACTGGGGCATGCGGGTCGAGGACATCATCGTCGACTGCCTCACCTTCCCCATCGCCACCGGCCAGGAGGAGACCAGGCGTGACGGCCTGGAGACCATCGAGGCCATCCGCGAGCTCAAGCGCCGCTACCCGGGCGTGCAGACCACACTGGGCCTGTCCAACATCAGCTTCGGGCTCAACCCGGCCGCCCGCATGGTGCTCAACTCGGTGTTCCTGAACGAGTGCGTCAACGCCGGCCTCGACTCGGCCATCGTGCACGCCTCCAAGATCCTTCCGATGGCACGCATCCCCGACGAGCAGCGCCAGGTCGCGCTCGACATGGTCTACGACCGCCGGCGCGACGGCTACGACCCGCTGCAGCGCTTCATGGACCTGTTCGAGGGCGTCGACGCCGCCGCCATGCGCGCCGGCAAGGCCGAGGAGCTGGCCGCGCTGCCGCTGTGGGAGCGGCTCAAGCGGCGCATCATCGACGGCGAGCGCAAGGGCCTGGAGGCCGACCTCGACACCGCGCTGGAGCAGCGACCCGCCCTGGAGATCATCAACGACGTGCTGCTCGACGGCATGAAGACGGTGGGCGAGCTGTTCGGTTCCGGGCAGATGCAGCTGCCGTTCGTGCTGCAGTCGGCCGAGGTCATGAAGGCTGCCGTCGCCTACCTCGAGCCGCACATGGAGCGCCTCGACGGTGAGACGAAGGGCCGCATCGTGCTGGCCACCGTCAAGGGCGACGTGCACGACATCGGCAAGAACCTCGTCGACATCATCCTGTCCAACAACGGCTACCAGGTGGTCAACCTCGGCATCAAGCAGCCGGTCTCGGCCATCCTGGAGGCCGCCGACGAGCAGAAGGCCGACGTCATCGGCATGTCGGGCCTGCTGGTGAAGTCGACGGTCATCATGAAGGAGAACCTGGAGGAGATGAACTCCAGGGGGCTGTCGGAGAAATACCCCGTACTGCTCGGCGGCGCGGCCCTGACCCGGGCCTACGTCGAGCAGGACCTGGCCGGGCTGTTCGAGGGCGAGGTGCGCTACGCCCGCGACGCGTTCGAGGGGCTGCGGCTGATGGACGCGTTCATGGCCGTCAAGCGCGGCGTCGCCGGCGCGACGCTGCCGCCGCTGCGCGAGCGGCGTGTCAAGACCGGCGCCGTGCTCACCCGTACCCCGGTCGAGGAGCTGCCCGCCCGCTCCGACGTGGCCGCCGACAACCGCGTGCCGGCGCCGTCCTTCTACGGCGACCGCATCGTCAAGGGCATCTCGCTGGCCGACTACTCGGCCTTCCTCGACGAGCGGGCCCTGTTCCTCGGCCAGTGGGGGCTCAAGCCCACCAGAGGCGGCGACGGGCCCGATTACGAAGAACTCGTCGAGACCGAGGGCCGGCCGCGGCTGCGTATGTGGCTGGAGCGCATTCAGACCGAGGGGCTGCTGGAGGCGGCCGTCGTCTACGGGCACTTCCCGTGCGTCAGCGACGGCGACTCGCTGATCGTTCTCGACGAGGACGGTGGCGAGCGCACCCGGTTCACGTTCCCGCGGCAGCGCCGGGACCGCCACCTGTGCCTGTCGGACTTCTTCCGGTCCAAGGACTCCGGCGAGGTCGACGTGGTCGGCTTCCAGGTCGTCACCATGGGCTCGAAGATCGCCGAGGCCACGGCCGAGCTGTTCGCCAAGGACGCCTACCGCGACTACCTGGAGCTGCACGGCCTGTCGGTGCAGCTGACCGAGGCCCTGGCCGAATACTGGCACGCCCGGGTGCGCGCGGAGTGGGGGATCGGCGGGGACGAGTCGCTCGACGACATGCTCAAGGTCAACATCCAGGGGTGCCGTTACTCCTTCGGCTACCCGGCGTGTCCGAACCTCGAGGATCAGGTACAGCTGTTCCAGCTGCTCGACCCCGAGCGGATCGGCGTCACGCTGTCGGAGGAGTTCCAGCTCCACCCCGAGCAGGCCACCTCCGCGCTGGTCGCCCACCACCCCGAGGCCAAATACTTCAACGTCTGACCCGTCCCGGTCCCTCGCCGGCGGCCG
Source organism: Nonomuraea turkmeniaca (assembly GCF_005889735.1). GTDB lineage: Bacteria > Actinomycetota > Actinomycetes > Streptosporangiales > Streptosporangiaceae > Nonomuraea > Nonomuraea turkmeniaca. The sequence continues at coordinate 3,963 of NZ_VCKY01000226.1, forward strand.
CCTGGCCGTCGCGGGGGGCCTGCTCTCCCGCCATCCCGCTTGAGGCGTTCACGGGGGCGGTGCCTGCTCCTCCACCATGCCGCCCGTGGGGTTCACCAGGGCGGCGCCGGGTCTTCCGCCACCCGGCCGGACGTGTTCACCGAGCGGCGGCGACAATGGCGTGCACGCACTGAACCGATCGGGGGAAGCCATGCGAGGGAGTGCCGTCGTCTGGAGGAGTGGCGGGAGCGTAGCGACCAGAGCGGGGGAAGGCGGCGGCGTGTGGCGACCGAGCCCGGCCTCACGGAGTGAGGCCTATGGGCAGGGTGGGAGTGCCGTGGTCTGGAGGAGTGGCGGGAGCGTAGCGACCAGAGCGGGGGAAGGCGGCGGCGTGTGGCGACCGAGCCTGCCGAACGGAGTGAGGCCATGACCATGGAAGCCGTCTTCTTCGACATGGACGGCCTGCTCGTCGACAGCGAGCGGGTCTGGCTGGAGATCGAGACCGAGGTGATGGGCCGGCTCGGCGCGCGGTGGACGCCCGAGCACCAGGCGCACCTGGTCGGGGGGTCCATGGAGCGGACGGTCGGCTACATGCTGGCCGTGTCCGGCTCCAGCGTGCCCGGCGCCACTGTGCGGCAGTGGATGCTCGACGGCATGGTGACGCGCCTGTCGGCGGGGGTGCGGCTGATGCCGGGAGCCTCCGAGCTCCTCGACGCGGTCCGCGCCGAGGGGGTGCCGCTGGGGCTCGTCACGTCGTCGCTCAAGGAGATCGCCGACGCCGTGCTCAAGGGCGTCGGCAGGGACCGCTTCGACATCGTGGTCACCGCCGACGACGTCTCCCACACCAAGCCCGACCCGGAGCCGTACCTGACGGCCGCCGCCCTGCTGGGCGTGGAGCCGGTCCGCTGCGTCGTCCTGGAGGACTCCCCGAACGGCGTGGCCGCGGCCACCGCCGCGGGCTGCGCCGTCGTCGCGGTCCCCAACCTCCTGCCCGTCGAGCCGGCCCCCGGCCGCCTGGTGGTCTCCTCCCTGGAAGAGGTCGCGGTCGCCGACCTCAGGGCCCTCCTGAGGGCCTTCCCCTAAGGGAAAAGTGGTTCTCGCGGAGGAGGCGACCGGGCGTTCGCGTGCCAGGATGGAGTCAAAAGCCACACATTGAGGGGGCGGCGATATGGATATGTTCAACCAGCTCGCATCGCTTTGGCTGCCGCTGTGCGCCGGTGCGACCATCGCCGGGCTGGTGTTCAGCTTCCTGGCGTTCCGCCGCAGGGGGGCGGCTTCGGGGATGCGGGTGGCGGCGTGGGCGCTGCTGCCCATGGCGGCTTACCTGACCGGTGCGTTGCAGATGTTGTGGACCATCGGGACCACTGTGGTGGGGTTCATCACCGGGCTGGTGCTCAACCCGCTGGTGTGGGCCGGCGTGGCGGTCGCGGGACTGTCGGTGGTGCTGTTCGTCGTGTCCGGGGTCCTGCGCGGCAGGAAGCTGTCCACGGGCAGAAAGAAGTCCGCTTCGGACGCTCCCGCCCAACAGCCCGTTAAGCCTTCAGCGAACAAACCGGCCGTAGCACCCAAGCCTCAACCCGCCGCGAGCGCGCCGAAGACCGGCAAGGGGGACGACGACTTTTCGGACATCGAGGAGTTGCTCAAGCGCCGTGGCATCAGCTGAATCGGGCTTGTGTCACAGTTCCGAGACTGAAACGGGACGCCCCCAAGACATTCCGTTCAAGATCGATACGAATGAGTTTCGCATCAATCACAGATTAGCCACATAGCGGGCTGAGGGACTGGTCATAGCAGCTCAGGCCATAGATTCTGCCTCCTGAGGTCGCGACTCGCGGTCTAAAGTCATCTCCAATAGACAGCGTCGTCTGGATGCAGGGGGCTATTTCGCATGACCGCGCCGCTAGACGTATCCGGTTCCGCGACAGAAGCGCATCCGGAGTCGGTGCTCGCGGGAGCGGGCAAGGCCATCCAGGGCCGATCCCTCACCAGGATCGCCTGGATGCGGTTGAAGCGAGACAAGATCGCGCTCGCCGGCGGGATCGTCGTCGCGCTGCTGATCCTCGTGGCGATCTTCTCTTCGCCCATCATCTCCGTTTTCGGATCCCCGCCGCTGGAATTCCACCAGGACCAGATCGACCCGAACACGCTCCTGCCCAAGGGCTTTTTCGGCGGCGTGAGCGGCGAACACCTGCTCGGCGTCGAGCCGGTCAACGGTCGCGACATCTTCAGCCGCATCGTCGCCGGCTCGGGGATCTCACTGCTGATCGGCTTCCTCGCCACCATCCTGTCGGTCCTCATCGGCACCACTCTCGGAGTCGTCGCCGGCTACTTCGGCGGCTGGGTCGACCAGGTGATCGGCCGCCTCATGGACGTCTTCCTCGCCTTCCCGCTGCTGGTCTTCGCGATCGCGCTGGCGGGCGTCATCCCCGACAAGGCGTTCGGGCTGGAGGGCAACGGGTTGCGCGTCGCGATGCTCATCTTCATCATCGGATTCTTCAGCTGGCCGAGCATCGGCCGCATCGTGCGCGGGCAGACACTCTCGCTGCGTGAACGCGAGTTCGTCGACGCCGCCCGCAGCCTGGGGGCACGCCACGGCTACATCCTGTTCCGTGAGGTCCTGCCCAACCTGCTGGCGCCGATCCTGGTCTACGCGACGCTGCTCATCCCGACCAACATCCTGTTCGAGGCCGCGCTCTCCTTCCTTGGGGTCGGCGTCAACCCGCCCACGCCAACCTGGGGCGGCATGCTCTCGGAGGCGGTGCGCTTCTACACGCTTCCGCACTTCGTGCTCTTCCCGGGCCTGGCGATCTTCGTCACAGTCCTTGCGTTCAACCTGTTCGGCGACGGGCTGAGGGACGCCTTCGACCCGCGCACGCACTGACCTTCGCCAACGCTCCATCCCCCAACTCACTCACAAGGGGTTAGTCAATGAGAAGGAAATCCGCACTGGCGGCGGCCGCGACAGCGGCGCTCGCCTTGGTGCTCTCCGCCTGCGGCGGAGGTGGCGGCACACCGCAGCAGCCCGCCCAGTCGGCCACCGGCGGCGCCGCCGCGCAACCCGCGGCCAACGCCGCGCTGACCCAGGTGTTCAATCCTTCGACCAAGAAGGGGGGGACGCTGAAGGCTGCGCATTCCTCCGACTGGGACAGCCTCGACCCTGGCGACACGTACTACGGCTACTCGTTCAACTTCGGCCGCTTCTACTGGCGGACGCTGACGATGTACAAGCCGGGTCCCGGCCCCGAGGGCAACACCGTGATCCCGGACCTCGCCGAAGGACTGGGCACGCCCAGCGACGAGGGCAAGACGTGGACGTACAAGCTCAAGAGCGGCCTGAAGTTCGAGGACGGCACGCCGATCACGGCCAAGGACGTGGCCTACGCGGTGGCGCGGTCGTTCGACAAGGAGACCTTCCCGCACGGCCCCTCCTACCTCAACGAGTTGCTGGACTGGCCGAAGGACTTCAAGGGCGTCTACAAGTCCCCCGACGTCGACTACAAGTCGGCCGTCGAGGCCACGGATGACACGACGGTGGTCTTCCACCTGAAGAAGCCGTTCTCGGACATGGACTACATCGTCCAGATGCCGATGACGGCGCCGGTGCCGAAGGACAAGGACACGGGCGCGAAGTACCGGGAGAAGGTCATCTCCTCCGGCCCGTACAAGTTCGAGACCAACGAGATCGGCAAGAGCTTCGTGCTGGTCCGCAACGACCAGTGGGACCCCGCGACCGACCCGAACCGTCCCGCGCTGCCGGAGCGGATCGAGGTCCAGCTCAACGTCAACGCCGACGACCTGGACAACCAGCTCATCTCCGGCGACATCCACCTGGACATCCCGGGCACCGGTCTGCAGCCCGCCGCGCTGGGCAAGGTTCTTCCCGACCCCGCGCTCAAGGCCCGCACCGACAACCCGACCATCCCCAGGCTCTGGTACGTCTCGGTCATCCCGGACAACCCTCCGCTGGACAACGTGGAGTGCCGCAAGGCCGTCCTCTGGGCCGCGGACCGCGTGGCAAACCAGACCGCCTACGGCGGCCCCGTCGCCGGCGGCGACCTCGCCACCAACGTGATGCCGCCGCCCATCGCCGGCCAGGAGAAGTTCGACCTGTACACCTCGCCGGAGAACAAGGGCGACGAGGCCAAGGCCAAGGAGGCGCTGGCCGCCTGCGGGCAGCCCAATGGCTTCTCCACGACCATGGCCTTCCGCTCCGACCGTCCGCGCGAGAAGGCGCTGGCTGAGGCGATGCAGCAGGCGCTGGCCAAGGTCGGCATCAAGCTCACGCTCAAGGGCTTCCCCGCCTCCAGCTACTTCTCCGACTACGCGGGCAACGTCGACTACGTGAAGAAGAACGGCATCGGCCTGGCCGGCCACGGCTGGGGCTCCGACTGGCCCACGGGCTACGGCTTCATGCAGGCCATCGTCGACAGCCGCACCATCCGCCCCGCCGGCAACTACAACTTGAGCGTCAAGAACGCCGAGGTCGACAAGCTGATCGACCAGGCCTCCGCCGAGCTCGACGCCACCGCCCGCGAGAAGCTGTGGGTCGACGTCGACAAGAAGGTCATGGAGGACGCCTCCATCCTTCCCGTGGTCTGGGCCAAGGCATTGCTCATGCGCGGTCAGGGCGTGACGAACGTCGCCTACAACGAAGGCCAGAGCATGTACGACTACATCCTGCTCGGCGTCCAGTGAGCAGCGGTGACACGGGGATCTAGCGAAGGCAGGTGAAGGCAGGAGTGACCGGCCTCGGCGACGGGGCCGGTCACTCGGCCGGCAGCGGTGCTCACTTACATCATCAGGCGTCTGATCGGCGCGTTCGCGATGCTGATCGTGATCAGCATGGTCACCTTCGGCATCTTTTTCGTCGTGCCGCAGTGGGCCGGGGCGACCCCCGAGGCCATGGCGTCGCGCTACGTCGGGCGCGCGGCGACCCCAGAGACGGTCGCCCTGATCGCCGAGCGGCTCGGCTTCAACGACCCGGTGGCCGTGCAGTACGGCAGATTCATGAAGGGTGTCTTCGCCGGCGCCGAGTACGACTACGGCGCGGGGGTCGAGCAGTGCCCGGCGCCCTGCTTCGGCTACTCCTTCATCAGCGGGCAGCCCGTCTGGCCGGAGCTGGTCAACCGTATGCCGGTGACCTTCTCCCTGGCCATCGGCGCCGCCGTCATCTGGGTGCTGGCCGGGGTGAGCGTCGGCGTGCTGTCCGCGCTGCGCCGCGGCAGCTTCTTCGACCGGCTGTCGATGGGCACCGCGCTGGCCGGCGTGTCGCTGCCCATCTTCTTCACCGGCATGATCTCCCTTGTGGTCTTCAGCTACGGTCTGGGCTGGACCGCGCCCGGCGGCGCCTACGTCCCCTTCACCCAGAACCCGGCGTTGTGGGCCTACGACCTGCTGCTGCCATGGATCACGCTGGCGTTCCTGTTCGCGGCCGGCTATGCCCGGCTCACCCGGGCGGGGATGCTCGAGACCATGGGGGAGGACTACATCCGCACCGCCCGCGCCAAGGGCCTGCGCGAGCGGGAGGTCGTCGTCAAGCACGGCCTGCGCGCCGCGCTGACGCCGATCCTCACCCTCTTCGGCATCGACTTCGGCCTGCTCATCGGCGGCGCTGTGCTCACCGAGACCACCTATACTCTGCCCGGGCTGGGCCAGTACGCCATCCTGGCCATCAGAAACCAGGACCTGCCGCCGGTCATGGGGTTCGTTCTGGTCGCCGCGACCTTCGTCGTGATCGCGAGCCTGATCGTCGACATGCTCTACGCCGTGGTCGACCCGAGGGTGAGGTTGTCATGAGCTTCCTTGACGTCAAGGATCTGAAAATCCACTTCCCGACCGACGACGGTCTGGTCAAGTCCGTCGACGGGCTGTCGTTCGGGGTCGAGCGCGGCAAGACGCTCGGCATCGTGGGCGAGTCCGGCTCCGGCAAGAGCGTGACCAGCCTCGGCGTGCTCGGCCTGCACAAGGGCGGCCGGGCCAAGCTCTCCGGCGAGATCTGGCTCGATGGCGAGGAGCTCATCAGCGCCTCTGCCGAGCACGTGCGCGGGCTGCGCGGCAAGAAGATGGCGATGATCTTCCAGGATCCGCTGTCGTCGATGCACCCCTTCTACACGGTCGGCCACCAGATCATCGAGGCCTACCGCATCCACCACAAGGTCACCAAGCAGGTCGCCCGCAAGCACGCGATCGACATGCTCGGCCGCGTCGGCATCCCCGAGCCGGCCAGGCGCGTCGACAGCTACCCGCACGAGTTCTCCGGCGGCATGCGGCAGCGCGCCATGATCGCTATGGCGCTGTCGTGCGACCCCGAGCTGCTCATCGCCGACGAGCCCACCACCGCGCTCGACGTGACCGTCCAGGCCCAGATCCTCGACCTCATGGTCGACCTGCAGCGCGAGTTCAACTCCGCGCTCATCATCATCACCCACGACCTGGGCGTGGTGGCCCAGGTGTCGGACGACATCCTCGTCATGTACGGCGGCAAGTGCGTCGAGTACGGCTCCGCCGACGACATCTTCTACCGCCCCGAGCATCCCTACACCTGGGGCCTGCTGGGCTCCATGCCCCGCCTGGACCGCGAGCCCACCGAGCGGCTGCTGCCGATCAAGGGCTCCCCGCCGTCGCTGATCAACGTGCCGCCCGGATGCGCCTTCCACCCCCGCTGCCCGTACGCCGAGCGTACCGACGGCAAGGCCGACACCGAAGTGCCCGACCTGGCCGAGACCGAGGGCGGCCATCTGGTGCGCTGCCACATGAGCAGGACCGAACGGCGGACCCTGTGGGAGACCGAGATCAAGCCAGTGCTGGAGACCCAGTGAGTGAAACCGAGCTGCTTCTGTCCGTGCGGAACATGGAGAAGCACTTCCCCGTGACGAAGGGCCTGCTCAAAAGGCAGGTCGGCGCGGTCAAGGCGGTCGACGGGATCAGCTTCGACGTGTTCAAGGGCGAGACGCTCGGCCTGGTGGGCGAGTCGGGCTGCGGCAAGTCCACCACCGGCCGGCTGGTCACCAGGCTGCTCGAGCCCACCGCCGGCAAGGTCGTCTTCGAGGGCCAGGACATCACGCACATGAGCCAGGGCAGGCTCCGCCCGCTCCGCCGTGACATGCAGATGATCTTCCAGGACCCGTACTCGTCGCTCAACCCCCGCCACACGGTCGGCGCCATCGTCGGAGCCCCGTTCCGCATCCAGGGCGTCAAGACCGAGCACGGCGTCAAGAAGGCCGTTCAGGACATCCTGGAGCTCGTCGGGCTCAACCCCGAGCACTACAACCGCTACCCGCACGAGTTCTCCGGCGGCCAGCGGCAGCGCATCGGCATCGCCCGCACGCTCGCGCTCAAGCCCAAGCTCATCATCGCCGACGAGCCGGTCTCCGCGCTCGACGTGTCCATCCAGGCCCAGGTCGTCAACCTGCTGGAGGACCTGCAGAACGAGCTCGACCTCACCTACGTCGTGATCGCCCACGACCTGTCGGTGGTCCGCCACATCAGCGACCGCGTCGCCGTCATGTACCTGGGCAAGATCGTCGAGGTCGCGGACCGGAAGCGGCTCTACAACTCGCCGATGCACCCGTACACGAACGCGCTGCTGTCGGCCGTGCCCGTGCCCGACCCGAAGGTCCGCAAGGAACGCGAGCGCATCCGGCTGGCCGGCGACGTGCCCAGCCCGCTCAACCCGCCGCCCGCCTGCCGCTTCCACACCCGATGCTGGAAGGCGCAGGAGATCTGCCGGACGGTCGAGCCGCCGCTGGAGGAGCTGGCCAGCGGCCACCAAGTGGCCTGCCACTTCCCCGAGAACGCCCCAGAGGTCGCCAAGGAGACCCCCGAAGCCACGTGAGCCCAGCTGGGGCTCAGGACAACGCGCCCGGGGTGATCAGCCCCGTCTCGTAGGCCAGCACCACGGCCTGCACGCGGTCCCGCAGCCCCAGCTTGGTCAGCACGTTGCCGACGTGCGTCTTGACCGTCGTCTCGCTCACCACGAGCTTGGCCGCGATCTCCGCGTTGGACATGCCCTTGGCGATCAGCCGCAGCACCTCCAGCTCCCGCTCGGTCAGCCGGTCCAGCCGCGCCGGCGCCGCCTGCTCGTACGCCGACGGCAACCGTGCCGCGAACCGGTCCAGCAGCCGCCTGGTCACGCTCGGCGCCACGATCGCGTCGCCGGCCGCGACCACGCGGATCGCCTGCACCAGCTCGTCCGGCGGCACGTCCTTAAGCAGGAACCCGGACGCGCCCGACCGCAGCGCCTCCACGATGTACTCGTCCAGGTCGAACGTCGTCAGCACCAGCACCTTCGGCACATGCGCCGACGGCGCCGCCTCCCGCACGATCCTGCGCGTCGCCTCGATGCCGTCGATCCCCGGCATCCGGATGTCCATGAGCACCACGTCGGGCAGCAGCGCCCTCGTCTGCTCCATGGCGGCCTTGCCGTCCCCCGCCTGCCCGACCACCGTGATGTCGGGCTCGGCCTCCAGGATGAGGCGGAATCCCGTGCGCAGCAACGGCTGATCGTCCACCAGCAGCACTCTGATCGTCATTGGCCGTCCTTCAACGGGAACCTCGCCCGCACCTCGAAACCGCCCCCCGGCAACGGACCGATGCTCAGGATTCCACCATAGAGTGCCACCCGTTCGCGAATGCCCACCAAACCATGCCCTGACCGCATGGGCAGATCCGGCCCGCCCTTCCCGTCGTCCTCCACGCGTACGTCCAGCTCGCGCGGCTTGTGGCGGACGGTCACCACCGCCTCCGCCCCGGCGCCCGCGTGCCGCAGGCTGTTCGTCAGCCCCTCCTGGACCAGCCGGTACGCGGCCAGGTCCACCCCGGCGGGCAGCGGCAGCGGCTCGCCCTCCACCTGCAGCCGCGTCGGCAGCCCCGCCTCCCGCATCTGCTCCACCAGCGCCGGCAGGTCCTGCACGCCCGGCTGCGGGCCCAGCTCGGCCCGGGCGTCGGTACGCAGCACGCCCACGATGTTGCGCATCTCCGCCATCGCCATCCGGCCCGTCTGCTCGATCGCCGACAGCGCCTCACCCGCCAGCTCCTGATCGGAGGCCAGCACCCGCCGCGCCGCCGCCGCCTGCACGATCATCACGCTGACGTGGTGGGCGACGACGTCGTGCAGCTCGCGGGCGATCCTGGAGCGCTCCTCGGCGCGGACCGCCCGCGTGTCGGCCGCGTGCGCCCGCTCCAGCCTGGTCGCCCGGTCCTTCAGCTCCTCCAGGTACGCCCGGCGCAACCGCAGGCTGCGCCCCGCGCCCCACACCGCCACCAGCACCACCACGACCATCACGTGGTCGGTCCAGCCCGCCGCCCGGACCGGGCCGGTCACCGCCCCGAAGGCGTACGCGGCCAGTGCCGCCCCCAACCCGCCCAGCGCCACCGCGAGCCCCCGATGGGAGGCCACCGAGTACAGCAGCACCAGGCCCGCAAGGCCCGGCACGCCGTTGCCGTACCCGGACGCCGTCAGCACCGCCTCCGGCGCCAGGGCCGCGCACAGCGCCGCCAGCGGCCACCGCCGCCGGACCGCCACGGGCACGCACGTCAACACCATGAGCGCCAGCCCGAGCGCGTCCGGCGCGCGCATGCCCTCCACCAACAGACCGTCGGCCTCGAGACGGTCGGGGTCGTAGAGCACGAACAGCACGACCGACGCGACGGCCACCACCCCGGCTAGGACCGTGTCGCGGAGCCTGGTTCGGTCGATGTGCACGGCTTCACTGTAAGACCAGGTGAAAGCCCACAACCTCCTCCCTCGGGAGGATTAGATGGCCTACGCCCCATCTACCCCCGCACCCCCGCCGGCGGCTCTCGCGGGCGCTCCGCTGGCTCGGGGCGGCGTTCCGTCGCCTCCGGACGACGCATCGGCCGGTCCGGCGCACTCGCGCGGGCGGCCCGGCGCACCGCTCCTCCGGCTCCAGCAGGCGTGCCCTGAGGGCTCTCATGTCGCTCAGCCGGCTCCACGGCGCGGTCCCGGCGCGCTTCGGCACCTGCGCTGCTCGGTCCCGGAGCGTTGCGGCACCTGCGCTGCTCGGTCCCGGATGGTTGGGCATCGGGCGGAGCACAGGCACAGCGAGCGGCAAGGCGGCGTTGCGTGCACGTGCACTGGATGCCGTTGCGGTGTCACGCTGGTGCGTGCCCCAAGGCGTCGAGCCGGCTCCGAGCAGGGCCAGGCCGGCCGCCCTCGCGCGAGAGCGGCCGTGGCCGTTACAGCTCGTCGGTGGCCGCGCGGCGGTTGCTGCGCAGCGTGTCGCCGGGCCGGCGGTCGGGAACAGGGGGAGGGGTGCCGCCGAACTCCGGGCACAGCGCCTGGTGGTCGCACCAGTCGCACAGCCGGCTGCGCCGGGCCCGCCACTCGCCGGTCTCCATCGACCGCTCGATCGCCGCCCACAACGCCATCACCTTGCGCTCGGTGGCCAGCAGGTCGCCCTCGTCCGGCGCGTACCGCAGAACCTCGCCGGCGCCGCCCAGGTAGACCAGCTGCAGCAGCCGCGGCACCGCACCCTGCAGCCGCCACAACACCAGCGCGTAGAACTTCATCTGGAACAGCGCCTTGGCCTCGAAGTCCGGCCCCGGCGCGCTGCCCGTCTTGTAGTCGACCACCCGGACCTCGCCGGTCGGCGCCACGTCGAGCCGGTCGACGTAGCCCCGCAACATCAGCCCCCCGTCCAGGACCGCCTCCACGTAGAGCTCGCGCTCGGCCGGCTCCAGCCGCGTCGGGTCCTCCAGCGTGAAGTAGCGCTCCAGCATGCCCCGCGCCTGCGCCAGCCACTCGCCCTGCTCGGCGTCGTCGGCGAACATCTCCGCGTATTGCGGGTCCTCCGCCAGCAGCCGCGTCCACTGCGGCTCCAGCAGCTCCAGCGCCGCCTGCACCGAGCGGCGCGGCGCGGGCAGGTCGTAGAGCCGCTCCAGGACCGAGTGGACCACCGTGCCGCGCACCGCCGCCTGCGAGGGTCTCTCCGGCAGCTGGTCGATCACCCGGAAGCGGTAGAGCAGGGGACAGGTCATGAAATCGCCCGCCCGGGAGGGGGAGAGAGCTCCGATGATCACCGGCTCGGTCAACGTCATGCACCGCACTCTAGGTCAAGACCCCGACAGAATGGCCCCGCGGAACGAGGATCACGCGCCACGGCGCGTAGCATCAAGGGCAGCGACACCACGTACCGGCGGGAAGACCTCGGCGGGATCCCCGGCGGCAAATGACGTACAAGGAGTGCGGTGAGCGAGCAGAGCCCGCGGCAGGAGTTCTCCGGCATTCGGATGGGAAGGCCGTTCGGCATTCCCGTCTACGTCTCATGGACGTGGTTCCTCGTGGCGGCCTTCATCACCGTGATGTTCGGGCCGCAGATGCAGCTCATGCTGCCCGAGCTCGACAGCACCGCCGCGTACGCGGTGGCGTTCGTGTTCGCGGTGCTGCTGTACGTCTCGGTGCTGCTGCACGAACTGGCGCACAGCGTCCTGGCCAAGTCGTACGGCCTGCCGGTGCGCAGGATCACCCTCTACCTCCTCGGCGGCGTGTCGGAGATCGAGAAGGAGCCGCCGACGCCGGGCAAGGAGTTCGCGATCGCCGCGGCGGGGCCTGCGCTCTCGCTCGGACTGGCCGGGCTGGGCTGGGCCGCCGAGGCCTTCCTGATCAACGACGGGGGCATCGCTCAGGTGCTGACCTGGCAGTTGTGGGTCGCCAACCTCATCGTCGGCGTGTTCAACCTGCTGCCCGGCCTGCCGCTCGACGGCGGCAGGATGCTGCGCGCCGGCGTGTGGAAGCTGACCAGGAACCCGAGCTCCGGCACCGTCGTGGCCGCCTGGGGCGGGCGGGTGCTGGCCGTGGCGCTGGTGGCGTTCACGGTCGTGACCTCGCTGATGGGTGGCCGGGAGCTCGACTTCACCAACCTCGTGTGGCCGCTGGTGCTGGCCTCGTTCATCTGGATGGGGGCCACCCAGTCGCTGCGCGTGGCCAAGATCAGGGCCAGGATCCCGCAGGTCAACGCGCGCGCACTGGCGCGCAGGGCGATCCCGGTGACGGCGGAGACGCCGCTGGCCGAGGCGCTGCGGCAGGCCTCCGAGCGTGGGGCCGGCGCCCTCGTCGTGGTCGACCACGACGGCCAACCCATGGCGATCGTCAACGAGGCCGCCGTACAGGCCACCCCGGAGCATCGCCGTCCCTGGGTGAACGTCGCCTCCCTCGCCAAGTCCCTCGAGCCCACCATGGTGCTCGACGCCGGTCTGGCCGGCGAGCCGCTCATCGACGCGATGCGGGAGGCCCCCGGCAGCGAGTACCTGCTCGTGGAGCCGGGCGGCGAGGTCTACGGCGTCCTGGCCACGGCCGACGTGAACCGGGTTTTCACCGGCGTCTGATTTGTCCCACTCGTTTAAGGGACGGCCCCCGGATAGGGTCGTGTCCAGCAGTTTCGGGCGGGCCGGTTCGGACCCCGGGCGATTTCTGCGATGCGACGACTGGCCGATAGTGTTCGGTTTGGCCAAACTTGCACAGTTAAGGGGTTTGTTGCGGTCCACCGGTTCACCGAATCGAGATGACGGGGCCGCGACGCGCCCTCGCCGTCTGGGTATGCGTATGGCTGGTGGGCCAGCACGGCAGTGCGGGTGCCGTAACATCGCCGGCTTCCGGGGAGGAGAGTTGAGTGACCGAGCGCAGCGAGGGCACCAATGAGCGCAGCACGGTCGTCATGAAGGAGGACGCATGACCGACCAAGGCTTCGGAACGGTGCGTCCGCTTCCTGGAAATGGACTGGTCGCCTACGTGGGCGGGCTGCTGCTGGTGTGCGACCCGGGCGAGGCCACCGCCGACGGCCTGCTCGAGGCGCTGCGCGAGACGGCCGCCTCCGGCGGCGACGGCAGGGCGCTGGCCCGCCGCGCCGCGCAGGTCCTGGCGGCCAACATGGCAGGCGACCCGGCCACCTGCGCCGTCGCCGGAGCCGTGAGCGGCGGCGTGGCCGTGTTGGTCAGCGGCTCGGCGTCGGCCACCATCGGCACGTCGACCGGTGAGACGCGGCTGGCGGGCAACGACTCCCTCACGTGGGCCGACAGGCTCGTCACCGGCACCGTCGAGCGGGTCGAGCTGAGCCTGCCCGGCGCCGGCAGCCCCCACCCCGCCGTACGCTTCGACGGCGGCGTCGTCCACGGCGGCGGCCTCGTCGGCGACCTCACCGACCAGCCGTCCGCGCCCGCCCCGTCCCGTCCGCTGACCAGCGAGATGCCCGCCACGGCCTTCCACCTCGAGGCCGACCTGGTCCAGCCGCCCGCGCAGCAGCCCGTCGAGCGGCCGCCCTACCCGCTGGCCGGCCAGCCGCCGGTCACGCAGGGGCCGCCCTCCGGCCCGCAGCCCGCGCCCCCGGTCGTGGAGCAGCCGCCCTACCAGCCGCCGCAGGACCAGCCGCCGTACGTGCCGCACCAGGAGCAGGCCCCCTACCACGGCCCGCAAGAGCCGTCTCCCTACCACC
>NZ_VCKY01000227.1 GCF_005889735.1 Nonomuraea turkmeniaca
CGGCAGCCCGTCGGAGGGTGGGCCGGGCTGGGCAGGTCGCCGTGGAGCAGGATTCGCCGTCGCGTCCGCTCGCGTACCGGATCGGGCAGCGGGATCGCCGACAGCAGCGCCTGCGTGTACGGATGCGCCGGAGCCTCATAGACGGCGTCCACCTGGCCGATCTCGGCGATCCTGCCGAGGTGCATCACCGCGACCCGGTCGGCGATGTAGCGCACCACGGCCAGGTCGTGCGCCACGAACAGATAGGACAGCCCGAGCCTGGCCTTCAGCGCGTCCAGCAGGTTGATCACCCCGGCCTGGATCGACACGTCGAGCGCCGAGACGGGCTCGTCCAGCACCAGCAGCTTGGGCTCCAGCGCGAGCGCCCGGGCGATGCCGATGCGCTGCCGCTGCCCGCCAGAGAAGTCCTGCGGGTAGCGGGCGGCGTGCGAGACCTCGAGCCCGACCAGCGACAGCAGCTCGGCGACCCGCCGTCCCGGAGCGCGCAGCCCGTGGGTCCGCAGCGGCTCGGCCAGGATGTCGTGCACGGTCATGCGCGGGTCGAGCGAGGCCATCGGATCCTGGAAGACGACCTGCATGTCACGCCTGATCGCGGTGCGCTCCGCCCGGCCGACCCGGGCCGTGTCGTGCCCGAGCACGACGATGCGGCCCTCCTGCGGCTTGGCCAGCTCGAGTATCTGCGTCAGCGTGGTCGTCTTGCCGCTGCCCGACTCGCCGACCAGCCCCAGCGTCTCGCCGTGGCGTACGTCGAACCCGACCCCCGCCACGGCGTGCACGGTGCCCACCCGGCGCTTGAACACCGCCCCCCGTACCAGCGGGAAGTCCTTGACCAGGCCGCTGACCTCCAGGACCGTGCGCTCGGCCCGGGCCGCTCTGGGCTCCCGCGCCCCCAGAGCCTCGTGCCGCCCCGGCGGATGGAGCTTCGGCACCTCGTCCCAGCGGATGCACGCCGCCCGGTGCCCCGCCCCGACCTCGAACAGCGGCGGCTCTCCCTCGTCGCACGCGTCCACCTTCATCGGGCAGCGCGGCGCGAACGGGCACCCCGGCGGCAACGCCGCCGGCGAGGGCGGGTTGCCCTCGATCGGCACGAGCGGCCGCCGCCCTCCCCGGTCCACCCGCGGCACGGAGCCCAGCAGGCCCACCGTGTACGGCATGCGCGGCCCGTAGTAGATGTCGTCCACGTCGCCCACCTCGACCGGGCGCCCGGCGTACATGACCAGCACCCGGTCGGCGAACCCGGCCACCACCCCGAGATCGTGCGTGATCATGATGATGGCGGCACCGGTCTTGCGCTGCGCCTTCTTGAGGACCTCCAGCACCTGAGCCTGGATGGTGACGTCGAGCGCCGTGGTCGGCTCGTCGCAGATGATCACATCGGGGTCGTTGGCGATGGCCATGGCGATCACCACACGCTGCCGCATGCCGCCGGAGAACTCGTGCGGGAAGGCCAGCGCCCGCTCGACCGGATGCGGGATGCCGACGAGCTCCAGCAGCTCGATCGCCTTGACCAGGGCGGTCTCCTTGCTGACCCGCTGGTGCACGCGCACCGCCTCGGCGATCTGGTCGCCGATGCGGTAGACCGGCGTGAGCGCCGACAGCGGATCCTGGAACACCATCGAGATCGTCTTGCCACGGAACGCGGTCAGCTCCCGCTCAGGGGCTCCGATCAGCTCCTTGCCGTGCAGCCGCACCGACCCGGTGACGCGCGCGCCGTGCGGCAGCAGCCCCATGACGGCGGCCGAGGTGACGGACTTGCCCGAGCCGGACTCGCCGACGATGCCGAGGACCTCGCCAGGGTGCACGGCGTAGCTGACCCCGCGGACGGCGGGCACGTCGCCGAACGCCACGTTGAGGTCGGTGACCTCGAGGACCGGGCTCATCGTTTCGCCGCCGGGTCGAACGCGTCACGCAGGGCGTCGCCGATGAGGTTGACCGCGAGCACCGTGACCACCAGCAGCCCGGCCACGAACCAGAACGTCCACGGCGCGTACGTGGCCGTCTTGGAGCCGTCGGCGATGAGCGTGCCGAACGACACGTCCGGCGGCCGGATGCCGAACCCGAAGTACGACAGCGAGGTCTCGGTGAGTATCGCGGCGCTGACGTTGAGCGTGGCGTCCACGATCAGCAGCGACGACAGGTTGGGGATCACGTGCCGGAACACGATCCGCGCCGGCGGCACCCCCATGTAGCGGGCGGCCTGGATGAACTCCCGCTCCTTCAGCGAGATCGCCATCCCCCTGACGATCTTCGAGGTGACCATCCACAGGAACAACGCCAGCATGATCACGAACAGCGGCCACTGCCCCGACTCGAACAGCGGCGACATGATCGCCAGGATCAGAAACCCGGGCAGCACGAGCAGTAGGTCGGTCACCCAGCTCAGCACCCGGTCGGTCCACCCCAGGAAGTAGCCGGAGAACGCTCCCACCACCGCCGCGAGCGCCGTGGACACCAGAGCCGCCAGCAGGCCCACGACCAGCGACTTCTGCATGCCGCGCAGCGTCAGCGCATAGACGTCGGCACCCGTCTGGAGCGTTCCGAACCAATGGGACGACGACGGCGGCTGCAGGAACGCGGTGAAATCCTTGTCCGTGTAGCTCCACCGGCTGAACAGCGGCCCGGCGAACGCCAGCAGGAACATCAGCGCCAGCACCACGAACCCGGCCACCCCCTGGCGGGAGCGGAAGAACCGCCCGGCGACCACACGCATCCGTGACGGGCTCCTGGCCAGGACGCCGTCGGACAGTTCCTCGGCTACTTCCTCCTCGTGCAGGGTCATCGGGCCCGCACCCTGGGATCGAGCGCCGCGTGCAGCAGGTCGGCGGCCAGCGAGGCGCACAACACGGCGATGGCGGCCAGGCAGGAGATGGCCGCGACGGTGTTGACGTCGTTGCTGAAGATCGAGTTGATCAGCTGCTCGCCCAGCCCGTGCCAGCCGAAGATCTTCTCCGTGAACGTCGCCCCCGTCAGCAGCGCTCCGAACATGAACGCGAAATAGGTGACCACCGGGATCAGCGCCGTCCGCAGGGCGTGCCTGACGAGCGCCTTGCGCCTGCTGAGCCCCTTGGCCATGGCGGTGCGCAGGAAGTCGGCGCCCAGCACGTCGAGCATCATGTTGCGCTGGTAGCGGCTGAAGACCGCGATGAGGCCGATGGACAACGAGATCGTCGGCAGGATCAGGTGCTGCAGCCGGTCCACGGCCTGACCCCAGAACCCCGCGTCCAGGCCGTCGCTGTATTCGCCGCTGACGAGGAACACCTGGCGGCCGAAGAGGCGCTCGTTGGCCCAGGTGGCCGTCAGAATCATCATGTTGGCCAGCACGACCACCGGCACGGCGAGCACCACGAACGACAGGCCGGTCGAGAGCCGGTCGAACCAGCCGTACTGCCGGACCGCCGCCAGCGCCCCGAGCAACACCCCGAGCGCGCTCCCGAAGAGCAGGCCCAGGATGACCAGCCGGAACGTGACGCCCATGCGGCGCTTGAGATCCTCGTTGACCGGCGAGCCCGTGACCGCCTTGCCGAAGTCGCCGCGGAGCACGCCGGTCGCCCAGGTGGCGTAACGCTGCAGCAGCGGCGTCTTGTCATTGAGGTTGAGCGCGGTGAGCTGGGCGTCCACGACGGCGGGAGGTGGCTTGGGCGTGCGGTCGGCGTAGTTGGAGCGCGGGTCCAGGGCCGTGGCCGCCAGCAGGTAGGCGAGACTGGCGGCGACTCCGACGAGCACGGCGTACGAGAGGAGCCTGCGGACCAGGAATCCGGCCATCGTCCCCCCTCCGACGCGCACGGCCTGTGAGTGAACCTGAAGGTGGCCCACCGTAGTCATATTGCTACACCATGCGACCGGCTCCGCGCACGCAACCGCCGGAGAACATCAGGGCCGCGGCCGGAGCGTCAGCGTCCGGAAAGCTCGTCCACCGCCGTCGCGACGTCCTCGCTCGTGATCGTGGTCAGGTCGGCCGAGCTGGCGGACCCGCCGCGCGCGGCGTGCGCGGCCAGCCGCACGTCGCGGCGCATGGACGCGCGCTCGAACAGGGACCTGGCGAAGCGGCCGTTGCCGAGCCCGTCGATCAGCCGCTCCTCGCACACCCAGGCGAAGACCTCGTCGAGGTTGCGCAGCGCGTCCTCGTCGAAGGTGTCGCCCGATCTCTCCGCGAGCAGCACCGCGATCTGGGTCAGCTCCCGCGGCGAGTAGCTGGGGAAGGCCACCCGCTGGTTGAACCGGCTGGCCAGACCGGGGTTGGTGGCCAGGAACGCGTCCATCTCGCGTTCGTAGCCGGCCAGCACGATGACGAGCCGGTCGCGGTCGTCCTCCGCCCGCTTGAGCAGGGTCTGCACGGCCTCGGCGCCGAACGCGTCGCCGCCCTGGTAGCCGGGGTTGACCAGGCTGTAGGCCTCGTCGATGAACAACACCCCGCCGATCGCCCGGTCGACCAGCTCGTTGGTCTTGATCGCGGTCGCGCCGAGGTGCTGGCCCACCAGGTCGGCCCGGTGCGCCTCGACCACGTCCGGCCTGGCCAGCAGGCCGAGCGCGGCGAAGATCCGCCCCAGCACCCTGGCGACCGTGGTCTTGCCGGTGCCGGGCGGGCCGGCGAACACGAAGTGCCGCATCTGCTGCGGCGTCGGCAGGCCGCGCTCCTGCCGCATCCGCGCCACCTGCAGCTGGGCGGCGATCGCGTGCACCTGCCGCTTGACCGGCGCCAGGCCCGCCATCCTGTCGAGGTCGGCCAGCGCCTCCTCCAGCGTGGGCGTGGCGACGTAGCCGCGGAAACGCGCGGTCAGCTCCTCGAACGCCTTCGTCACGTCGGCCGTCATGGTCGTCACCAGGTCCTGGGTGCTCGGCGTGCCGCCGGCGCCCACCACGCGTACGTCGCGGGCCTGCGCGGCGGCCTCGACGAGGCTGCGCGCGAACCTGGCGTTGCCCAGCTCGTCGACCAGGCCGCGCCGGTGCACGTTCTCGTACATGCCGAGCAGCACACGCCTGGTGTCCTGGTCCATCGTGTCGCCCCTGCGCCGCTGGAGCAGCTCGGTGACCTCGACCAGCTCGGCGGGGGAGTAGCCGGGGAACCGCACCCGCGTGGCGAACCTGCTGGCCAGGCCCGGGTTGCTGGACAGGAACGAGCTCATCTCCTGCTCGTAGCCGGCCAGGATGATGATCACCCGGTCGCGGTCGTCCTCGGCTCGCTTGAGCAGGGTCTGCACGGCCTCGGCGCCGAACCGGTCGGGCTGGCCGTCGGAGGAGTTGATCAGCCCGTACGCCTCGTCGATGAACAACACCCCGCCGAGCGCCCGGTCGACCAGCTCGTTGGTCTTGATCGCGGTCGCGCCCAGGAACTCGCCCACCAGGTCGGCCCGCTGGGCCTCGACCACGTAGGGGGTCTCCAGCAGGCCGAACGCGTAGAAGATCTTGGCGAGCGCACGGGCCACGCTGGTCTTGCCGGTGCCCGGCGGCCCGGCGAACACGAAATGCCTGGTGGGCCGCTCGGCGGTGTAGCCGGCCTCGGCCCGCAGCCTGGAGGCCTCGATGGAGGCGGCGATCGATCGCACCTGCTCCTTGACCGGGGCCAGCCCGATCATGCTCTCCAACTCGCCGAGCGCCTCCTCCACGGAGATCTGCGGCAGCGCGCCGCCCCGGTCGTGCGTGGACTCCGGCCTGCCTTCCCGCACCCTGACCCGGACCTGCTCCTCGACGGCAGCGCTGGCCGCCTTGGCCCGGCGGGCGAGCACGAAGCGGTAGACGAGCACGCACAGCGCCACGCCATAGCCCACCCACATCGAGACGGCAGGCGACACAGGGGCCACCGCCGCGGCGAGCATCCCCGCGGGAACGAGCGCCGCCAGCGTGGTCACCCACGGCGTCACCCAGCGGATGAGGTGCGCGGCGGCGGCCACGAGGACGGCCAGCCCCACCATCAGGTGCACGGCCGTGGAACCGGGCGGATAGAGCGCTTGGAACAGATACAACGCCCCCACGCCCCAGCCCACCACCACCAGCGTGGTGGCGGCGGCGCGAGGGAAACGCATGGTCAGCGCGACGAAGGCGAGGAGCACCAGCGTTGTGACGAAGGTCGTGGGCAGGTACCAGCCGAGCGCCGCGCCCACTCCCATGGTGGCGACCAGCACGACCACGTAGAGCACCCGGCGCACGGCCTGGGGAATCTGGAAATAACGCTCTCGCACCTGCTCGAACAGATCCCGCGCTGCGGCCCGCCCCGCGGCCTGGGCCCTGCCGGACTCACGCATCACGCCTCCCCGGTCCGCCCCCGGTTATACCGCACGGGACCGAGTATTGGGGGCTCCTGACACGCTAGGTGGAGGTCACGAAAACGGCGATCTGCCGCCCGAGTTCCGCGCCCGCGTCCTCCTGGAGGAAGTGTCCCGCACCCTTGATGACGGGATGTGCCAGGCCGGACGTGCCTGAGATCGTTTTGAGCAGAATGGGCGCCATGCCCCCGGTGATCGGATCGCCGTCGGAGAACGCCACCAGGAACGGCCGATCGAGCGTCGTGAGGACCTCCCAGGCAGCGCGGTTGGCGGGCGCGGCGGGATCGTCGGGGGAGATCGGCACGAGCCCCGGCATGGCACGCGGACCCGCCTTGTAAGACTCGTCGGGGAACGGCGCGTCATAGGCCGCCCGCACCTCTGGAGACAGCTCCCTCTTGCAGCCCGCCTGAACCAGCCGGCCGATATCGAGCACCGGAGCCTTCAGCACCGCGTCCTTGAACCGATGCCACACCTCGGGCATGGGAATGTCACCCGTGGGCAAGCCCGTGTTGGCCGCCACGATCCTGGCGATCCTCCCTGGGTGTTCGGCCGCGATCCGCAACCCGATCAGCCCGCCCCAGTCCTGGCCGACCACGGTGACGCCGCTCAGGTTGTGCTTCCCGGCCGAGCCTCGGCCCGGCGCGCTTCGCTGGACGTCCTCGCTTCGCTGCGGACCCAGTTGAAGCACGTCGAACAGCAGGGCGCGGGTCCACTCGACGTGCATGGCGTAGGAGTGGTCGGCGATGTCGGCCGGCTTGTCGGAGCGGCCGAACCCGATCAGGTCGACCGCGATCGCGCGCAGCCCGGCCGCGGCCAGCTCGGCCATGACATGCCGGTAGAGGAACGACCAGGTCGGCTCGCCGTGCAGCAGCACGACGGGCTCGCCGCCGGGCGGCCCCGCCTCCACGTAGGCCATGCGCAGGCCCTCCGCGACGTCGGCGTACCGGGGCTCGTAAGGGAAATCGGGGAGATCCGCGAATCGTTCCTCGGGCGTGCGCAGCGTTCGCATAGAACTAAATTCTAGTCACCGGCGCTGGTGCCGCCCAGGGAATTCGCCGACGAGCACCTCTTTGGGGGTGACGCGCAGGATGTCCGAGTCGGGCAGGGCGATGCCGCGCACCTCCACCCAGAACCGCCGCTGCAGCGGGTCGGCCGCGAACACCGCCACCCGGGGGTCGGCCTCGATCGCCTCCCATGCCTCGGTCTCGGCGATCAGCCGCAGCTCGCCGGTGGACGTGACGGACGCGGCCGCGCCCACGACCCTGGGGCCCAGTTGGTCGCCGTACGACAGCACGATGCTCCGGGCGTACGAGAAGGTCTGGCGCACCTCAGGGGTCAGCGCGACGGACGGTGCGGCGCCCATGGGCAGGTCGCACATGATCAGAGAGGCCCGCCACGGCCCAGGGCCGCCCCGCCACCACGCACGCAGCGCCCGAGCCGCGAACACGATCACCGCCGCGCCCAGCGCGCCGAGGCCGATCCGCCACGCCCACGCCGAGCCCAGCAGCCCGCCCGCCGCGCAGGTCACGGCAGCCAGCACCACGAACGCCGTCGCGGCGATCAGCCACGCGTCGTCGCGGTAGCGGGCACGCAGGTAACCGCGCACCATCGGGTACGGCACCGCCAGCGCCGCCAGGGCGGCCCGGGGCTCCACCGCGAGCGCCCCGCCCACCACCGGCACCAGGACCGACCAGGTTCTGCAGAGCAGGATCCAGAGCGTGACGCCGGTGTTCCTCCTGGCGGTGCGGTCGGCGCCGGCCAGAATCGACTGCTCCAGCGCCGCCAGCGGGCGGCCCCGCCACGCCTCGGCCAGTGCCCGCACGGCCGCGAGCGCCGGCCAGCCCAGAACCACGATGCCCGCCAACCCCGCCCACACCGGATCGAACGAGGACGGCACCGCCGGCACCACCCCCAGCAACAACCATGCGGCGAACGCCAGGACCGACACCGCGGCCGACACGACGCCCGCACCCAGCCACGGATCCCTGCCGAACATCGCGGGCACGTACGTCCAGAGGCGGACCCGCCGCGCCTGCCTGACCGTGAGCGGCACCAGCAGGACGAGCACCGCGAACCCGCCGAACTGCGCCTGGGCGCCCCAGTCGAAGAACAACGCCGACACCGCGACGGCCACCGTGGCGACGGCGACCAGCAGTCGCGACTGCCGCGACCACACCTCCAACGCCCGCCTGGCCCGGCCGGTGTCGCGCGGGTCCACCGGCCAGGCCGGATCGTGGTGCGGGCGCGGCCGGTCCCAGCGCAGCAACGACAGGCCCAGATTGACCCGGGCCTGCAGATGCCCGGAGTCGGCGGCGAGCGCCTGCAGGTAGGTGCACTCGGCGCCGGCGTGGTCGCCCCGCAGCAGCGCCAGGTCGCCCAGCATCACCTCGGGATCGGGCTCCTCCGGCGCGAACTTCTTGGCCAGCTCCGCGTGCCCGACCGCCTCCTGCCAGCGGCCCGGCGTCCTGCGCAGGATCGCGGCCAGGCGCAGGCGGGCCGGCCAGGAGCCGCGCGCCAGGTCCACCGCCCGCTCCGCCGGAGGCACCGCGTCGGCATCGCGGCCCAGCCGCTCGTGGGCGAGGCTGATGAGCCGGTACGCCCACTCCGCGCCGGGATCCAGGTCCGCGGCCCGGCGCGCGGCGTCCAGCGCGGACTCGGGACGGCCGGCATTCAGCCTGGTCAGGGCCTCGTCACACCAATCGCGTGAGGACCCATCCGGAATATCGTCATTGCCGCTACTTCCATCGGTCCTCACGTGGTCCATGATCGGCTGGCGGGCGAATGTTGGATAGATACCGACATATGGCTGTATCTCTCTAGAGAGGTACGGGCCACCCTGGATCAGGCGATACCGCTATGAGAAGCGCGTCGCATAGCCTAAGCTGCCACGCAAGCCGGAGCGCGCGAGCCGGGACGCCAGAGCTCGAAAGGAGCGAGCGTCGAGGCGCGGTTCGCAAGCGGCCGACCGGATAGCACGTGCGGGCCCTGTCAACGGATCGGCCTGCAAGGAGGCCCATGACCGTCACACAGGCCGCACCCCTCGTACGGACTGCCGATCGCGGGCGCGGTGACCGCCGCTGGTCCATTCTCGTCCTGCTCTGCCTGAGCCTGCTGCTGATCACTGTCGACGCCACGGTGCTGCACATCGCGGTGCCCGCGCTGACGGCCGCGCTGGAGCCGTCCGCGGTGCAACTGCTGTGGATCATCGACATTTACTCGCTGGTGGTCGCGCCGCTGCTGATCATGTTCGGCACGCTCGGTGACAAGTACGGACGCAAACGGCTGGTCCTGTGCGGCTACGTCCTGTTCGGGGTGGCCTCGGCGGCGGCCGCGTTCGCCCCGACGCCGCTGACGCTGATCCTTGCCAGGGCGCTGCTCGGCGTCGGCGGCGCCATGATCATGCCGGCCACGCTCTCGCTCATCCGCCAGGTGTTCACCGACCGGCGCGAGCGGGCCATCGCGCTGGGCGTCTGGAGCGCGGTCGCCGCGGCAGGGGCGGCCGTCGGGCCGCTCATCGGCGGCGTGCTGGTCGGCGTCTGGTGGGGCTCGGTGTTCCTCATCAACGTGCCGATCCTGCTGGTGCTGCTGCCCGCCGCCGTGCGCCTGCTGCCCGAGTCGGCCTTGCGCAAGGGACAGCCGTGGGACGCCGTCAGCGCGGTGTTGTCGGTGCTCGGGATCCTCGCGCTGGCGTTCGGGCTCAAGGAGGCCGGCTCGGGCAGTCTGATGCCGCTGTGGGCCTCCGTGCTGGTGTTCCTGGCCGGGCTCGCGCTGCTGGTCGTGTTCGTCCGGCGGCAGACCCGGTTGCGCGTGCCGCTGCTGGAGGTCGGGTTGTTCCGGCGGCGGGAGTTCGCCATCGGTGTGGCGGGCGTGCTGCTCGGCGTGTTCGCGCTGGTGGGGCTGCAGCTCATGCTCGCCCAATACCTGCAACTCGTGCTCGGCGACAGCCCGCTGCGTGCCGCGGTCAGGATGTTGCCGCTGGTGTTGTCGGCCATCGCCGGCGGGCTCGCCGCGGCCCACATCCTGCCCAAGATCGGCATGCGGGCCACGATGAGCGGCGGTCTCGGGCTCGTCGCGCTGGCCCTGACCCCCACGCTGGGCTGGGGCGTCGAAGGTCACCCCGTGATGCTGGCGATCTGCTTCGTCGGCATCGGGTTCGGGGTGCAGGTGGCGCTGCTCGCCGCCTCCGACACGATCATGACCTCGGCCTCGGAGTCCCAGGCGGGCGGCGCCGCGGCCATCGAGGAGACCGCGTACGAGCTGGGCGCGGGAATGGGCGTGGCCGTGCTCGGCACGATCACCGCGATCGCCTACGCCCCCGGGCTGCCCGCCGTTGCAGGAGTGTCCGAGGGCGGCATGGACAAGGCCAGGCAGTCACTCGCCTCGGCGGCGCACGTCGCGCACGAGGTCGGCGGCAGCGCGGGCGGCGCGCTGCTCGACGCCGCCCGGTGGGCCTTCGTCAACGCCCTGCACACGACCGTGGTCGTGAGCGTCGTTCTGCTGAGCCTGACCGCCGTCGCGGTGGCCATGCTGCTCAGCCGTGATTGAGGTGTGCCATGTCCCCAGTAGGGCAGACAATTACCGTGAAACAGGTCCTTCGTGATCTTGCTGCTTTAGTCGCCCGCGTCGGAGTGGGCGGCATTTTCTTCGCCAACGGCTGGACCAAGCTGGAAAACGGTCTCATCAACACCGGGGCGAAATTTCTCGAGCAGGGCGCGCCCGCGCCCCAAGCCTGGGCCACGGTCACCATGCTCTCCGAGCTCATCGGCGGCGCGCTGCTGATCGCCGGGCTGGCGGTGTCCGTCACCGGGCTCATCCTGTTCGCCGAGGCACTGGCGGTGTTCCTGGTCGCGACGCCGCTCAACCCGATCACCACGAACGAGCTGATCCTCCTCGGAGCCGCGTCCCTCCTGCTCGCCGTGGTGGGAGCCGGGCGGGTGTCGGTGGATCACATGGTGGTGATCCGGCGGAGGGAGTCGGAGGCGGCGGAGGAGTTCGCCGCCGACAACGAGGCGGACCGTGTCATCGCCTCGCTCCGTGAGCCGGACGCGTCCGCTCAGGCGTCGACTCCGGACGACGAACCGCCTCCGGAGGTCTCACCGACGGACGACACGGCGCCGCACCCCCGGCCGCGTGCCCAGGCCGCCGAGTCCAAACGGGGCGACGACCCGGCCCCCGTTCCCGCGCCGGGTGACACGCTGGTGGCGGGCCGCAAGAAACCCGCACCCCGCGGCCGCCGCCCGACGACCGACTGACCCTGCCCTCGGCAGGTCGGCGCCCTCACGCCTGCGCCGTGCCCGGGGTGCGCGGCGCGGACGTGACCCATGTCCACGTCCGCTGCCTGGTCACCGGGCGCGGACGTGACCCACGTCCACGTCCGCCGTCTGGTCACCGGGCGCGGAGGTGGGCGGCCACCGCGAGGGCGGCGCGGCGCGTGGTGGCGGGGTCGCCGACGGCCTGGACCTTGGCGATCACCCCGCCGCCGACGACCCAGGCGAAGGTGCGCAGGTCGTCGCGGTCCATGTCGGAGCTCAGGTACGCCCCTTCGCCCAGCCGCTCGGCGTCCTCATCCGCGGCGAGGATCGTGCCGGCCAGCCGCTCGGCGTCCGCGGCGGTCGCGGCCACCCAGGTGACCGCCACCCGCACCAGCGCCTCCGAGTCCCGGGGCGGCGCGAACTCGCACACATCCGGCTTCGGCCAGCGCAGACCCAGATGATCCTCGATCATCGGGACCGCCACATATCCCGGCAAGGCGCCGGGATCGAGCAACGCGCACGCGTCCGGCCAGCGCTCCGGCGGCACCGCCAGCGGCGGCCGCTCGACCGGCCCGTCGCGGAACCGATAGGCCGTCACCCGGTCGTCGCCAGGATGCGCCTCGTAGACCAGCACGTCCCGACCGGTGGCCCCGATGACCGCACTGCCTTGATCGCTGACGGGAAGGGGCAGCACGACCCGCGCACCGTCCGCCAGCGAGACGACCTCGATGAGACGGGCAGCGAGTTCGTGGTCCACGGACCCCACGGCGTGGCCGGCGATCAGCGTGTGAGCGCCGGGCAGATACCCCTCGGCGGACTCCACGGGCTCGAGCGGCATGAGCGACTTGTGCCAGACGACCCGACCGTCACGGGAGCCGACCGCGGTCATCATCCGGGCTCCGCCCTCACTGCGCACCAGCAGGGTCACCTCACCGTCGCTCACCGCGCCCGGCCGGGCGACGTTCGGGTACGTGTGACGCGCTCGGGCGATCAGCCGGCCGCGCGCGTCCAGAACGGTGAGCCGTTCCGCCCCCGTGGCCATGATCAGGCGAGTGGAGGAGACGTCGGCGCGCGCGATCTCCTCGCGGCTGCCCTGGACACGATGGGCCCACGTGACGCGCCCGGCGCGCATGTCCACGCCGTGCAAGGTCAGCGATCCGTCCCGGCAGTTCTGGACGATGACCGCGAGCTCGGACTCGAGCAACTCGTATTCAGCGCACCCCTGGGGCCATGGCACCGTCCAGGCATCGCGCCCGGTCTCCGGGTCGACCCCGCGCAGGCCGCCCTTCGACGCCCACACGATGCCGCCGCGCGTGACGGCCGTCCTGGGGAGGAACGCGGCCACCGGCACGTCCGCGAACGAGAACCGGCGCGACCACTTTGCCTGGCCGGTGACCGGGTCGTGCACGGTGATCTGCTCGCCGGGCCGTTCGTCGGTGCGGATCGCGAGCAGTCCCCCCACGAACTCCGTGTCGACGCGCAGACCGCCGTACGGCTCACTCAGCGGGAACGTGCGCAGCACCTGCCCCGTCGTCGCGTCGTGCACGCGGACCGCGGGCGGCCGGGCCGAGGGCAAAGCGACCAGTGACCGGCCGGCGATCGTGGCCACGGGCACGCTGACGTGGAAGCCCTCGTCGCCGAGCGGTCCCACGCCGGCCGTCCAGGCGACGTCGAACGAAGGGCTTCCTCGCCAGGCCGCCCCGCTCCCCGCGGCGCAGGCGAGGACCAGCAGCGCGGCGATCAGCGCCCGGCCGCGCATGCCCGTCCCGCCATGAAGATCTCGCAGGCCGCACGTCCCCTGACGGGACGCAGCCCGGCACCCGTGTTGCGGTAGACCATGTTGTAGCCGGTGTAGACCCGGGGAGCCCCGGTGAGCCGGAACGGCCGCCCCTTCCGGCCGGTCACCGTGAAGATCTCCTCCTTCCCGCTGCCCGCCTCCACGTACCTGACCTCCAGCACGAACGTGTGGCTGTGCGCCCCGGCCTCGATCTCGAGGCCGAGCTCCGTCTGCTGCCCGCGTTTCAACGACAGGCTGTGGTCGCCGAAGAAGGGACGCCCAGGTTTTTGCGCGCCGGCGAAGAACTTGTCCCGGGAATTGAGGTCCACGGACAGCTGTGGATTATCGGACACCCCTTCTTGAGGGAATTCCACGAAAGCGTGAGTGACGATCGGCTGCCGTGGTGAAATCTCCTTCACCCGCACATCGGTGACGCGGATGAGGTCTCGATTGGACTCGAGGACGACGCGCACCGTCATGCGGTTCACCCATGCGCCGCCCAGCCTCGCGGCCACGTCGATGAACGCCTCGTCCTCGAACCGCCCGCTCAGGAAGACGGCCCGATCCCGGGGGGAGCCGGGCAGGGCCGCCACGGCCAGGTCGGAGCCGTGGCCGGTGCCGGGCAGCACAGTGGCCAGCATCGGCGGCTTGCCGGCGCCGAGCAGGTCGGCCGGGCGTACGACGAGGCCGAACACGTCGGTCGCCCAGGCGGTGGCGACGGCGGTGACGAGCGTGCCGAGCCACAGAAGGGCCTTGGCGAGTTTCCCGCTCTCGGAATCATCTCTTTCCGGCACGAGAAATAGTCCCCCTCGCAGGTCGGGCGCGGCTTTCCGGGGCGACAATCTAACGCATGGAAATAGCGGGCGAGCGGCTGTTGAAGAAATGGCTGCCGCGAATAAATCCGGGCTTTCCGTGAAATGTCGGAACTACACCCCGGCGGGAGCCGGTGGCTATCCTGGCGGCAGTGTTCGGAGCAGGGGGCGTGGATGGCGGCCAGGGCGAGCAGGATGCGCGCGACGGTGCGGGACGTCGCGGCCGAGACCGGCCTGTCCATCGCCACCGTCTCCCGCGTGCTCAACGGCCAGTCCAACGTCGCCCCACACACCCGCGAGCTGGTGCTGCGCGCCGTCGGCAGGCTGGGGGAGCAGGCGCCGCGGCCGCGCGCGGCGCAGGAGACCCCAGGTGGCGCGATCTACGTACGCTGCCCGTACCTGCTGACCGACTATTTCGGGCTCATCGTCTCCTCCGTGGGCGAGACGATCGAGCTGCACGGTCGTCAGATGATCCTCGGTGCGGGGGAGGCCGCGCAGGGCGCCGCCGTGCTGCCCGGCCTGCCCGACCGGCCGGGTGTCGCGGGCGCGATTCTGATCCTGCCTCCTGAGCCGGGCGAGGAGCTCGTACGCCTGCGCGACCGCGGCTTCCCCTTCGTGGTGATCGACCCGAGCACGCCGGCGCCGAAGGACGTCCCCGCGGTGTCGGCCGCCCATTCCGCGGGCGCGCGGGCGCTGATGGCGCACGTCGCCGGACTGGGCCACCGCCGGGTCGGGATCATCGGCGGCCCGGAGGCGTGGTTGTCCAGCGAGGCCAGGCTGGCCGGATACACCGCCTCGCTGGCCGACGCCGGTGTGCTGCCCGAGCCCGGCCTGCTGCGCAGCGTGCCCGAGCCGACCGTCGAGCACGGCTACCGGGCGGCCGGCGAGCTGCTCGATCTGCCGGAGCGGCCCACGGCGCTGGTGGCGTTCAACGACAAGATGGCGGTCGGCGCGTTGCGGGCGGCGGCCGAGCGCGGGCTGAGCGTGCCCGGCGACCTGTCGGTGGCGGGCTTCGACGACATCGACGTCAGCCGGGCGACGTCACCGGCGCTCACCACCGTCCGCCAGCCCCTGCAGGAGATGGGACGGATGGCGGTCTCGCTCCTGATGCGCCTGCTCGGCAGGCACGCCGTGGAGGCCCTGCACGTCTCACTGGCCACCGAGCTGGTCGTCCGGGGCTCCACGGGACCGGCTCCGCGCTGATTGTTTCATTTGTTACAGGCCTTGACGGCGCATTTTGCCCGTGGTGTCGTAGGTAAAGTTTCTTATCTGTTTCATTTGTTTCAGCGACATCACCCCCCGGCCAGAAAGGACTCCAGCCGTGTCCAGAATCCTTCTCGCGCTGGCCTGCGCCGCCTTATGGCTGGCCGTGCCCGCCCCGGCGGCGGCCGCCGGCGAGCAGGTGAACGTCTGGCTCACCACCACCTCCGACTCCGGCGGCCGGAACGTCACCCGCGGCCTCCAGCAACAGAGCCCCATCACGTTCGGCCCCGCGGGCGGCACCGCCGACCACACGATCACGGTCAACGAGAACGCCACGTACCAGCAGTTCGAGGGTGGCGGCGCGTCGATCACCGACACCACCGCGTACCTGCTGCGCGGCGGACCCGTCAGCGCGGCCACCAGGGACGCGGTGATGCGCAAGCTGTTCTCGCCGGCGGACGGCATCGGGCTGTCGTTCGTCCGCAACCCGATCGGCGCCTCCGACCTGTCCCGCCCCGGCATGGTGTCGCTCGACGACACCTGCTGCGACCTGAACGACTTCGGCGCCAACGGCTACGACACGAACGTCCGCCTGCTCAGCGCCCAGGCCAAGCAGCTCAACCCCGCGCTGCGGGTCAAGGGTGTGCCGTGGAGCGCACCCGGCTGGATGAAGGACAACGGCCGGATGGACCAGATGGGCTGGCTGAAGTGGGAGTACTACGGCATGTACGCCCAGTACCTGGTCAAATACGTGCAGAGCTACCAGGCCGCCGGCATCCCGGTGGACTACATCTCGGTCCAGAACGAGCCCAACTGCTGCCAGGCCGCCAACCCGCCGGCCATGAACTACCCGGGCATGTCCTGGAACGCCTCCGGCCTCATCGAGCTCACCAAGAACTTCGTCTACCCGGCGTTCCGGGCCGCCGGGATCACCACGAAGGTTCTCGTCCACGACTGGAACTACGGCGACTACGGCCAGATCGGCGGCCCGATCCTGGCCGACGCGGCGCTGCGCAACGACCCGCTGTTCGGCGGCATCGCCTGGCACGGCTACTGGGGCGACCCGGCGGTCGGCACGCAGGTGCACGACCAGTACCCGTCGGTGCCGCAGTTCAGCACCGAGCACTCGGGCGGCACCTGGATCGGCAATCAGCACAACGAGGACATGGCCGACATCGTGACCTATGCCCGCAACTGGAGCCGCAGCCTGGTGAAGTGGAGTTTGGCGCTCAACCAGTTCATGGGCCCGCACAACGGCGGCTGCGGCACGTGCACCGGCCTGATCACCGTCCAGGAGGGCGGCGCCCGCGCCGGCCAGGTGGACTACACGATCGAGTACTACACGACCGGCCACCTCACCAAGTTCGTCAAGCCGGGGGCGTACCGGATCGACTCGACCGCCAACGGCACGGTCCAGAACGTCGCCTGGCGCAACCCCGACGGCTCCAAGGCGCTGATCGCCCACAACGGCGGGACGTCGGCCCAGTCGATCAGGATCGGCTGGGGCGCCCAGTCCTTCGTGTACACGCTGCCCGCCCGCACCACAGCCACCTTCACCTGGTCAGGCGGCCAGGGCACGAGCGGCGGCCCGATCACCGGCCTGGGCGGCAAGTGCATTGACGTGGCCGGCGGCAGCAGCGCCGACGGCACCCCCGTTCAGCTCTACACCTGCAACGGCACGGCCGCCCAGCAGTGGACCCGCCCCGGCGACGGCACGCTGCGCGCGCTCGGCAAGTGTCTCGACGTGGTCGACCGCGGCACCGCCGACGGGAGCAAGCTGCAGTTGTGGTCGTGCGGCGGCGGCGCCAACCAGCAGTGGACCCACACCGCGGGCCGCGACCTGGTGAACCCGGCCGCGGACAAGTGCGCCGACGTCACCGGCAACACCAGCGCCGACGGCACCCGCCTGCAGATCTGGACCTGCACGGGCGCCGCCAACCAGAAGTGGACCCTCTCCTAGACGAATGAGTCCAAGGGATCGCCTGCGGAAATAGGGTGAGGGTGTCCAAGATCATTGTGTGACGAACGACCTGAACACCCTCGCCACCGCACTCTATGTGAAGATCGACGACACGCTGAAGGC
>NZ_VCKY01000228.1 GCF_005889735.1 Nonomuraea turkmeniaca
GGTGGGGGTCGAGGTGGTGCTGGGCTCGGGGGTGCTCTCGTCGTAGGTGTCGAGAGCCTCGGGGGTCGATGCGAGCCCGGGCGCGGCGGTGTAGGCCATGTCGCTGGTGGCGGGCTCCTGGGTGAGGGCCGCGAGCAGTCCTCCCGCGGCCAGGGACAGAGCCGCAAGGCCGGCGCCGAGCCCCACCCTGGTTGCAATCTTTCTGTTGAGCGACACGACAAAGCTCCTCGTTGCCAATCGCGGTGTTTCTGAGGTCCTGGAAGGGTGGGGGCGATCGAGGGTTAGCAGTTTGTCGGTTTTGTACGGTCTTGTCCACTTAGCACTACAATGCATCGCTCGGCCGGCCCAGAGACCGGGCAAGGCGGCGGGACCTTACGAATCGGTGGCCTCGACCAGATGCTCGACCAGCTTCTCCAGTTGCCCGGCATAGTGCTCGGCGAACTCGGGCGAAGCCGGGTCGAGGCCTAAGGCAGCCCGGACGAGCTGCGGGAACGAGATGCCGGCCGAGGCCATCGCGAAGAACGCGACCAGCAAGGCGGCCGGGTCGATGTCCGACGGGAACTCGCCTGCCTGCTGACGCCTCCGGAGCCCTTCCAGGTCGCGGCGCACCTCTTCGGCGAA
This sequence comes from Nonomuraea turkmeniaca, assembly GCF_005889735.1. Taxonomy (GTDB): domain Bacteria; phylum Actinomycetota; class Actinomycetes; order Streptosporangiales; family Streptosporangiaceae; genus Nonomuraea; species Nonomuraea turkmeniaca. Next base: position 622 of record NZ_VCKY01000228.1, read on the forward strand.
AGCGGGATCCGGCGGGCCGTCCTCGGTCAGCCCCTGCCAGACCAGCAGCTTGCCGAAGTCCCGCCGCTCGGAGCCGGCGCGGACGTACCCGGCCACGAGCGCGCCCAGCGAGGACGATCGGTCGGCGAACACGCTCTCCTCACTCTGCCATCGGGTCGTGATCGCCTGGTAGAGACCTTCCTTGCCGCCGAAATAGTAGGAGATCAGCTGCTTGTTCACCCCGGCCTTGGCGGCGATCTCATTGACCCGCGCACCCGCGAACCCCTTGGCCGCGAACTCCTCCAGCGCCGCCTGCAGGATCCGGGCCTTCGTGCGTTCGGGATCGCGCCGCTTCTCCTCCGGCGCTCGTCTCATGCCCTCGACCTTATCATCCATCCGGATGGTTGACAGAATCATCCATACGGTTGATATTCGGAGCATGACCAACACCACCGCGATCATCGGCGGCGGGATCGGCGGGCTCTGCCTGGCCCAAGGGCTGCGCAAGGCAGGCCGCGACGTGACCGTCTACGAACGGGACCGGACCCGGATGGGGTTCAAGTCCTTCCTGCGCCTGGTCCAGCGGGTCCCGTCGCTCAAGGCCAAGGTGTTCGCCTGATCTGCCTGTTGCGCGGGCTGACCCAGGCGAACACTGTGTAAGCATGCCAAGCGTCGACACGCCTGACAGCCTGCTGCGGGCCGTAGCCGAGTTCGATACCGACGACTACGAGCTGGCCGTCGAGCCGGCGGCGCTCGACCGGGCCGAGCGGTCGCTCGACGAGTCCGGGTTGCTGCTGCTCGGCGAGCTGCATGGGGTCAGGGAGAACCCGCTGATCATCCTCGCCCTCATGCGACTGCTCGGGCTGACCAACCTGGCCCTGGAGTGGCCGAGGGAGCTGGCGCCGCAGCTCGACCTCTATCTGGCCGACGGAACCGGACTGAACCATCCATGGTGGTGGTTCGGCGAGGGGACCGTCACCGCGGGGCATCTGGCGGTGCTCAAGAAGATCGACGGGGTACGGGTCACGTTGTTCGACGAGGTGATGCGCGCCGGCGACTGGTCGGAGCGGGACGCCTCGATGGCGCGGCGGGTGCTGGCGGCGAACGTGGAGCCCGCGCTGGTCGTCACGGGCAACGCCCACACGCTGACCTCGCCGACCGACCTGGGGATGTCGATGGGCGCGTGCCTGGCCGCCGAGCGGCCGTCGCTGGAGAGCGTGCGCATCGACTACGGCACGGGGAGCTTCTACAACCTCGAGCCCCGGCACGTCCAAGCGCCCTGTGCGGCGCTGGGCGTGCCGGAGTTCGGCGAGGCGACGGTGCCACATCTCCCATTGGAGCTGCTGTGGGAACGTCTGGAACGGTGAGCGATCACCTTCCGGTGGCGCATACTGTGGAGCCCGCGCACCATCGTCAGCGGACTTCCCCTTCACTCGCGGATACGCCAGGGTTGGGGGCAATGTGCACCGCGAGGTAAGGAGACCTGTGGTCATTCCTGGCACACTCGACACTCGGGGAAGCGACTTCGCCCGACTAGCCCACACGATTGTGGACGCCGGTCTCCTTGACCGGCGTCCCTTTTATTACGCGGCGCGGATCGCCATCGCCGTCGCCGCCTACCTCGGCTGCTGGACGTTGTTCGCCTGGCTGGGCGACTCGTGGTGGCAGTTGCTCGTCGCGGTCGCGCTGGCCGTGGTGTTCACGCAGTTCGGGTTCGTCGCTCACGACATCGGGCACCGGCAGGTCTTCAGGACGCGACGGCCGAGCGACGTGGCGGGCCTGCTGATCGGCAACCTCGGCGTCGGGCTCGGCTGGGGCTGGTGGACCACCAAGCACAACCGCCACCACGCGAACCCCAACCACGAGGACCACGACCCCGACGTCTCGCCCGCCGTCATCGTCTGGTCCACCGATCAGGCCATCAAGAGCCGGGGGTTGCCGCGTTTCGTCGCGAGATATCAGGCTTTCTGGTTCTTCCCGCTGCTCACCCTCGAAGCCTGGCACCTCCACGTGGCCAGCTTCAAAGCGCTGTTCACGTCATCAGCCAAGCGGCGCGGTCCGGAGCTGGCGCTGTTGATCGTGCATTTCGTGGCGTATTTCGGGGCGGTCTTCGCCGTGTTGCCGTTCGGCAAGGCTCTGTTGTTCCTGATCGTGCATCAGGGGTTGTTCGGGCTCTATCTGGGGTCCACGTTCGCGCCGAACCACAAGGGGATGCCCGTACTGACAAAGGACGACAAGCTCGACTTCCTGCGCAAGCAGGTGCTCACCTCGCGCAACGTCAGGGGCGGTGTGTTCACCGACGTGGCGCTCGGCCAGCTCAACTACCAGATCGAGCACCATCTGTTCCCCAACATGCCCGCCCCGAGTCTGCGCCGTGCGCAGCCCATCGTGCAGCGATACTGCGACGAGATCGGCGTCAGCTACCTGCAGACCGGACTGCTCGACTCGTACGGGCAGGCGTTGCGGCACCTGCACGAGGTCGGCGCTCCGCTAAGGAGATGACCCGCCTCCTCGCGTTTTCCCCTCCTCCAGCCGCTGGAGCAGCCAGTCCCGCCGGCGTTCGAGCCCGGCGATCAACTCGACCTGCTCGTCCGCCTGGCTGATCACGGCCGACTTCTCCACCTGGTCGGTCGCGCCCATGTCGCGGAGCTGTTCTCGGATCTCCCGGTTCTCGGCTCGCAGCCGCTCCAGGTCCTCTTCGACCTGCCGGAGTTCGTCCATAGTGCTCATTCATCGGATCTACCCGTACAGAATGGGAGGCATGCGAAGGCCACCCACCAGCACGATCGTGTCGCTCGTGGCGATCGCCGCCGTGCTGGCCGGGATGCTGATCACCTACGCGTTCCGCGGCGACAGGCAGCTGAACGTGCTGGACGTGGTGTTGCCGGCCATCACGTTCGCCGGGCTGCTGGTGCGGCACAGATATCCCGTGGCGGCGCTGATCGTCGTGTCCGTGTCCGTCGCGGTCTACTACCCGCGGGCGGGCCTCGACGGGCCGCTCATCGTGCTGGCGTTCATGATCCTTTACACCGCGGCCGACCGGGGCCACCTCATCGCGGCCATCACGGTCGGCGCGGTGTTGCTGCTCGGCATGGGGCTCGGCGAGCTCGGTGGATCCCGGCACGTCGATGACAGCATGTTCATCGCGATCGCCGGGTGGGTGGTCGCGGCCATCGCGTTCGGCGGGGTCACCCGCAACCGGCGGGCGTACCTGGAGGAGGCCGAGCGGCGCGCGATCGACGCCGAGCGCGGCAAGGAGGAGGAGGCCAGGCGGCGGGAGAGTGAGGAGCGGCTGCGCATCGCCAGAGAGCTGCACGACGTGCTCGGGCACAACATCTCGATGATCAACGTGCAGGCGGCCGCCGCGTTGCACGGGCTGAAGAAACGGCCCGAGGACGCCGAGGAGGCACTGCGGACGATCAAGGACACCAGCAAGGAGACGTTGCGCGAGTTGCGGACCACGCTGGGGGTGCTGCGCCAGGTGGACGAGGACGCGCCGACCGCGCCCGCCGACAGCCTGGCGCGGATTGACGCGCTGGTCGCGGCCTCGGGCCTGGAGGTGCGCACGGAGTTGTCCGGCCCACTCGAGGCGGTGCCGACCGAGGTGGACCTGGCCGCCGCCCGCATCATCAGGGAGGCGCTGACGAACGTCTCCCGCCATTCCGGCACAAACAAGGCCACGCTGAGCGTCAGCAACACATCCGGAAATATCATGATCCGCGTGGAAGATGAGGGACCGGGTGCCACGTACGACGGAGGCAGCGGCTTCGGCCTGCAGGGCATGCGCGAACGGGCGAGCGCGCTCGGCGGCACTCTGGAGGCGGGCCCCCGCCCCGAGGGCGGCTTCCGCGTCGTCGCCCGCCTGCCGTTGAACGGAGTGCGATGATCCGCGTGTTGCTCGCCGACGACCAGACCCTGGTCCGCGCCGGGTTCCGGTCCATACTCAGCGACGAGGACGACATCGAGGTCGTCGCCGAGGCCCCCAACGGCGCGGCGGCGATCGCCGGAGCCCGCGAGCACCGCCCCGACGTCGTGCTGATGGACATCCGCATGCCCGAACTCGACGGTCTGGAGGCCACCCGCCAGATCGCCGGCGACCCGCGGCTCGACGGCGTCAAGGTGATCATCCTGACCACGTTCGACCTGGACGACTACGTCTACGGCGCGCTGCGGGCGGGCGCGAGCGGCTTCCTCGTCAAGGACACCGAGCCGGCCGAGCTGATCCACGCGGTCCGGGTCGTGGCCAGGGGTGACGCGCTGATCTCCCCGTCGGTCACCCGGCGGCTGATCGCCGAGTTCGCCGGCCGGGTCAAACGCCCCGACCCGGGACCCGAGCTCAACGCGCTGACCGAGCGCGAGCGGGAGGTCATGACGCTGGTGGCCGCGGGCCTGTCGAACGACGAGATCGCGGCCCGGCTCGTCCTCAGCCCGGCCACCGCGAAGACGCACGTCAGCCGCATCATGACGAAGTTGTCGGTCCGCGACCGGGCCCAGGTCGTGGTGCTCGCGTACGAGGCGGGCATGATCACTCCGGGCTGGCTTACACCCTGAGATGTACGCCGGGCGGCGCCTTACATCCCAGGGATGTACGCAGGTGACCGCCTGAGGCGGACGCGGCGGGCGGAGCCGTACCCGGATGCTCTGACCATGGAAACCGTGGATCTCGCCCGCCTGCAGTTCGCGCTCACCGCGGGCGCGCATTTTCTCTTCGTGGCGCTGACGCTCGGCCTGGCGACGCTGGTGGCCGTCGTCCAGACCCGCGCGACGCTGACCGGCAGCCCGGTGCACATGCGGATGACACGGTTCTGGGGCCAGCTCTACATCATCAACTACGCGATGGGCATCGTCACGGGGCTGGTCATGGAGTTCCAGCTCGGGCTGTCGTGGAGCGGGCTCACCGAGTACGCGGGCAACGTCTTCGGCTCGGCGCTGGCGATCGAGGCGCTGGTGGCGTTCTTCATCGAGTCCACGTTCCTGGGTCTGTGGATCTTCGGCTGGAACAAGCTGAACCGGTGGGCGCACCTGGCGCTGATCTGGATCGTCACGCTGACGGCCTACGCGTCGGCGTTCTGGATCATGATCGCGAACGGCTTCCTGCAGAACCCGGTCGGCCACGTCGTCGACGGCGGGACGCTGCGACTCGTCGACTTCGGCGCCATGGTGGCCAACCCGGCGGCCCAGGTCGCTTTCTGGCACGTGATGGGCGGCGCGATGATCACCGGCGGGTTCTTCATGGCCGGGGTGAGCGCGTACCACCTGCGTAAGCGCACCGCCGAGCAGGACTTCTTCCGCAAGTCGCTACGGCTCGGGATCGGGGTCGCGCTGCCCGCGACGTTCGTCACCGCCACCTTCGGCGGCATCAGCTTCGACACCATGCAACCGACCAAGATCGCCGCCTGGGTGGGCAGCGCGGAGCGACTGGCCGAGGCCCAGGCGGAGATGGTGGCCAGGCTCGGCCCCGGCGACTACCTGCCGCCGGTGGAATGGGTGCGGGGCGGGGGCCTCACGATGGTGATCCTGCTCGTCGTGATGCTGCTGGTGGCCGCTGCGAGCTGCGTGCTGATGGCCTTCCGCCCGGTCGTGCGGGGGTTCCGGCTCTGGCACTGGCTGCTCACCGCGATGATCCCGGTCCCGTTCGTCACCGTGATCGCCGGGTGGATCTTCCGTGAGATGGGCCGCCAGCCCTGGGCCGTGTACGGGCTGCTCAAGACGGCCGACGCGATGTCATCTGTCACGGAGACGCAGATGCGGTTCTCGATCATCGCCTTCGCGTCCGTCTTCTCCGTCCTCATCCTGATCAACTACTGGCTGCTGGCCAGGCACGCCCGGCGCGGGCCCGACGCCGTGGCCCTGGGCGACCGCCCGATCGACACCCCCTCCGCCCCCGCACTCAGCTTCTAGGGAGCCGATCATGGAGATCTTCATCCTGGCCTTCTTCGCGCTCGGCTACCTCGTGCTGGCCGGGGCCGACATCGGCGTCGGCATGACGCTCCCGTACCTGGGCCGGTCGGGCGCCGAGCGGCGCGAGGTGATCGCCGCGATCGCGCCGTTCTTCCTGGGCAACGAGGTGTGGCTGGTGGCGACGGCCGGCGTGCTGGCGGGGCTCTTCCCCGAGCTGGAGGGCGAACTGCTGGCCGGCAACTACTCCGTGGTCGTGGTGTTGCTGCTCGGGTGGATCGTGCGGGACATGGGGTTGTGGCTGCGCGGGCGGGTGCCGGGCCGGCGCTGGGCGGGGTTCTGGGACGGCGCGATCGTGGCGGGAAGCTGGGGTCTGGCGCTGAGCTGGGGCCTGCTGCTCAGTCACGTGCTGCTGGGCATCCAGGGTCCGGTCGCCCTGCTGCCCGCCCTGGTGGTGGCCGCGTTGTTCGCCACGCACGGGCTGACGTTCGCGGCGCTGCGGCTGCGCGGGGTGCTGCGGGAACGGGCCGCCGTGCTCTCCGGGGGCTCCGGCGGGCCGGTGGAGGCCCGCACGTACACGCTGACCACGGGGGCACTGGTGGCCGTCGGGGTGCTGGCGGGGCTGCGGCTGCCGCTGCACCCCGGCACGTCCGGGTCCCTGCTGGTGCCGGTGATCCTGGTGCTGATCCCGCTGCTGGTGGCCGCGCAGGGGTGGGTGTGGTGGACCTTCCGGCACCGGGTGACCGGCCCGTCCTACCTCTGAACGAAGTCCCTGATCAGCGCCGTGACCTCGGTCGGCCGCTCGTGCAGGATGACGTGGCCGCCGTCCAGCTCGGCGTACTCGCTGCCGGGGAGCGCGGCGTGCAGCGCGCGGGCGTGCTCCACCGGGATCAGGCAGTCCCGGGTGTTGCCGATGACCAGCGTGGGCGCGGTGATCTTCGGCAGCAGGTCCCGGAGGTCGATCCTGAGGTCCAGCTCGATCTGCCGCAGGGTGCCCCGCGGGGGCTCCCCCAGGAGGGCCTCGTTCACGTGTTCCGGACTGAACGCCATCAGCGGCCCGTACGCGGCGAAGATCTCCGGATCCGTGGCGGCCAGCCGAGCCCAGGTGCGAAGCCCCAGCTCCAAGCGGAAGTCGGCCAGGTGGGTCCAGCCGGCGATCAGGACCAGGCGCCTGACCAGGTCGGGACGCTCGGCGGCGACCGCGGCCGCCACGGCGGCGCCCAGCGAGAAGCCGACGAGGTCCGACGGACCCTCGAACGCGGCCGCGACCTGCCCGGCGAGCAGGTCAAGCGTGAGCTCGCCGCCCGGGTCGCTGCCCGCCCGGCCGTAGTGGACCCGGCCTGAGCCGTGGGTGACGGTGTGCATGTCAGAGGTTCCCCCCGCCGGTGACGTCGATGGTGCTGCCGGTGATGAAGCTCGCCTGCTCCGAGGCGGCGAAGGCGACCGCGTTCGCGATCTCGCCGGCCTGACCGATCCGGTTGAGCGCGTGCCGGCTCGCCGCGTACGCCTCCGCCTCGGGGTTGCCGCGTAGCCAGGCGGCGTTGGCGTCGGTGTCGACGATGCCGGGCGCGATGTTGTTGACCGTGATCCCGCGCGGCCCCAGCTCCTTGGCCAGGGCCAGCGTGAACGTCTGCACCGCGCCCTTGCTCATGGCATACGCGATGCCTTCGGGGAAGGCGATGCGGGTCACGCCCGAGGTGACGTTGATGATCCGGCCGCCGTCGGGGATCAGCGGCAGCACCTGCTGGGTGAGGAAGAACAGACCTTTGACGTTGACGGCGAACACCCGGTCGTAGGTCTCCGGCGTCTCCTGCTCGACCGGCCCCGATCCGGCGATGCCCGCATTGTTGACCAGCACGTCCAGCACCGGCGTCTCCTGCCTGAGGTGCTCGGCGAGCCGGTTCACATCCGCCGGCACACCCAGATCGGCCTGAACGGCGAACGCGGCCCCGCCGCGCTCCTCGATGAGGCCGGTCACATCCTTGGCAGCGGCCTCATCGGCGGCGTAGGTGACGGCCACCCGGAACCCGTCGCCGGCCAGGCGCAGCGCGATGGCGCGGCCGATCCCCCTGCTCGCTCCTGTCACGAGGGCGTTCTTCATCGCACAACCTTTCTTTAGCGATCGATACAGAACCATAACATAACGATCGCTATAGAATGTGTGCATGGCCAGACAGCGAGCATTCGACCGGGACACGGCGCTGGAGAGCGCGTTGCGGGAGTTCTGGCGGCACGGCTACGAGGCGACCTCGATCGCCGCGCTCACCGCCGCGATGGGGATCAAGCCACCCAGCCTGTACGCGGCCTTCGGGGACAAGCGGCGGCTGTTCGAGGAGGTGGTGAGCCGCTACCAAGAGACCCACGGCGCCTTCTCCACCCGCGCGCTGGCCGAGGAGCCGACCGGGCGGCAGGCGATCGAGCGGGTGCTGCGGGAGGCGGCCGCGGAGTACGCGAGTGACGAGCACCCGAGAGGTTGTCTGATCATCTCGGCGGCGGTGAACTGCGGGCCCGAGTCCGCGGAGGTGGAGGAGCTGCTGCGCGGGTTCAGGCAGGCGACCAAGGCGACGCTCAAGCGGCGGATCGACGACGACGTGGCGGCGGGGCGCATCCCGGCCGGCACGGACACGGAAGGGCTGGCCGGGTTCTACGCATCGGTGATCCAGGGCATGTCGGCGCAGTCCCGCGACGGGGCCGGGCACGATGAGCTGCTGCGCATCGCCACGCTGGCGATGTCCGCCTGGCCGGCCGCCACGGGGACATGACCGGGGCGCCGCTCTCCGTCACCCGAGCTTGACCGAGGGGCCTCGGCGACCGGGACGGAGGCGTCCTCGCTACTGGGACTTGGCCGAGGCGTCCTCCGGCGCGATCTCCGGCGGCGACGCACGCATCCAGCGGCAGCCGTGCGGGCCCAGCGGCACCTGGGCCACTCCGTCACCCGACACCTCGAGGGTGCCGTCCACCAGCAGGTCCGTCAGCTCGTTGCCCTCCAACCCGGTCAGCGTCAGCTCCACGTCCACCGCCGTGTCGCAGAAGTTGTGCGCGACCACGACCGTGGCGCCGTCCACGTCGCAGCGGTGGGCCAGGACCGCCTTGTGGCCGGTGTCCAGCACCGTGTAGTCGCCCCATGCCAGCTCCGGGCATTCGCGGTAGCGCTCGATGAGGAGCTGGAACCAGCGCAGGAGTGAGCTCGTGTCCCGCTTCTGGTCGGCCACGTTCACCCGGTCGGGGGCGAAGGAGCCCTCCGGGATCTCGCGTACCGGCTCCGACTGGCTGAATCCGCCGTCCTCCGACCACTGCATCGGGATGCGGACCGCCATGCGGCCTTCCTCGTGGAGGTTCTCCCCCATGCCGATCTCCTCGCCGTAGAAGATCACGGGGGTGCCGGGCAGCGAGAACATCAGGCTGTACGCCATCTTGACGCGCCGCAGGTCCCCGCCGAGCATGGTCGGCAGGCGGCGGCGCAGCCCGCGGCCGAAGATCTGCATGTCCTGGCGCGGGCCGAACGCCCGGAAGACCTCCTGCCGCTCCTCCTCGGTCAGCTTGTCGAGGGTGAGCTCGTCGTGGTTACGCAGGAACATCGCCCACTGGCAGTCCTTGGGCGGCTGGGGCCGCTCGCGCAGGGCGGCGGCCAGGGGGCGGGCGTCCTCGCGGGCCAGCGACAGCCAGGCGTTCTGCATGCCGATGAAGTCGAAGCACATGGTGATCTGGTCGCCGAGGCCCTCGCCGAAATAGCGGATTAACTGCTTGTACGGGACGTTGACCTCACCGAGCAGGATCGACCCGCCCTTGCGCCTGGTCATGAACGCCCGCAGGTCGGCCAGGAACTCGTGCGGGGTGGACAGCTTCGGATTGACGTTCTCGATGAGGAACGGCACGGCGTCCACCCGGAACCCGGACAGGCCGAGCTCCATCCAGAAGCCGAGTATGCGGGTGATCTCGTCCCTGACCTCGTGGTTCCCGACGTTCAGGTCCGGCTGGTGCCGGTAGAAGCTGTGCAGGAAGTACTGTCCGGACCCCTCGTCGTACTCCCAGAAGGAGGTCTCCTTGTCAGGGAAGACCACCTGGCTCGGGTCGTCCGGCTCGGGGGTGTCGGACCAGACGTACCAGTCGCGCATCGGCGAGTCCTTGCTCCTGCGTGCCTCCGTGAACCAGGGGTGCTGGTCGGAGGTGTGGTTGACGACCAGGTCCGCGATCACCCGCAGGCCGCGGTCGTGGGCGGTGCGCATGAACTCCACGAAGTCGCCCAGCGTCCCCAATCGCGGGTCGACGCTGTAGAAGTCCGTGATGTCGTAGCCGTCGTCCCTGTTCGGGGTCGGGAAGAACGGCATGAGCCAGAGGCACGTCACGCCGAGCCCGGCGAGATAGTCGATCTGCTGTGTCAGCCCGCGGAAGTCGCCCACGCCGTCGCCGTTGCCATCCTTGAACGTCTCCACGTCCAGGCAATAGACGACGGCGTTCTTCCACCAGACGTCGGAGGTGTACGTCAGTCGCATCCGCTCCGACTACCCGCGACGGATGCGTTCAGGCGAGCACGCGGATCGTGTCCTCGACCAGCCGCCAGAACCGCTCGACGTCCAGCCCGGTGGCCACGTCCGCGTTGGGCTCGCGCTTGAGCTGGTCGATCAGGTCCACGCTGGTCGCGCCCGCGGTCTCGGTGCCATGCAGCTCGATGTCGAGCCTGGTCCGTACGGTGGTCACGGTCGCGGGCTCGGCGACCAGCGCGACCGCGATCGGGTCGTGCAGGGGCGCCTCCGGCATGCCCTGGTCGGTCTCGTACGTGGAGTTGAAGAAATTCAGCAGCTCGACGCCGAAGGCGGCGGTCCTGTTGCCGATCGCGCTGATGCGGGCGATGACGTCCTGGGTGACGAGGGCCTGGTGGGTGACGTTCAGGCCGATCATGGTGAGCGGCGGCCCGGAGCCGAGCACGATGGACGCCGCCTCGGGATCGCACCAGCAGTTGAACTCGGCGTACGGCGTGACGTTGCCCCGGCCGGTGGAGCCGCCCATCCAGACGATCCGGCTGATCCTCGCCAGCCGGTCCGGATACGTGCGGACGAACATCGCGACGTTCGTCAGCGGCCCGGTGGCGACGATCGTGACATCCTCGTCGGTGGCGTCCACGGTGTCCCTGATGAGCTCGATCGCGGGCCGCGGGTCCGCCTCCACGGTGGGCGGCGGCAGGTCCGGCCCGCCGAGCGCGTTGGCGCCGTGAATCCACTCGGCCGGGGACAGCGCCCGGACCAGCGGGCCGCCGGCGCCGGGCGAGATCGGCACGTCCGTGATGCCCGCCAGCCCGGTCACCACCCTGGCGTTGTAGGTGGTGTGGGCCAGCCGGCCGTTGCCGCCCACGGTGGTGATGGCACGCAGGTCGATCTCCGGGTGCCCGGCGGCCAGCCAGATCGCGAAGACGTCGTCGTGTCCTGGGTCGCAGTCGAGGATGACCGGGTTCGGCACCTGAGCCTCCCTGCTGTGGGGTTCCGCACATGCTATAGATCGGCATGTCGATCCCGGCAGACCTCGTCCGTGTAGGTAGGGAGATTCCCTGGGAGGAAAGACATGTCATTCACCGACGAAGAGATCGCGTACCTGCAGTCGCAGCCGCTCGCCCGGCTGGCCACCGTGTCCGGCGGCGGGCAGCCGGACGTGGTGCCCGTGGCGTTCGAGTTCGACGGTACGGGCTTCTGGGTCGGCGGCGCGGGCGAGGAGGTGCTGCGTACCCGCAAGTTCCGCAACCTGCGGGCAGGCAATCTCAAGGTCGCCCTGGTCGTCGATGACATGGTGTCGTTCGAGCCCTTCATCGCGCGCGGCGTGCGGGTCTACGGCGAGGCCGAGCCGCCGGTCGAGCGGGTCGGCATGGTCGGCCCGGGCCTCTACAGCCGCATCACGCCGACCGAGTCGTGGAGCTGGAACATGGCCGGCGAGCCGGTGGGCGAGACGTGGTATCCGTCGCGGCACGCCGTACACCATTGAGCGTGCCGCTGAAGGTCAACCCCGGCCCGGTAAGGTCGGCCGCATGTACTCGACGCGGGTCTCTCAGTACGTGAATGCGCCGCGTTCAGCCGTTTACCGGGCGCTCGTGGACGCGGACGCGATCGCCGAATGGCGGGTGCCGGCGGGCATGAGCAGCCACGTCCACGAGTTCGACGCCCGCGAAGGCGGGTCGTTCCGGGTCTCACTCACCTACGACGTGCAGGGGCCGGCCGGCAAGTCGGCCTCGCACACCGACACCTACCATGGCCGCTTCGCGGAGCTCGTTCCGGACGAGCGGGTGGTCGAGGTGCTGGAGTTCGAGACCGCGGATCCGGCGCTGCGCGGGACCATGACGATGACGACGACGCTCACCGAGGCCGGCGCCGGCACCGAGGTCGTCATCGTGCACGACGGGATTCCCGAGGGTGTGCCCGCCGCCGACAACGAGACGGGCACGCGGATGGCGCTGGCGAACCTGGCCGCACTCGTCGAGCGCAGCCCTAGCCCCTGACCATTTCGGACTCCGATGACCGCCGGGTCGCGCGGGGAGCGTCAGCGCGGCCGGCACACCGGCCGCACCGATCGCGGCGTGCCCTGCTGGAGACGGCGACAAGAGCCCACAAGTCGTGGCATTCATCGACGCGCTACGGCAGGTCGCCACTAAGGTCTGACGCGACATCGGATCTCGCAGAAGGGGCGACTCCATTGAGCGACTACGCGATCACCTTTGACCTCATCGACGCCGACAACGACGGCCGCATCTCCGCCGACGAGCTCGTACGGCTGATGGAGGTGCTCGGCCAGCCGGTCACGTTGGAAGCCGCGCAGGACGGGGTACGCAGGCTCGACAAGGACGGTGACGGGCTGATCGACGTGGAGGAGTTCGGCGCCTTCATCCAGACGTAGCAGCAAAGCAAGCATTTGCTCCAAAACTTCTGTCGCCTAGGTCACAATGGCGACAGGAGGGACCATGGCCATCAAGAGTGACATCAGCGAAAGCCGTACACCCGCGGACATCGCGAAAACGCTCAGGTCGGGCATCGGCCGGGTCTGCGACGAGGTGATCAAGGAGATCCGTACCCGGATCCCCGAGTACGACCGGCCGGACGACGAGCTCTACATCAAGGTCGTCAGGATGGCGGTCGAGCAGGCCATCGAGGGCTTCCTCGACCACATCGAACGCCCGGGCGCCCCTTGGGATCCGGAGCCGTTCCGCATGATCGGCAGGGGTGAGGCGGCCGAGGGGCGCAACCTGGAGCCGCTCCAGACCGCCATGCGGCTCGGCGCCCGGGTCGGCTGGCGGCGGCTGACGGAGATCGCCGGCCCGCTCGGGTTGTCCCCCCAATCCCTGTACGACCTGGGCGAGGCCATCTTCGTCTACCTCGACCAGTTGGCCGACGCGGCGGCCGAGGGCTTCGAGGAGGCCAGGGCGCGCGCCGCCGGCGAGATGGAACGCCGCCGCAACCGCCTCCTCGACCTCCTGCTCAGCCAGCCGCTCGCCAGCCCGGAGGCCGTCGCGGACCTGGCCAAGGCGGCGGGGTGGCGGCTGCCGAGGACGGTGGCCTGCGTGGCTCTCGACGACCAGCATGGTGGTCATCGTGCCCGGCCCGGCGGCCAACGGATGCCCGCGTTGCCGCCGGACGTGCTGGCGGGGCTGGAGCGGCCGGCGCCATGCCTGGTGGTGCCCGATCCCAGCGGGCCGGGGCAGGCGCAGATGCTGGAGCAGGCGTTGCGCGGGCGGTGTGGCGCGATCGGGCCGGGCGTGCCGCTGGCCGCCGCCGCGACGTCGCTGCGCTGGGCGCGGGAGGCGCTGGAGCTGTCACGGCGGGATGTGCTGCCGCGCGGGCTGCTGCGGTGTGAGGACCACATGGCCATGCTGGTGGTGTTCAAGGACGAGGAGCTGGTCAGCGCCCTGGCCGAGGTGCGTCTCGCGCCCCTCGCCCATCTGCGGCCCACCCAGCAGGACCGGCTGGCGGAGACGTTGCTGGCCTGGCTGCGGCACGGCAGGGGCGCGGGCGAGGTGGCCGCGCGGTTGCACGTGCACCCGCAGACCGTGCGGTACCGGCTGCGGCAGCTCGAGGAGCTCTACGGTGATCAGCTGGCCGATCCGGATGTCCGGTTCGAGCTGGAGATCGCGCTCCGGGCCCGCCAGGCGGTCATCGGGAGCCGGCGCTGAGGGCCTGAGGTAGTCGTCATGAGGGGTCGGCGCTGCGGGCGTGGTCGCGGAAGAGCCTCAGGCGGTGCTCGCCGACCCGTTCGCGCAACGCGTGGTCCTCGATCCCGAGGTCCTCGCCGGGGGCGAGGGCGAGCACGCCGACCTTGCCGACATGCCGGTTCAGTTGCACGGCGCGCGCCGCCTCGGCGGCCTGCTCCAGCGGGTAGACGGCCGAGAGCGTGGGGTGGACCAGGCCGAGCGAGATGAGCCGGTTCACCTCGTGGCACTCCTGGTAGTTGGCGCCGTGGGAGCCGATGATGCGCTTGAGCTTCATCCACAGGTGCCGGTTGTCGTATTCGTGGGCGTACCCGCTCGACGATCCGCACGTCACCACCGCGCCGCCGCGCCGGGCGACGTACACCGAGGCGCCGAACGTCTCCCGCCCCGTGTGCTCGAACACGATCGCCGGGTCCTCGCCCACCTGCCGCCTGATCTCGGCGCCGAGCCGGCGCCAGCCCTTCTCGTCGCCCAGGCCGTCGGCCTGCGAACGGTCCACGACGTGCGCGCAGCCCATGCTGCGCAGCAGCTCCGCCTTCTCCGGGGTGCTGACGACGCCGACGGGGATGCCGCCGCCGTTCCTGACGAGTTGCACGGCATAGCCGCCGAGGCCGCCCGTCGCACCCCACACCAGCACCACGTCGCCCTGCTTCATGCGAGCGCCGCGCTCGCCGACCAGCATCCGGTACGCGGTCGACGCGCACAACATGTTGCAGGCCGCCTCCTCCCAGCTCAGATGCCGGGGCTTGGCGAGCAGCTGCGTGGCCTTGACCACGGCGAAGTCGGCCAGGCCGCCGAAGTTCGTCTCGAAGCCCCAGGCGCGCAGGTCGCCCGCCAGCATGCCGTCGTGCTGGATGACGGGGTCCTCGCCGTCGATGTACGCGGGGCTGGTGACCACCCGGTCGCCGACCCGCCAGCGCCGTACCGCCCGGCCGGTCCGCACGATCACGCCGGCGGCGTCCGAGCCGAGCACATGCACGGGCAGGTCGTGCCGCGGGTCGCTGCGCCCGAGCCGCTCCAGGAACGCGAACGTCGGCACCGGCTCGAACATCGCCGACCACACCGTGTTGAAGTTGATCGCACTGGCCATCACCGCGACCAGCACCTCGTCGTCGGCCAGATCGGGCATCGGCGCGTCGCCGACGTGGAGCGTCCTGCGGACGTCCTTGTCCGGCTCGTCCTGGTCGAAGATCCCTACGTCGTCCTTGCGGAGGTAGGCGGCCCGGTAGGTGGCGGGCACGTCCAGGCGCGCCAGCTCGGCGGGCTCCGCACCGGCCACCACTGCCTCGGCGAGCGTCATAGGCGTCCTTTCAGGTGGTCGGCGACGACCTCGACGTGTGGGGGGTCGAGCAGGTTGAGGTGGTGCGATCCGGGGATCGCGACGATCTCCAGGTCGGTGGTGTACGGGCCCCACCCCCTGGCCGGGTCGTTCTCGTGCGCGTACCGGGGGTCCTCGACCGTCCATGGGGTGGGGTCCGTGGAGCGGTAGAGGACGACCCGGCCGGGGTACGGGCGGCGCGGGCGGTACCGTTCGATGGCCCTGGTGTCCTCGTGGGAGGTGAGCTGGTGGCGGAGGATGGCGGGGCTCAGCCGGTCCAGCACGCCTGATTCGGCTATCCGGGCCTCGGTCAGCGCCAGTTGGCCCGGCTTGTCGAGAGCGAGCAGCTCGGCCGGGTCCAGGCGGATCTCGGCGCCGTAGGTCTTCCGCAGATAGGCCGCGAAATCCGCGTATCTCCGGGCGTGAATCTCGTGCCTCGCCGCCTCGGGGACCTGCTCGGGGAGGCCCGAGTCGATCATGGCCACCAGTTCGACGTCGTCCAGTCTCTGGGCGATCTCGAAGGCCAGGATGCCGCCGAACGACCACCCGCCCAGCCGGTACGGCCCCGGACAGGTGTCCTTGATCGCCTGGGCGTAGCGGGCGGCGCGTTCGGGGATGTCCAGGGGGCCGCTCAGGCGTTCCAGGCCGAGGACGGGGACGGAGAGGCGGTCGGCCAGCTGCGTGTAGACGCCGGTGGTGCCGCCCGCGGGGTGTGCCAGGAAGATCGGCTTGCCGGATTCTCCGCTGGTCAGGGTCCGGACGGCGCCGCGCTGGGCCGCGGCCTCATCGGCCTGCCTGATGACGTCGGCGATCTCGGCCGCCGTGCCCAAAGCCGGCGGGGCGGTGCGGAGTTCGCAGGTCAGGAGGTCGAGTGCCGCCGGCAGGACGCCGGGATCGAGGGGCTCGGTGACGGAGGGCTCCCGGCCGAGCAGGTCCGTGAGCACGCGGACCACCTGCCGCTCCGCCGCGTCCCGGGGCCCGACGGGCGTGGCCGCCGGCAGGCCCAGTCCCCCGGCGACCGTCCGGACCAGCGCGCCGACGCTGCCGCCCTTGAGCAGCGGGGCCGTGGGGACGGTGACGCCGAAGTCGTGCTCGACGGTGCCGCGCAGGCGGGTCGCGGCCAGGGAGTCCAGGCCGAGGTCCGTCAGGACGGTGTCGTCTCCCAGCCGGTGCGCGTCGATCCCGAGCACGGCGGCCGCGCGGTCCCGCACCTTTGCCGACACGACGGCCAGGGCCTCCTCTGGCGGCAGGCCGGCGAGGTCCAGGGAGCGCTCCGCCGGGCCCGCCGGGACGTCGGCGATCTCGGCGAAGTAGGGGATGCGGGAGAGGGC
>NZ_VCKY01000229.1 GCF_005889735.1 Nonomuraea turkmeniaca
GTTGGGCAGCGGGCTGGGGTTGTCACTCATTGCGTGGTTTCTCCGCGGATTCCTCGTAGTCGTCCCCCACCGCGATGTCCCCGTCGTCGGACCCCGTCCAGGTCACGTGCAGGTCCCCGAGCGGCTCTACCTGCTCGAAGGTCACCGCCGACTCCCGGAACAGCTCCAGCACCGCCAGGAACCGCGCGATGACCTCAAATGTCCCGTCGCAGTCGGACACGAGCGCACGAAAGGTGGCCCGCCGCATCCGGCGCAGGTGCATGACCAGGATCGCCGCCTGCTCCTTGACGCTGGCCAGCGGCTGGTAGATGTGCCCGACGTTGACGGTGGGCGGCAGCTTGGGGGTGAAGGCGCGCGCGGCGATCCTGGCGAGTTGCTCGGGTCCGATCCCCAGCACCAGCTCGGGTAGCAGGTTGGCGAACTGCGGCTCCATCAGCACGGTACGCGGAAAACGCAGCGCCTCCTCCGCCATCCGCCCCGCGAAGACCTTTGCGACCTCTTTGTACGCCCTGTACTGCAGCAACCGCGCGAACAACAGGTCCCTGGCCTCCAGCAGCGCCAGGTCCTCCTCGTCCTCCACCTCGCCGGACGGCAGCAGCCGAGCCGCCTTCAGGTCCAGCAGCGTGGCCGCCACCAGCAGGAAGTGGCTGGTCTGGTCGAGGTCCCACTCGGGCCCCCGCGAGCGGATGTAGGCGATGAACTCGTCGGTGACCTTGGAGAGCGAGACCTCGGTGATGTCCAGCTTGTGCTTCGCGATGAGGCCGAGGAGCAGATCGAAGGGTCCCTCGAAGACGTCCAGGTGGACCTGGAAGCCCTGGGGGTCGCTCTGCTCAGCGGTGGTCACCTGGACATTGTCGCAGGCGCCGGCCAGCGCGACAGCACCTCACGGGCCAGCTCACGGTAGGCGTTGGCGCCGAGGGAAGACGGGTCGAACGTGGTGATCGGCTCGCCGGCGACGGTCGCGTCGGGGAAGCGCACCGTACGGTTGATCACGGTGTGGAACACCTTGTCGCCGAACGCCTCCACCACCCGGGCCAGCACCTCGCGCCCGTGCAGGGTGCGGGCGTCGTACATGGTGGCGAGCAGGCCCTCGATCTCGAGGTCCTCGTTGAGACGCTCCTGGACCTTGGAGATGGTGTCCATGAGCAGCGCCACGCCGCGCAGCGCGAAGAACTCGCACTCCAGCGGCACCATGACCCCGTGGGCGCAGGTCAGCGCGTTGATCGTGAGCAGGCCCAGGGACGGCTGGCAGTCGATGAGGCACACGTCGTAATGCGGCAGCAGCGGCTTGATCACGCGGCCGAGCACCTGCTCGCGGGCCACCTCGGTGACGAGCTGCACTTCGGCGGCCGACAGGTCGATGTTGCTCGGCAGCAGGTCGAGCCCCTCGACGCCGGTCTCGAGCAGCACGTCCTCGGCGGTGACGCTGCGCTCCATGAGCAGGTTGTAGACGGTCAGGTCGAGCTGGAGCGGGTTGATGCCCAGCCCGACGGAGAGCGCGCCCTGCGGGTCGAAGTCGACCAGCAGCACCTTGAGGCCGTATTCGACCAGCGCGGCGCCCAGATTGATGGTGGTCGTGGTCTTGCCGACCCCGCCCTTCTGATTGACCATCGCGACCACGCGCGCGGGGCCGTGCACGGCAGGGGGCACCGGTTCGGGGAACACCGGCCTGGGCCGTCGCGTGGGCCCGAGATTGACGCCGTTGGAAGGCG
Source organism: Nonomuraea turkmeniaca (assembly GCF_005889735.1). Taxonomy (GTDB): domain Bacteria; phylum Actinomycetota; class Actinomycetes; order Streptosporangiales; family Streptosporangiaceae; genus Nonomuraea; species Nonomuraea turkmeniaca. Next base: position 1,713 of record NZ_VCKY01000229.1, read on the forward strand.
TGTTGGTCTTCGTGTCGCCCCAGGGGTTGTCGGGGGTCCCCGGGGTTGAACCCTTGGTCGTCACAGTCACCAGCTCGAACCTCCCTGACGATCCCGAACCGGACCGTCCGGACGGACACTATGGCGTCACCACTTAACGCGGCAAGGCGGCACGCCGAGGGCGCCGCACGTCGCAAAAGACTATAGATCACTGCCGGGCACGAGGATGCGCGGCGGCGTAGACCTCCCGGAGCTTGTCAACCGTGACCAGGGTGTAGACCTGCGTGGTCGTCACCGAGGCGTGGCCGAGCAACTCCTGCACCACCCTAACGTCCGCGCCTCCGTCCAACAGATGAGTTGCGAAGGAATGCCGGAGAACGTGCGGACTTATCCCGTCGAGTCCGGCCCGTTCGGCGGCCGCCTGGAGCACCTCCCAGGCTCCCTGCCTGGTCAGACGCCCGCCCCGGGCGTTCAGGAAGACGGCTGGAGTGCCGCGTCCGTGGGCGAGCAGACCAGGACGGGCCCGCACCAGATAAGCGTCCAGGGCGGAACGGGCATAGCGCCCCAAAGGTACGACGCGCGTCCGGCCGCCCTTGCCGCGCAGGCGTACCTGGTCGACCTCGAGGTCGTCCACGGCCAGCCCGACGGCTTCGGAGATGCGGGCGCCGGTGCCGTACAGGACCTCCAGGAGAGCGCGGTTGCGCAGCGTCAGGGGCGCGCCGTCCGGGCCTGAGGCGGCGATGAGCTGTTCGACCTCGTGCACGGCGATGGCCTTGGGGAGCCTGCGGGGCAGGCGCGGCGGGCGTACCTGGTGGGCCGGGTCGTGAGCGGTCACGCCTTCGCGCAGGGCGAAGCGGTGCAGCCCGCGCACCGCGGACACGGCGCGGGCGGCCGAGCTGGCGACGAGCGCCGGGTGGTCGCCGTCGCCCTCGCGCAACGCGGCGAGGAAGGCCTGGACGTCGGCCTCCCCCACCTCATCGAGCTCGGCCCGGCCGCGTGCCTGCAGGTGCTCGAAGTATCGGCGCAGGTCACGACGGTAGGACGCGAGCGTGTTCGCGGCCAGGCTCCGCTCCACCGCCAGATGGGCGAGGTAGCTGGAGAACACTGCCTCCACGAACCGGTCCTTCCGTCACGCCTCCGGGGCGTCGGCGGGGCGCAAGCACTGAAAACCCTCAACCGAAGCCGCATATGCGGCGAGGATACCGGCCACGGCCGGGGAATTGTGGATCATTCCCATGAGCGCCCGCTCGACCGCGTCGGTCAGGGGCACCCATTCGACCGGCATGTCGATTTCCTCGTGCCGGTGGACGAAGCCGTTCTCCTCGTCGGGGATCTTGGTCAGGTCGCGGGCGAGGAAGACCCGGATGCGCTCATCGCTCATGCCGGGCGAGGAACGCAGGTCGACGAGCGTCTGCCAGGTCCCGGCCCGGTAGCCGGCCTCCTCGGCCAGCTCCCGGGCCGCCCCCTCGACCAGCGGCTCCCCTTCCACGTCCCGGATCCCGGCAGGCAGCTCCCACATCAACTGGCGGGTGGGGTGCCGGTACTGCCTGATCATCAGGACGCGGTCCTGGTCGTCGAGGGCGAGCACGGCGACGGAGCCGGGATGCACCACGTAGTCGCGGTCGGCGACCTCGTCGCGGGGCATCTCGACGGTGTCGGTGACCACGCGGATGACGCGGCCCGAGAACCGCTCCTTCGTCTCGACGACGTCCCACGCCTCGGGCGTGTCTTCTATCTTCACTTACCGACCCTAGCGCCGACGCGCCCGTCGGCGTAGATGAGGGCCGCGCCGATGAGGCCCTTGAACATCGGGTTGGCGCGGGTGGGGCGGGAACGGAACTCCGGGTGCGCCTGGGTGCCGATGAAGAAGGGGTGGACGTCCACGGGCAGCTCGGTGTACTCGACCAGGCGACCGTCGGGCGACACGCCGGAGAACACCATGCCCACCTGCTCCAGCTGCTCCCGGTAGGCGTTGTTGACCTCGTAGCGGTGACGGTGGCGCTCGTCGGCCTTGGCCTTGCCGCTGTAGAGCTGCCGGGCGAGCGTGCCCTCGCCGAGCTTGGCGGTGTAGATGCCCAGGCGCATGGTGCCGCCCATGTCGCGCTCGCCGGCGACGACGTCCTCCTGGTCGGCCATGGTGGAGATGACCGCGTGCTTGGTGTCGGGATCGAACTCCGCCGAGTTGGCGTCCTCGATGCCGGCCATGTTGCGGGCGGCCTCGATGACCATGCCCTGCATGCCGAGGCAGATGCCGAGCAGCGGGATCTTGTTCTCGCGGGCGTGGCGGATCGCGCCGATCTTGCCCTCGATGCCGCGCACGCCGAACCCGCCGGGGATCAGGACGCCGTCGACGCCGTCGAGCTCGCGCTCGGCGCCGTCGGGGGTCTCGCAGTCGTCGCTCTTGACCCAGCGGATGTTGACCCGCGCGTCGTTGGCGAAGCCGCCGGCGCGCAGGGCCTCGGTCACGGACAGGTAGGCGTCGGGCAGGTCGATGTACTTGCCGACCAGCGCGATCGTGACCTCCTTGGCCGGGCGGTGCACGCGGCGCAGGAGCTCCTCCCACTCCTTCCAGTCGACGTCACGGAACGGCAGGCCGAGCCGCCGCACGACGTACGCGTCGAGCCCTTCGGAGTGGAGCACCTTCGGGATGTCGTAGATGGAGGCGGCGTCCACGGCGGAGACCACGGCGTCCTCGTCCACGTCGCACATGAGGCTGATCTTGCGCTTGATCGCCGTCTGCACGGGCCGGTCGGAGCGCAGCACGATCGCGTCCGGCTGGATGCCGATGCTGCGCAGCGCCGCCACGCTGTGCTGCGTCGGCTTGGTCTTGAGCTCGCCGGAGGGCCCGATGTACGGCAGCAGCGACACGTGCAGGAAGAACACGTTGTCGCGGCCGACCTCGTGCCTGATCTGCCGGACGGCCTCCAGGAACGGCAGCGATTCGATGTCGCCGACCGTGCCGCCGACCTCGGTGATGACCACGTCCACCTCAGAACCGGCCATGCCCCTGATCCGGTCCTTGATCTCGTTCGTGATGTGCGGAATGACCTGGACGGTGTCGCCCAGGTATTCGCCCCGCCGCTCCTTGGCGATGACGTTGGAGTAGATCTGCCCGGTGGTCACGTTGGCCGAGCCGTGCAGGTCGGTGTCGAGGAACCGCTCGTAGTGGCCGACGTCGAGGTCGGTCTCGGCGCCGTCGTCGGTGACGAACACCTCGCCGTGCTGGAACGGGTTCATGGTCCCGGGGTCGACATTGAGGTACGGGTCGAGCTTCTGCATGGTGACCCGGAGGCCGCGTGCCTTGAGGAGGCGACCGAGGCTGGATGCCGTGAGCCCCTTGCCGAGACTGGAGGCGACACCGCCGGTGACGAACAGATGCTTGGTGTGCGATGCGCTGCGCAAAGGGGCTCCCGTGGCTCGAGGTGTGGTCGAAGTGTCCACGGGCTCTCAGGATATCAAACAACGCCCCTCACATGCTCGAACAGACATGACCTAGCGGTAACTTTGGTCCCTATGTCATTAGTACGGCGGGCCGTGGGCACGCTGATTCACCGTACCTACACGGCGATCCGCCGCGCGGGCGCGATCTCTGCGGCCTCTCCGGCCGGTTACCGGTTCCGCCGGTTGGGCGACGGGGTCAGCATCGCGTTCCCTCCCGGCGCGATCTTCGGCGAGCAGTGGATCGAGATCGGCGACCACACGCTGATCGGCGAGCGCGTGTCGCTCTCGTGCGGGATGATGCCGGGCCCGGACCTCGGCCCGAACTCGATTCTGCGTGTCGGCCGCGGCTGCTCGATCGGCCGGGGCTCGCACATCGTGGCGCACCAGTCGATCGACATCGGCGACGACGTCTTCACCGGCCCGTACGTCTACATCACCGACCAGAACCACGTCTACGACGACCCTGACGTGCCGATCGGCCGGCAGTGGCCGCGCAACAGCCCCGTCTCGATCGGCTCGGGCTCGTGGCTGGGCGCGGGTGCGATCATCCTGCCGGGCACCACGCTGGGCCGCCAGTGCGTGGTGGCCGGCGGGGCGGTGGTCCGCGGGCGGTTCCCGGACTACAGCGTGGTCGCCGGGGTGCCGGCCAAGCGGGTGCGGGGTTACACGCCGGAGCTGGGCTGGCATGCGCCGAACGGCGTTGTGACCGTCGAACCGGGGATGGACCGAACATCCTTCTAACCGTTAGCGTCGTGTCATGCGGACCGCCATTTGTGAGCGCCTGGGCATCGAGTTCCCCCTGTTCGCCTTCAGCCACTGCCGGGACGTGGTGGCGGCGGTCACGAACGCGGGCGGGTTCGGGGTGCTGGGCGCGATCGCGTACTCACCGGAGGAGCTCGACACCGAGCTGACGTGGATCGACGAGCGTGTCGGCGGCCGGCCGTACGGCGTGGACGTGCTCGTCCCCGGCAAGATCGACGCCTCGGCGCTGGACCAGGCCGCGCATCTCCTGGACTTCATCCCCGACCGGCACCGCGACTTCGTCGCGCACCTGCTGTCCAAGTACGGCGTGAGCGCTTCCGCGCAGCCCCTGACGGCGGCCGCGGACGAAATCGGCAGGCGGGTGACGGCCGCGGGGGCCACGGGGCTGATCGACGTGGCGTTGAAGCACCCGATCGGGCTGATCGCCAGCGCGCTGGGCCCGCCGCCGCAGGAGATGGTGGCGAAGGCCAGGGAGGCGGGCGTGCCGGTGGCCGCGCTGGTCGGCACGGTCGAGCACGCCCGCAGGCAGGTGGCGGCGGGCGCGGACCTCATCGTCGCGCAGGGCACCGAGGCGGGCGGGCACACCGGCGAGATCGCCACGATGGTGCTGGTGCCGCAGGTGGTGGACGCGGTCGCCCCGGTGCCGGTGCTGGCGGCCGGCGGGATCGCGTCGGGGCGGCAGATGGCGGCGGCGATGGCGCTCGGCGCGGACGGCGTGTGGTGCGGCTCGGTGTGGCTCACCACGGAGGAGGCGGAGACGTCGCCCGCGGTGAAGCGCAAGATGCTGGCCGCGTCGTCGCTGGACACGGTCAGGTCCAGATCGCGTACGGGCAAGCCGGCCCGCCAGCTCAAGTCGGCCTGGACGGAGGAGTGGGACTCAGGGCCGGAGAGCCCCGGGCCGCTGGGGATGCCGTTGCAGATCCTGCTGTCGGAGGGGGCGATGGCCCGCATCGGGGCGGCGGCGGAGAAGGGCGAGCCGGGGGCGGTGGAGCTCGTCAACTACTACGTGGGGCAGGTCGTGGGCCAGCTCGACCAGGTGAAGCCGGCCCGCCAGGTGGTCTACGACATGATCAGCGAGTTCGGCGAGGCGGTGGAGCGTCTGGCCCGCCTGTCGGAGTGAAGACGTACAGGTAGGGGTGGCGTGGCCGGACCGTGCCGTCGGCGGCGGCCTTGGCCAGGGCGAGCGCACCGTCGGCCGAGGTCCCGAGCGGCGGGGTGAAGCGGGCGCCGGGCAGCGACTCGCGCACGGTTTCCTGGAACGGCTCCATCAGCAGGTCGGCGGCGTCGAAGAGGCGGCCGCCCCAGGAGAAGACGGGGTCGAGCCCGGTCGCGGCGGCGACAGCGGTCTGGCCGAGCTGCCTGCCGGCCTCGGTCCAGATCCGCCGGGCGACCGGGTCGCCCGCACGGGCCGCCTCACCGACGCACGGCGCGAACGACGCCAGGTGGTGTGCCGCCGAGCCCGACTCGTAGACGAGCGCCACCAGGTCGAGGGGGTGACCGAAGCGGGCGGTCATGCGTTCGAGCAGGGCGGCGGAGCCGCCGGCCCGGCCGTCGTGGGCGCGTAGGGCGGCGTGCAGGCCCTGCGCGCCGATCCAGGCGCCGCCGCCGTGGTCGCCGAGCAGGTGCCCCCACCCGTCGGCCTGGTTCCAGACGCCGTTCATGTCGGTGCCGAGCGTGATGACCCCCGTGCCGGCCGCGACGACGACCCCCGGCTGGAAGCCGAGCGCGCCCACATGCGTGGTCACCAAGTCACCGGCGACCACGAGCGTGCCCAGGCCGAACCGCTCCCCCAGCGCCTCCCACAACGTTCCCGGGTCCTTGACCAGGCCCGGCAGCCCGGTCACCCCGACCGCCATCGCGGCGAACCGGTCGACGGCCGGCACACCGCCCTGGACCGCCCTGTCCTGACCGAACCCGCCGGTCCGGGCGGGGACCGTCTCCTCGGCGACCAGGGTCGCCTGGTCGACGACCGTGGCGATCCGGGCGGCGAGCCGGTCGAGGTCGACGTGGCCCCGGTCGCGTGGCACCGGCGCCGCGTCCGCTCCCTGGGCGGTCATCCCTTCGACCTCGATCCGGACTCTGACTCCGCCGCCGCCGACGTCCACGCCGGCGAATCCGGTCCGGCTCATCCGGCGTGCCCGCCGAGCGCGGCCACGGCCGACCGTACGCCCTGGCCCGTGCCGAGCGCGGCGCGGGCCTCGGCGGCGGAGCAGCCGGTGAGCAGCCGTACGAGCGCCTCGGGGATGGCCCCGTCCGCCTCGGCGAGGGCGGCGCGGCAGGCGTCCGCGCCGGCCCCGGTGGCCTCGGCGAGCAGGCTCACCGCGCGCTCGGCCAGCTTGGCGTTGGTGGCGACGAGCCCGACCATGAGGTTCCCGTACGTCCGCCCAGCCTTGATCATCAGTGCCGTCGAGAACGCGTTCAGCAGGACCTTGGTCGCCGTGCCGGCCTTGAGCCGGGTGGACCCCGTCAGCGCCTCGGGTCCGGTGTCGGCGACCACCACGATCTCGGCCAGATCACGCAGCGGGGCGTCCGGATTGCAGGTGACCAGGACCGTGAGGGCGCCCGCGGCGCGAGCCGCGCGCAGGGCGCCGGCGACGTATCGCGTCGAGCCGGACGCCGTGATGCCGACCGCCACGTCCCCCGCCCCGAGGGCCTGGGCGTCGGCCTCGCCCAGCGGCTCGGCGTCCTCGCGGTCGATGGCCGAGTCGGTGAGCGCGGCGGGCCCGCCGGCGAAGTGGGCGGTGAACAGCTCACGCGGCACGCCGAACGTCGGCGTGATCTCGGTGGCGTCCAGCACCGCCAGCCGCCCCGACGCGCCGGCGCCGAAATAGTGCACACGACCGCCGTCCGCCAGCCGCCCGTGCGCCGCGTCCACGGCGTGGGCGAGCGGCCCGGCGGCGGCGCGGGCCGCTTCGACGGCGCGGGCGTCCTCGTCCAGCAGAAGCCGCAGGACGTCGCCGGACTCCAGCGTGTCGATGTCGGCGGTGCGGGGGTTGCGGCGTTCGGTGGGCGGTTCCGCCTGACTCATCGTGCTCCTCATCGTTCGTCCTCCAGTACGCCCGCGTACGCAGTGTGCAGCCGGCGCGACTCCGCCGCCAGGTCGCCCGGCACCACAGGGGCCGCGCCTTCCCGCAGGAAGGTCTCGGCCCGGTCGCGGAGCCGTTCGCGCAGCTCCGCCTCCGCGCCGACGTCGCCGGCGAGCGCGCGGCCGAGGTCCCGCGCCCACAGCTCCCAGCGGTCGCGGTAGTAGCCGCCGACGAGCCCCGCCCAGTGCCGGCCCGCGTAGTCGTCGAGCAGCGGGCTGTCCGAGGTGCCCCACACCGTGAGGATGCGGCGCGCGTTGTCCTGCAAGACCGCGCGGTCGCCCGGCCCGGCGGCCCAGGACACGGCCTTGGCCTCCCAACGCTGGAAGGTGTACTCGGGGCGGCAGGCCAGCATCCGGTCGAGGTCTTCGAAGACCCTCAGGAACCGGGCCACCGCCTCCGGGCCGCCTGCCGACTCCACGACCTCGAGGTAGCGGCGGTCGGCCACCCTGGCCATGTACGCGATGCCGGTCTCCACGAGGTCGTGCCCGAGCGGGCCGGCCACCAGCCCGGGCTCCTGCTCGGCCACCGCGATCATCCGCTCCCAGGCCTGCGCCAGCACGGACGGCTCGTACCAGAGGGCACGAGAGATGTCAGGCGTCCGCGTGTAGGAGGGGTTGGTGAGGAGCACGCCCTTGAACTGGTCGGGCGCGGCCCGCAGGCTCTGCGCGCTGTAGACGGTGTCGAGGAGCCCGCGCCAGGCCGCCCGCAGCTCGGCCGTCCGCCGGCCCTCGTAGCGCTGGGCCACGTAGGCGTCGAGCCAGGCGTCGAGGTCGGGTACCCGGTTCCAGATCTGGTCGGCCGCCAGCTCGAAGAAGACGGGGTTGTTGCGGGTGGCCTCCATGGACAGGCCGATGCCGGTGGGCGGGCGAGGCGCCGCCAGGGCCGCCTCGATCCCGGCAGGCACACCGCGCAGGTCGGCGACCGGGTCGGTGCGCCCGCCGAAGTTGAGCAGCGAGCACCACAACCACGGCTTCCCGGAGAACCCGTCGAACTGCCCCCACAGCGGATCGTGCTCCGCCCACAGGTCCGCCACGAGCATCCGGTCGCCCGGAATCGCGTCGAGGAAGGTGGTGACGCGGTCCTCGGTCCAGAACTCCCGCTGGTACGAGAACGGCCAGGCCTGCATGAGCCAGACCGCCTCCGAGTCGGCGGCCCGCAGGCCGGCCAGCGTCGCCGCCGCCACGGCGCCGGGGAAGGCCGGGTCGGCGTCGATGGGGATCATCTCGATGAACGGGTCGGCGGCGTACAGGTGGTCGGTGCCGAAGAGTTTGATCTGCGCGCGGGTGATCTCCGCGCCGATGCGCGCGTACAGCGGGTCGGCCGGATCGAGCACCCAGGTCTCGAAGCCCTGCCACTGACGGCGACCGGCACGCGCCGCCGAGGCGATCTCGCGGGGCACGTGTCCGGTGAACGCCGGGAGCACGGGCGTCATGCCGAAGGCCCGCTCACGGTCCAGGATGCGCGCCCCGAGCTCGCGGTGGCCGTCGATCCAGGACGAGGAGAGCGGACCGGCGAAGTCGTCCAGGCAGCCCATGAACTGGAACGGCAGGTAGCCAGGACCGCCCAGGAAGCCGCGGATCCGGTCGTCGTCGAGACCGAGAAGCGTGTAGGCGGCGTGCAGCGCGGCCTCGTGACCGGTGACGGCGAGCGGCATCGTGATGCCGTGCAGGGCCATCCAGTCGATCTCGCGTTCCCAGTCGGCCCAGTTCCAGTAGGGCATCGTGTAGCTGAAGGTGCAGAAGTTGAAGTAATACCCCTCCCGCACCCGCGCCGCCCCTTGATGGAGCGGAGCGTCGGGAAGGGACGTCAGCCCCAGGGGCAGCGGCGTGTCCCAGCCGACGGACCTGCCGCAGTGTTCCCGCAGGTAGTGATGGAGCCCCACGGACGCGCCCACCCCGTCCGTCGCGGCGACGGTGAGCACGCCGCCCTTCGCCTCGTACGCGTACGCGCGGCCCGCACCGCGAGCACCGTCACTCGCGGCGGAGCTCGCGAACCGGACCGACTCCGCCACGGACCCCAGCACACGATGGGCGAGGCCGCGGACGGTGTCCGCCCACAGCGGCGTATGCTCGCCGTCACCGGGCAACATCGCAGGTCACATCCCTCGACGAATTAGTTCCGTACGATACATAATTAATATGCTAGCGTACCGGCACACGAGAGAAGGGCTCGGAGAGGTCGATGGAGCAACTGGTCGCCGCGGGCACGCAGTTCATGCGGGAGGTCAACGCGGCCGCGATCCTGAGCCGGCTGCGGGCCGAGACCAGCATGAGCGTGTCGGCGCTGGCCAAGGCGGTGGGGCTGTCCAGGCAGGCGGTCACCCGCTCGCTCAACGCGCTGGCCGAGGAGGGCCTCGTCGAGTTCGGCCCCCTGGACCGCGACTCCAACCGGGCCGGGCGGCCCGCGCAGCTCGTACGCTTCCGCGCGGAAGCGGGCCACGTGCTGGGCCTGTCGATCAGCCCCCAGGACGTACGCGTGGCGGTGGCGGATCTGTCCGGCACGGTCACCGCGACCGACGCGATGCAGCTCGGCCCCGATCCCACGGGTGAGCAGGTGGTGGAGACGCTCCTGTCCTCGGTGGCACGGGCGCTGCGCGCGACGGGCCTGACGACCGGCGACCTCTGGTTCGCCTCGGCAGGCACCCCCGGCATCGTCGACCCGGCATCCGGGATCATCAAGCTCATCCCGAGCATGCCCGGGCTGACCGGCGACGTCCTCCTGCGCCGGTTGCGGGAGGCGCTCGGCTGCCCGATCTACCTGGACAACGACGTCAAGCTGGCGACGCAGGGCGAGCGGTGGCGCGGCGCGCAGCGGCCCGAGGACTCGCTGGTGATGGTTCACTGGGGCGAGCGCGTCGGCGCCGGCATCGTGCTCAACGGCGAGCTCTACCGCGGCGCCTCCAACGACGCCGGCGACGTCGGCTTCCTCGACCTGTTCACCGAGTTGGCCGGCGAGTCCCGCCACCCCCACGGCCTCGGCCCGTTCGAGGACCGGGTGGGCGGCGAGGAGATCGTGCGCCAGGCCGCGGCGGCGGCCGGACGCGCCGGCGACGGCGTGTTCCTGGCCCGGATCGAGGCCGCGGGAGAGCGCGCGTTCGAGACCGTGCTGGACGCCGTCGTCGACGGCAGTCCGCCGGCCCTCGAGGCGATCGACGTGGTGGCGCGCCGTTTCGCCAAAGGCATCGCCGTGATCAGGGCCATACTCAACCCCCGGCTCGTGGTCATCGGCGGTCCGCTGGCCAGATGCGGCGAGCCGCTGCTTGCCGCGCTCCAGCGGCACCTGTCCGGCGAGCCGCTGGACCAGCCGGCGCTGGAGGTCTCGACCCTCCAGGAGGACGCCGTCGTCCACGGTGCGCTGCTGCACTCGCTGGAGGAGATCGAGCGCACCAGGTTCGGCCTGGTGAGAACGGGTCGTCATGAGGGCCGTTGACGACCCGACGTCACCACCCCCCGATAGAGGAGAAAGGTCATGCGTATGACGACACCAGCCCGGCGGCACACGCTCGTGGCGCTAGGCGTCACGGCGGCACTCGCTCTGACGGCCTGCGCGGGCACCAGTAGCCCGGGCGCCACCACGGCGCCGAAGATCGACGTATCGACGACCATCCCCAACGACCCGGTGACGCTCACCCTCGCCTATACCAACGACCCGCCGACCAAGGCGCTCATCGACGGCTTCACCAAGAAGCACCCGAACGTCACCGTCAAGCCCCAGATGACACCGTTCAACGACTACATCAAGTCCATCAAACTGGCGATGTCGTCCGACGCGGCGCCGGACATCGCCCAGTACAACCCGGGTGCGATGAACTCCCTGATCCCGGCCGGCCTCATCCTGGACCTCAGCCCGTGGGCCAAGGCGTACGGCTGGAACACCAAGTTCCCGCCGGCCAGCCTCGAGGTGCTCAGCTCCGACAAGGCGGCCAAGCAGTTCGGGACCGGCAGCCAGTACGCCGTGCCCGGCGGCCTCTCCGTGCTCGGCGTCTTCTACAACAAGAAGATCGTGCAGGAGGCGCCGAAGACGCTGGCCGAGTTCGAGGCCGCCATGCAGAAGGCGAAGGACGCGGGTCAGACCCCGCTGAGCAACGGCGCGCTCCAGGTCGGCGGGTTCCACCTCTGGAACGCGCTGCTCAATGTCACCGGCGACGTCAACGACTACCGGTCCTGGGTGTACGGCAAGCCGGGCTCGACGATCGAGAACCCGGCCGCACTGCAGGCCACCCAGATGCTGGCCGACTGGGCGAAGAAGGGATACATCTCCAGCTCGGCGAGCGCCACGGCGGACGCCGACGCGCTGGCCGGCTTCGCCAAAGGCGACAGCGCCTTCCTGATCACCGGTAACTGGGCCGCCTCCACCCTGGAGACGGAGATGAAGGACGACGTCGGCTTCTTCCTCATGCCCACGGCATCGGCGGACAAGCCGGCGAACGTCGCCTCCGGCGCGAGCGTCGCGTACGCCATCTCGTCGAAGAGCAAGAACCCGAACGTCGCCGCCGCGTTCCTCGACTACCTGAGCTCGCCGGAGGCGGCGAAGATCGAGTTCGACGGCGGGTTCATGCCGGTCGACACCAAGGCCGAGCTGGGCGCCGAGGGGCTGCGCGGCGACATCGCGACCGTCTTCGCGCAGGTGGCGCAGAACAACGGGATCGTCCCCTTCCCCGACTACGCCTCCCCCGGCATGATCGACAAGCTGACCCCCGGCATCCAGGGCCTCATCAACGACAAGATGAAGCCCGACGCCTTCCTCCGTTCCCTGCAGGAGTCGTGGGACGCCCACCATGGCTCGTGAGCTGACCTCGTCCGTCTCCCCGCCGCGTGCCGCCGAGGCCCGCGACGGGGGGCGGGCGGCCCCCGGGCACGCCCGTCCCCCGCACTGGCGCGGACGGCGAGCGCGCGGCTGGTTCTACGTGCTGCCCGCGCTCGCGGTGTATCTGGGATTCGCCATCTGGCCGGCGCTGAACACGCTGCGCCTGTCCCTCCTGACCTGGGACGGCATCCTGCCGCCCACTTGGGCGGGCCTCGACAACTATGTCGAGATTTTTCAGGACTCGGCGCTGTATGAGGCGATCCTGCACAGCCTCGTGCTGATCATCTTCTTCTCGTTCATCCCCATCTGCGTCGGGCTGCTCATGACGGCGCTCCTGATGGGGAAGGTGCGCCGGGGGATGACGTTCTTCCGGGTCGTCTTCTTCCTGCCGCAGGTGCTGCCGCTCGTCGCCGTCGGCATCACCTGGCGGTGGCTCTACAGCGATTCCGGCGTCGTCAACCAGTTCCTCGACGCGGTCGGGCTGGGGGCGATCACCCGCGCCTGGCTGGGTGACTATCAGCTGGCGCTGATCGCGCTCGGGCTCATCGGCACCTGGGTGATGAGCGGGCTGTGCATGATGCTCTTCCTGGCCGGCGCGCAGAAGATCGACTCGTCCCTCTACGAGGCCGCCAAGCTCGACGGCGCGGGGGCGTTCCGGCAGTTCCGCCACGTCACCCTGCCCGGGGTGCGCAGGGAGATCACCGTCGCCGGCGTCATCACCACGATCGCCGCGCTGGCCAGCTTCGACCTCGTCTTCGTCACGACGAACGGCGGCCCGGCGGGGCAGACCAACGTGCCCGGCCTGCTGGTCTACCGGCTCGCCTTCAACGAGGGCGACATCGGCGGCGCCAGCGCGCTGGCCGTGGTGCTGACCGTGATCGTGGTCGCCGTCGTCAGCGCCGTCCGATACTTCACCAGGGAAGATGAGAGTTGAGCATGCGCGGCGGTGTCAGTCTCAGGTACGGAGTGCTCGTCCTGCTGGCGGTCATGGTGCTGGTGCCCTTCGCCGGCATCATCCTGGCCGCCCTGCATCCCCCCGGCTCGCAGCTCAACGGGCTGAGCATCCCGGACCAGTGGTCGTGGGAGAACTTCACGCTCGCCTGGGAGCGGGGCAACATGACCGCCCTCATGCGTTCGAGCCTGCTGATCGCGGCCTTCGTGGTGCCGCTGTCGGTGGTGCTGGCCACGCTGGCCGGCTACGGGCTGGCGATCCTGCGGGTGTGGGGCCACCGGACGTTGTCGTTCGGGTTCGTGATGGGGCTCACGCTGCCGATGGAGCTCATCGTGGTGGCGCTCTACTTCAACCTGCGGGAGGTCGGGCTCACCAACTCGTACGTCGGCATCATCCTCGCCGAGGCGGCCCTGTTCATGCCGTTCGGGGTGTACTGGATGCAGACGCACTTCTCGAGCGTGCCCGAGGAGCTCGTCGAGGCGGCCCGCATCGACGGCGCCAGGGACCTCGTCGTGCTGGCGCGGGTGCTGGTGCCCATCTCGTGGCCGGCGATCACCACGCTGTCGGTTCTGTACCTCATGTGGTCGTGGAACCAGTTCATGCTGGTACTGGTGATGATGCAGGATCCTGATCGGCGTACCGCGCCGAGCGGGCTGGGGCTCTTCGTCGGCGAGCACACGACGGACATCCCGTTGCTGGCGGCGGCCTGTTTGATCGTCATCGCCCCGATCGTCGTCGTGTACCTCCTCTTCCAGCGCAGTTTCGTCAGCGGCATCACCCAGGGCGCCATCAAGGGCTGAGACCTTGGCGTACACCCCACAGCCCGTGCCAAGATGCGGTGTGGTCGGGACCCCGCCTGAGCTGGAGCGCGGCACCGGCATCCCCGCGCACGTGCAGATCGAGCGATGGCTGCTCGACTCCATCGACCGGGGCGAGCTGGCGCCGGGCGACCGGCTGCCCGGCGAGCGCGAGCTGGCCGGCCGGCTCGGCGTGAGCAGGATGACCCTCAGGCAGGCCCTGGCGACCCTGGAACACGACGGCGTGCTGGTCAGGACGCCCGGCAGGACGGGCGGCGCGTTCGTGGCCGAGCCGCGCATCGAGTGCGATCTGACCGGCCTGGCCGGATTCACCGAGCAGATGCGCCGGGCCCACCTGCGGGCCGAGGCGAGGATCCTGACGGCGAGGACGGTGCCGGCGACGGGCACGGTGGCCAGGGCGCTGGAGGTGGCGGCGGGCTCGCCGGTGCACGAGGTGGTCAGGGTGCGCTCGGCCGGCCGCTCACCGGTGGCGCTCGAACGCTCCTACTTTCCCGACCTGCCGGGCCTCCTCGACCAGGACCTCACCGGCTCCCTCTACACCCTGCTGGCCACCCACTACGACCTGGAGCCCCGCACGGCGGTCGAGCACCTCGACCCGGTGATCGCCCGTCCCGGCGACGCCGCGGAGCTGGGCGTCGCGCCGGGAACAGCGCTCATGCTGATCGAGCGCACGGCGTACGCGGCGGACGGCACGCCGGTGGAGTTCGCGCGCGACCTGTTCCGGCCCGACCGGGTCAGGCTCTCGGTACGCAGCGGCGTCAGGGGACCAGCGGGGTCTTGACCACCGTGCCCGGCACCCACGCCCCTTCGACCTCGATCTCGACCTCGGCCCCTGTCTCTGCCGGCAGGTAGGCGTAGGCGATGGATTCGCGAGCGGTGTAGCCGTACCCGCCGGAGGTGACGCGGGCGACGACCCGCCCGTCCAGCCGGACGGGCTCGTTGCCGAGCGCCACGGCCCTCGGGTCGCTCAGGGTCACGCACCGCAGGCGGCGCTCAGGGGCCGGGTCCAGCGCGTCCCTGCCGAGGAAGTCCTTGTCCGGCTTGACGCAGAACCCGAGGCCCGCCTCGTAGGGCGTCGTCTCGGGCCCGATGTCCGCGCCCCACACCCGGTACCCCTTCTCCAGCCGCAGGCTGTCGATGGCCCGGTAGCCGCCGGCCACCAGCCCGTACGGCTCGCCCGCCCGCCACAGGGCCTGCCACAACGCCAGGCCGTACTCGCTGGAGCAGTAGAGCTCCCAGCCGTGCTCGCCCACGAACGTCACCCGCAGCGCCTGCACCGGCACGTCCCCCACGGTGATCTCCCGCGACGACATGAACGGGAAGTCCATCGGGTCCGGGGTCAGCTCCTTGACGATGTCGCGGGCGCGCGGCCCCCACAGGGCGAAGCACGCGTACTGGCCGGTCACGTCGGCGATCCTGGCCGTCGAGCCGGTGTGCGCGGCCTGCTTGCGCAGCCACCCCAGGTCGTGCGAGCCGAACGCGGTGCCGGTGACGATGAGGAACTCCTCCTCGCCGCGCCGGGTGACGGTGAAGTCGCACTCGATGCCGCCGCGCCGGTTGAGCGCCTGCGTGTACGTGACCGCGCCGGCCTCACGGGCGACCCGGTTGTCGCACACCCATTCCAGCAGCTCCGCCGCGCCGGACCCGGTGACCTCGATCTTGGCGAACGAGCTCTCGTCGAACAACCCCGCCGTGGTGCGGGTGGCGCGGTGCTCGACCCCGATCGCGGGCGACCACAGC
>NZ_VCKY01000022.1 GCF_005889735.1 Nonomuraea turkmeniaca
CCCCACCGCCGGCCACCCCCATCGCCAGGGCGGAGGCGGCGTTGGCCGAGGCGCTGGAGGTGACGGATGGCGAGGACGGGCATTGGCTGGCCGCACGAGCCGGACATCTCGAGCGCGAGCTGGCCCGCTTGCACCGGCCCATCACCACCCCACGCATCAGGATCCACGGCGACCTCCACGTGGGCCAGATGCTCAGATGGCGAGACGGCTACGCGGTCATCGACTTCGACGGCAACCCCACCGTCACGGACGCGGACCCCGGCCAACCCTCGGCCAGGGACGTGGCACAGTTGACGACGAGCCTGGAGCACGTGGCCCAGGTGGCGATCAAGAGAAGGAACACCCCGCCCGACGAAGCAGCCGCCTGGGCGGCCAAGGCCCGCACGACGATGCTGACCGCCTACAAGGCCCGCCTGGCGGCGAAGAACCGCCCGGACCTCCTCGACGAGACCTTGATCCGCCCGTTCGAGGTCGAGCAGGAGTGCCGCGAGCTGATCTACGCAGCCCGCCATCTCCCCCGCTGGCGCTACGCCCCTATGGGCGTCCTCCGCACCTGGTACCCCGAGGAGAACATTTCGTGAATTCTGAGCTCTACCTCTCCGACCTGGAGTCTAAGCCGGAGTCCTTGACGGCCCTGGCCGACGCCCTGACCGCAGAAGACCCCTTCGCGAAGCTCCCGGAGAGTCCGGCAAGGGTGCTGTTCCTGGGCATGGGCAGCTCCCGCTACGCCGCCGGCGTGGCGGCCCTGCGCCTGCGCGCCGCGGGCGTCGACGCCTACGCCGACTACGCCTCGGCGACGGCCACGTACCCGTCCTCGAAGGACACCCTGATCATCCCGATCTCGGCGACCGGCGGCAGCAGGGAGACCCTGGACGCGAGCGACCGCTACGCGCGCGGCCCGGCGTTCGTGGCGGCCCTGACCAACGTGCCTGGTTCGCCCCTGGCCGAGCGAGCCGACCTGGTGATCCCGATGCACGCGGGCAAGGAACGCGGCGGCGTCGCCTGCCGGACGTTCCAGCACACCCTGGCGCTCCTCCTGGCGCTGGAGACGAAGCTGACCGGAGCGGATCGCGATGTTCCCGCGCTGATCAAGAAGAGCGCGGAGGCCACAGCGGACCTCCTCGATCGCCGCGACGAGTGGCTCCCCCTGACCATGGAGCTGCTGGACGGCCCGCACGGCGTCTACACGATCGCCCCGGCCGAGCGCCTGTCGTCAGCCGAGCAGTCCGCGCTGATGGTCAGGGAGGGCCCGCGCCGCGCCGCCGACGCCTGTGAGACGGGTGACTGGGCACACGTGGACGTGTACCTGACCAAGACCCTCGACTACCGCGCCCTGCTCTTCCCGGGCTCCCGCTACGACGCCCAGGCCATGGACTGGGTACGCGAGCGCGGGTCCACCGTGATCGCGGTGGGCGCGGAGGTGAAGGACGCCGCGACCGCCGTCCGCTACGCGCACGACGACGACCCGGACGTGGCGCTGCTGACGGAGACGCTGGTGGCCGAGCTCGTGGCCGCGTACTGGTGGAACTCTCAATGAGCGCGTGCGGTGAGCGCGTGCTCCACGAGCGTGATGAGCGTGTGCTTGACCGCCTGCCGCTCCCTGGCGTCCGTCCGGACGATCGGCACGTGACCGGATAGTGTGAGCGCCTCCCGCACCTCGCTCTCGACGTGCGGGAACTCCCCGTCCCAGCCGTTCAGGCCGACCACGAACGGCATCCCCGACTCCTCGAAGTAGTCGACGGCCGGGAAGCTGTCCGCCAGCCGCAGCGAGTCCACGAGCACCACGGCGCCGATGGCCCCTCGGACGAGGTCGTCCCACATGAACCAGAAGCGGTGCTGCCCGGGCGTGCCGAACAGGTAGAGGATCAGGTCACGGTCGAGCGTGAGCCGGCCGAAGTCCATGGCCACGGTGGTGGTGGTCTTGCCGGGCGTGTGTTCGAGGTCGTCGATGCCCTGGGAGGCCTCGGTCATCACCGCTTCGGTGGTCAGCGGCATGATCTCGGAGACGGAGCCCACGAACGTGGTCTTCCCCACGCCGAAGCCGCCAGCCACGACGATCTTCGTGGAGGTGAGCCGGCTAGAGCCTGCGAAGTCCACTTAAAACCCTTTCGAGCAGGCCCCTGTCCGGCAGGCCCGCCTCCAACTGCGGCTGGTACACCTTGACCAGCCCGTCCGCCTCCATGTCGGCGATCAGCACCCGCGCGACGCCGAGCGGGACGCTCAGCAGCGCGGAGATCTCCGCCACGGACCTGACCTGACGGCACAACTCGCTGATCGCACGGTATTCGCGGGCGTAGGTCGGGCCGAGCTGCGCCGAGGTGGCCGACGATACCAGTGCCTCCATGGCTAGGTCGCTACGCGCCGTGGTCCTGCCGCCCGTGACGGCGTACATCCGGACCAGCGAGCTGCGCTCGGCCTCCGGCTCGTTATGCCACGATGCCACGTCTGCTCCTCATCACCACGAACGACCCGAGGACAGCTCGGCCCGCACCGCCGGTGTCAGCACCTGTCCCGCGCGCTCCACCAGGATCGTCATCTGGTACGCCACCAGCCCCATGTCGCAGTCGGGCGCGGCCAGCACCGCCAGGGAGGATCCGTCACTGATCGACATCACCAGCAACAACCCGCGGTCCATCTCCACGAGCGTCTGGGTGACGCTTCCGCCTTCGAAGACCCGCGCCGAGCCCTGGGTGAGGCTGACGAGCCCGGCCGCGATGGCGGCCAGCTGGTCGGCACGGTCCTTGGGGAAATCTCGGGAGAACGCCATGGGCAGGCCGTCGGCGGAGACGACCACGGCGTGCGCGACGCCGGGAACTTCGTCGACGAAGCTGCTGACCAGCCAGTTCATGTCCCTGGCGGCTTGGCTCAGCTCCTTCATGAGTCCTCCTCGAGCTCTGAGCGCCCCTTGCGCACGCCCTGCTGGTAGCTGGCCAGCCTGTCACGCAGGTGATCAGGGGACAGCGGAGGAGCGGGAGCGGGCGGCGGCTTCGGGTTTGCGGTGCCCGGTACCAGATTCGCGCGCGGCGTCCGCTTCGGCAAGCCAGAGTTGGTGGTCCCGCCTTGCACCGGCTCCGCGGTCGCCCCGGCGGCCTGCCAAGCCTGGTCGGCGGGCGACGACCAGGCGGGGTCCCGGCGGTCGGCGGTCGGCGCCGGTTTGGAGAACCAGCTGCTGTCCTCCACGGAGGCGAAGATCGGCAGGAATTCGTCCTTGGATGCCGCCGGCGTGGCGAACGACGGGTACGTCGCGGGCGGCGTCGTCAAGTCCGGCGGCGGCTCCGGGGACGCCGGGCCGGAATTCGGGTGCGGCGAGCTGAACCACGACGACGGCTCCGGGGCGGCCGGGACGTCGAACGACGGGTGACCGGGCCCGAAGGCCGGACCCGGCTGCTGCCCCTGCCGCGGCACCCGCACGTCCGCCTGACTCCCCCCACCGAACGGCTCCGAGGCGAAGGGCTCCGGCGCGTACGACGGGGAGCCGAACGGCTGCGAGCCGGACGGCTCGGACTCGAACGGCTGGGACTCGAACGGCTGAGACTCGAAAGACTGGGACCCGAACGGCTGAGACTCGAAAGACTGGGACCCGAACGGCTGAGACTCGAAAGACTGGGACCCGAACGGCTGGGACCCGAACGACTGGCTCTCGAACAACGACTGCGATTCGAAAGGTTGCGACTCGAACGGCTGAGACTCGAACGGCTGGGACCCGAACGGCTGCGACCCGAACGACTGCGGGCCCGGCGACTGCATGGCAGGCGATTGGCCGGCGGGCATCGTGCCGGGCACGGCCGTGAGCAACATCGGCGGGATGAGCACCATGGCGGTCAGCCCGCCGATGTCCTGGCGGCGCAGCTGAACCCGGATGTTGTGCCGCAACGCCAGCCGGCCCACCACGAACAGCCCCATGCGCCGCGACACCGACACGTCCACCACCGGCGGGTTGGCCAGCCGCCAGTTCGCCTCGCCCAGCTCCTCCTGGCTCATGCCGATGCCGTTGTCGGTGACCGACAACATCAGCGACCCGCCGTCGATGCGGCTGCTGGAGATG
Source organism: Nonomuraea turkmeniaca (assembly GCF_005889735.1). GTDB lineage: Bacteria > Actinomycetota > Actinomycetes > Streptosporangiales > Streptosporangiaceae > Nonomuraea > Nonomuraea turkmeniaca. Next base: position 4,046 of record NZ_VCKY01000022.1, read on the forward strand.
ACGACCTTGGTGTCCCGCGAGGAGAAGGAGACCGCGTTCTCGATCAGCTCGGCCATCAGGTGCACCACGTCGGTGACGGCCTGCCCGGCGATGGCGACGTCCGACTGCACCTGGATGCTGACCCGGTCGTAACTCTCGACCTCGCCGAGCGCGGCACGCACGATGTCCATCAGCTCGACCGGCTCGCTCCACTTGCGCGCGGCCTCCTGCCCGGCCAGGACGAGCAGGTTCTCGCTGTTGCGGCGCATGCGGGTGGCCAGGTGGTCGAGCTTGAAAAGGTCGCCGAGCCGGGCGTCGTCGCGCTCGCCCTGCTCCAGCTTCTCGATCAGCGTCAGCTGCCGCTCGACCAGCGTCTGGCTGCGCCTGGACAGGTTGACGAACATGGCGTTGACGTTGGCACGCAGCCGCGCCTCGTCACCGGCCAGCCGCACGGCCTCGCGGTGCACCTCGTCGAAGGCCCGGGCGAGCTCGCCGACCTCGTCCTTGGAGAAGATCCCGATGGGCGGGACCTCGGCGTCGATCGCGCCGTCGCGGGACTCACGCAGGTGCTGGACGAAGGCGGGCAGCCGCTTGCCGGCGATCTCCAGGGCCTCGCCGCGCAGCCGGCGCAGCGGCCGCACGAGCGACCTGGCCACGCCGGTGGTGATCAGCAGCACGGCCACCAGCAGCGCGAGCACGGCTCCCGCGGTCACGAACGCCCGTTGCCGCTCGTCCGCGCTGAGCGCCTCGCTGCGCGCCACGATGCCGCGGGCCTGGCGATCCTCGACCGTGCGCATGGTGTCGACGACGACCTTGGACGCCTCGAACCACTCCTTCGCGTCGTCGCGCCTGCCGAGGTCGAGGCCGCGCAGCGGCAGCCCGTTCGTGGCCCTGATCAGCACCAGCTCACGCAGGAACAACATGCGCTCGGAGGTGTTGCCGTTGACCGTCTCGTCGAAGAAGCGGCGTTCCTCTGCGGTGGCCTCGGCGGCGACGCTGTCGCGCTCGTTGGTCTCCTTGGACTGCTCGCCGAGGAATCGCTTGAGCTGGTCCTGGTCGAACGCTCCCTCGACCAGGACGATGGTGACCAGCGCCTGCTGGTAGGAGACGCTCTCCTTGGCCCGGGCCAGGGCGTCGAGCATGCGGGTCTGCCGGAACAGCTCGTCGTCGGCGCTGCCCTTGATCAGCTCGGTGTGTGCGGACAGCAGGTCGTTGATCACCTTGGTGTAGAGCTCGACGGCGGGGCCGGGGAGAAGATTGGCGTCCAGCGCCTGCTTGCGTAAGGCGGTCAGGTCGTCGAGACGGTTGATCAGCTGCTCGAGCTGGTCGGCGGTACGGCCGGTGACCTCGCTCGCCAGCTGCCCGGTGATGCCGCGCACGTCCTTGGCCTCGGTGTCGACCTCGGACATCTGCGCCTGCACCTCGGCAAGCATGTTCGCGGGCCGGTTGCGCGCGATGTACCAAGAAGTCCTGGCCCGCTCGCCGGAGACGGCGTGGGTGAGCGCGCCCAGTTCCTGCGACAACTGGGCGAACTGGTTCGTCCGTGCGAAGTCGCTCGCCGCGGCGGTCGAGGCGAGCACCTGGATGCCGCCCAGCAGCACGGCGGCGGCCGTCGGAATCAGGATCAGGGCGACGAGCCGTGCGCGGACACGCCAATTTCGCAGACGCCAGTTTCCCTCGCTGGCCTGCCTGTGGCTCAGCTCTGTGCTCACCGAACGCACCTCGCCCGATATCGGCGTATTTGAAGGGTGCTGTGTCCCCTGAGGAAATCAGCAAGTGCCGGTAATTGGAACACATCACACGCTGGGGAGGCTACCCGAACATAACTTGGCAAAATTCAAGTTCTGTGACTGATGTGACGAAGTTGGGACTCCATCTACCAAGTCCGTGAAGCGAGAAATAAGCCCCCAATGCACCTCATGTCAGCATATGGGTGATTTGAACGATTCAACGCATAACACGCCGGAAGCACCCTGATCTCCTGACGGTCACACCGTTTGAGATTGACGTTATTCACGACATATGTTGAGCCCCGGCAAACGAGGAGGCGGGTGTGGGAGATTCTCCCGACAGCGCGGCTATCACCGTTGAGGGCCTTTGGAAGATCTTCGGGTCCAGGGCACAAAGAGTGCTGGACAGCGAGGACCGGCATCTCGAACCCGCCACGCTGCGAGAGAAGACCGGTTGCACCGCCGCCGTCAGGGACGTGAGCTTCGAAGTGCGTCCCGGCGAGGTCTTCGTGGTCATGGGCCTGTCGGGCAGCGGCAAGTCCACCCTCGTACGCTGCCTCACCCGGCTCATCGAGCCCTCCGCTGGCGAGATCAGGATCGGCGGCGAGGACATCGGTCGCGCCTCCCCCGCACGGCTCCGCGAGATCCGCCGCCACCAGGTCAGCATGGTCTTCCAGCACTTCGGCCTGCTGCCGCACCGCAAGGTGATCGACAACGTGGCGTACGGCCTGGAGATCCAGGGCATGCCGAGGGCGGCCAGGCACGCGCGAGCCGGGGAGATCCTCTCACTCGTCGGCCTCGACGGGTACGCCGACGCCTACCCCGACCAGCTCTCCGGCGGCATGCAACAACGCGTCGGCCTGGCCAGGGCGCTGGCGGTCGACCCGCAGGTGATGTTGTTCGACGAGCCGTTCAGCGCACTCGACCCGCTGATCAGGCGAGACATGCAGGCCGAGGTGATCCGGCTGCACCGCGAGGTCGGCAAGACGATGGTGTTCATCACCCACGACCTGTCCGAGGCGCTCAAGCTGGGCGAGCGGATCGCGATCATGCGGGCGGGCTCGATCGTGCAGCTCGGCACCGCGGAGGAGCTGGTGGGCGCGCCGGCCGACGACTACGTGTCCGACTTCATCCGCGACGTGCCCAGGAGCCACGTGCTCACGTTGCGCTGGATCTGCCGCGACCCTGAGCCCGGCGAGCCGCTGGACGGGCCGGAGCTGCCGGTCACCACGATCATCAAGGACGCGATCGGCCTGGCCTCCGCCTCCGGCCGCCCGATCAAGGTGGTGGACGGCGACCAGTTGGCGGGCGTCGTGGACCGCGTGGACCTGCTGACCTTCCTCTCGGGGCAGGACGTCCCGGTCAAGGCGGGCGCATGAGCAGTACCACTGCGGTCAGCGCGCCGCCCAGGGTGAAGGTGCCCCGGTGGGTGGCGCCGGTGGGGGCCGTCGTCCTGTTCGCGGCGGCGTACCTGGCCTTCCGTGGCACGGGGACGCTGCCGCACGACAAGGAGGCCCCGCAGTTCCTGGCCGTCACCGAGCTGCGCGAGTGGATCGACGACCACCGCAACGACAATCCGCTCTTCCTGTACTTCCTCAACTACATCCGCCTCTTCGTCGGCGGGCTCTACGACCTGTTCCAGACCACCTTGTACGCCCTCGGCTGGCCCGGCCTCACCGGCGTCATGGGCGCGCTGGCCTGGCTGGCCGGCGGCTGGCGCATCGCGCTGCTCGCGGTCTCGGGCGTCAGCGCGTTCGGCTTCCTGGGGCTCTGGCAGTCGAGCGTGGACACGCTGGCCCTGGTCGCGGCGGCAGTGCTGCTGTCGCTGGCGATCGGGATTCCGATCGGCGTCTGGGCCGGGCTGTCCGCCCGGGCACGTCGGGCGATCACGCCGGTGCTGGACGTCATGCAGATCATGCCGACGTTCGCGTACCTCGCTCCGCTGGCGTTGTTCTTCCACATCGGCGCGCCGGCCGGGGCCATCGCGACGATGATCTACTCGATTCCGCCGGCCATCCGCATCACCGCGCTGGCCATCTCGGAGGTCTCCCCCACGGCGGTCGAGGCGTCCGCGTCTCTGGGCGCCACCCGCCGGCAGACGTTGTTCAAGGTCTACCTGCCGCTGGCCAGGTCCACGATGGCGCTGGCGGTGAACCAGACGATCATGATGGCCCTGTCCATGGTCGTCATCGCGAACCTGATCTCGGCGCCCGGCCTGGGCGGCGACATCATCCGCGGGCTGTCGCGGGCGCAGGTCGGCATCATGCTCCCCGCCGGCGTGGCCATCGTGGTCATGGCCGTGGTGCTCGACCGGATGATGATGTCGGTGGCCCAGCGAGGGAGCGCCGTCGGCTGGAGGAGCGGCGGGAGCGGAGCGACCAGAGCGGGGGAAGGCGGCGGCGCAGGGGCGACCGAGCGCGCCTCACGGAGTGCGGCCATGAACAGGCCGCATGCCAAACTGAGCAGGATCGACCTGGTGGCGGCCGGCGTGCTGGCCGCCGTCGGGCTGGCGCTCATCCCCGTGCTGCCGCGCGTGTGGCCGGAGAGCTGGACGATCAACGTCGTCGCCGAGGTCAACGACGCCGTCCGCTGGGCTGAGACCACCTGGTACCCCGTCACGACGTTCATCAAGGACCTCGTCACCGCCTCCCTGCTCAACCCGCTGGAGACGCTGCTCACCTCGGCCCCGTGGTGGCTGGTCACGCTCGCGGTGCTGGCGGTCGCCTGGCGGGTCAGCGGCGTGCGGCCGGCGCTGATCGCGCTCGGCTGCCTGCTGGCGATCGCGCTGCTCGGCACGTGGGAGCACGCCATGCAGACGATGACCACGGTCGCCGTCGCGGTGCTGGTCACCCTCGTCATCGGCCTGCTGCTCGGGGTGGCCGCGGCCCGCTCGCCGCGGTACTCGGCCGTGCAGCGTCCGCTCCTCGACGCCGCGCAGACCATGCCGGCCTTCGTCTACCTGCTGCCGGCGCTGGCGTTGTTCGAGACCACCAGGTTCACCGCGATCTTCGCCTCGATCATCTACGCGGTTCCGCCGGTGGTGCGCCTGGTCGAGGACGGCATCAAGGCCGTGCCCGCCACGGTCGTCGAGGCGGCGTCCTCGGCCGGCTCGACGCGGGGGCAGCTGCTGTGGAAGGTGCAACTGCCGATGGCCAGGCAAGCCATCCTGCTGGCCGCCAACCAGGGCATCGTGATGACGCTGGCCATGGTCGTCGTGGGCGGCCTCGTCGGGGCCGGGGCGCTCGGCTACGACGTGGTCCTCGGCTTCTCCCAGCGGACCGACTTCGGGCTCGGCTTCGTCGCCGGCATCGCGACGGTGCTGCTCGGAGTCATGCTCGACCGCATCACGCAGGGCGCCGACAGGCGCTCTTCCCCCCGAAAGAGGAAGTCCCCATGAAGATTCGCCTGCTCGCAGGCCTGCTCACTGCTGGACTCACCCTTGGTCTCGCCACCGCTTGCGGCGGGGCCACGGTCGAGACCTCGCCCAGCTCCACCGCCGCGCCGCAGGGCGGTGCCAGCAGCGCCGGGGGCACTGTCAAGATCGCGATCAACCCGTGGGTCGGGTACGAGGCCAGCGCGAACGTGGTCGCGTACCTGCTGAAGAACGAGCTCGGCTACACCGTCGAGCTGCCCGAGATCAAGGAGCAGCTGGCCTGGGAGGGCTTCGAGACCGGCGACGTCGACGTCATCATCGAGAACTGGGGCCACCCGGACCTGAAGAAGCAGTTCATCGAGGAGAAGAAGGTCGCGGTCGAGGCGGGCTCCACCGGCAACAAGGGCGTCATCGGCTGGTACATCCCGAAGTGGATGGCCGACAAGTACCCGGACATCACCGACTACAAGAACCTCAACAAGTACGCCGAGCTGTTCAAGACCTCCGAGTCCGGTGACAAGGGCCAGCTGCTGTTCGGCGACCCGTCGTACGTCAGCAACGAGGAAGCCCTGATCAAGAACCTCAAGCTGAACTACAAGGTCGTGGTCGGCGGCAGCGAGGCGGCCCTGATCAAGGGCGCCCAGCAGGCGCAGACGCAGCAGAAGCCGCTGCTGTTCTACTTCTGGGACCCGCACTGGCTGTTCAGCAAGACCGACCTGGTCCGGGTCAACCTGCCCGCCTACACCGAGGGCTGCGACGCCGACCCCAAGAAGGTCGCCTGTGACTACCCGGAGATGGACCTCGACAAGATCGTGAGCAAGAAGTTCGCCGACACCGGCGGCAAGGCCTACGAGCTCGTCAAGAACTTCACCTGGACGAACGAGGACCAGAACGCCGTCGCCGACGACATGACCAACAACGGCATGACCGGCGAGCAGGCCGCCAAGAAGTGGGTCGAGGCCAACACCGCCAAGTGGCAGGCCTGGATCCCCAAGTGACCCTGTCGTGCGGTCTCAGAAGTCGGCATGAGATCGCCATGTCACGTCGCGGCTCCTCATTGGCCGGGGGCCGCGACCTCGGAGACCTCTCATGCGCTTGAAGACGCTCGTCGGGCCGCTGGTCGCGGCCCTGCTCCTGACCGCCTGCACCGGCGAGGAGCCCGAAACCGCCGCCGGGTCCAAGGGGACCGTCAACCTCGACATCCACGCCTGGGTCGGATATGAGGCCCAGGCCGCCGTGCTGGCGTACCTGCTGGAGCGGGAACTGGGTTACAAGGTGAACAAGCGGGCGGTGAAAGAAGATCAATCCTGGCGGGATTTCGAATCCGGCAAGGTGGATGTGATCATCGAGAACTGGGGCCACCCGGACCTGAAGAAGGAGTACATCGAGAAGAAGAAGGTGGCCCTGTCGGCCGGCCTCACCGGGAACAAGGGTGTGATCGGCTGGTACGTCCCCGAGTGGATGGTCAAGAAATATCCCGGCATCACGGACTACCGCAACCTCAACGACTTCGCCCATCTTTTCCGGACTGAAAAGACCGGAAATGCCGGACAAATCCTGGACGGCGATCCGACGTTCGTCACCAATGACGAGGCCCTCGTCAAGAATCTCAAGCTGAATTACAAGGTCGTCTACTCGGGCAGCGAGGACGCGTTGATCAAGGCCGCCCAGGCTGCGACGCGGAACCGGACACCCCTTTTGATGTATTTCTACGAGCCGCAATGGTTGTTCACCAAGGTCAAACTGGTGAAGATCGCGCTGCCCCCGTATGCCGTGGGCTGTGACGCCGACGCCGCGAAGGTCGCCTGCGACTACCCGCCGTACCTGCTCGACAAGATCGTCAGCAAGCGGTTCGCGGAGAACGGCGGCAAGGCGTACGAGCTGGTCCGCAACTTCAACTGGACCAACGACGACCAGAACGCGGTCGCCGGCGACATGATCAACGAGAAGATGACCGCCGAGGAGGCGGCCGTCCGGTGGGTGGCGGAGAACAAGATCGTGTGGAAGGACTGGATCCCCCGCTGAGGCTCGCTCACCGGTCCGGTGAACCAGGCCTCGCCCGCCTGTTCACCAGGGCCTCGATGCCGTCGAGCACGCGCTCCAGTCCGAACTCGAAGGCGTGCTCCGGGCTGTAGGCCGCGTTGAGCGCCTCGCCCGCCGCCTGCCCCACCCTGGCGGCCGTCGGGAACCGGTCGGCGTAGGCGATCCGGGCGAAGAAGGGCGCGTGCGCGGCCCACCACTGCTCGTCGCTCATGCCCGTCTGGTTCTCGACCTGCGCGGCCTCGACCGCGCCCCGCGCCGCGCCGTGCACGAAGCCGGTGATCAAGGTGATCACCGAGTCCATCTCCACGTCGGTCAGGCCGATGCCGTCCACGGCACGCAGCTCGTAGTCGTACTTGGCGGTCACGTTCGGCCCGAGCACCGGCCGGCTGGCCGCCACCTGGAGCAACCATGGGTGGCGCAGGTAGAGTGCCCAGTTCTCCCTGGCGATCTGCTCCAGCCTGCCCCGCCAGCCGCCGGGGACGTCCTCCGGCCTGGCGGTCTCGCCGTAGACCGTGTCAAGCATGACGTCGAACAATTCCGGCTTGCCCGGCACGTACGTGTAGAGCGACATCGTCCCCACGCCCAGCCGCTCGGCCACGCGGCGCATGGACAGCGCCTGCAGCCCCTCGGCGTCGGCGACCTCGATGGCCGCGCGCACGATGCGGTCCACACTCAGCTCTGGCTTGCCCTTGCGGCTGGACCGCTCGCTGGTGCGCCAGAGCAGGGCAAGGCTGCGGGCCGGGTCGCCCTTTCCCGATGATTCGATCATCACTCTTGTACGGTACACCGTACGATTGCCGATTCGATTCGTATGGCGTACGGTACAGCGTACGAAGAGGGAGGCGGTATGTCAGCAGTGCTCGCGCACGGGCTGCGCAAGACGTACGGCGACAAGGCGGCTCTCGACGGCATCGACCTGGACGTGGGCCATGGCACGGTCTGCGGCCTGCTCGGCCCCAACGGCGCAGGCAAGACCACGGCCGTCCGCATCCTCACCACGCTCCTGCGCCCCTCGGGCGGCCGCGCGGAGGTGGCCGGGTTCGACGTGGCGACCCAGCCTCGCCTGGTGCGCCGCAACATCGGCCTCGTCGGCCAGCACACGGCCGTGGACGAGCTGCTGACCGGGCGGCAGAACCTCGAGCTGTTCGGCCGCCTCTACCACCTGGGCGGGGCGGCGGCCCGGGTCAGGGCCGACGAACTGCTCGAACGCTTCGGGCTCGAGCACAAGGGGGCGGCCAAGGAGTATTCGGGCGGCATGCGGCGCAGGCTCGACCTCGCGGCCGGCCTGATCCTCGCCCCGCCCGTGCTCTTCCTCGACGAACCGACCACGGGGCTCGACCCACGCAGCCGGGCGGAGATCTGGCGCGTGGTTCGCGACCTGGTGTCCGACGGCACCACCGTGCTGCTGACCACCCAATACCTGGAGGAGGCCGACCAGCTCGCGGACCGGATCTCGGTGATCGACGCGGGCCGGGTGGTGGCCGAGGGCACGCCCGACGAGCTCAAGGCCAAGCTCGGCGGCGACCGGCTCGACGTGGTGATCCACGACCCCGGGCGGGTCGGGGAGGCCGCCGGCATCGTCGAGCGGGTCGCGTCGGGCCCGGCCGAGGTCGATCACGACACCAGGCACGTCTCCGCGCCGGTGAGCGAGCGGGTGAGAGCCCTGACGGAGGTGCTGGCGGCGCTGTCGGCGGCCGGGATCGAGGCCGAGGACGTCGCGCTGCGCAGGCCGACTCTGGACGAAGTCTTCCTCGACCTCACGGGAGGCGGCGCGAAATGAGCACGATCTCGACGAAGGAACGTCGGCTGTGGTGGGCTCTGGCCGACGGGTGGACGGTCGCCCGGCGCGACCTGATCCACTGGGCCAATCAGCCGATGACGGTGGTCTTCGGGGTGCTCTTCCCGGTGATGATCACACTGGCCTTCGGCTACCTGTTCGGCGGCGCGGTGAAGGTGCCGGAAGGGGCGGACTACTTCGCGTTCCTCATGCCGGGCATGTACGGCATGACGATGCTCTTCGGCCTGAGCGCCACCATGGTCGCGGTCGCCACCGACGCCTCCAAGGGCGTCACGGACCGGTTCCGCTCGATGCCCATGGCGCCGTCGGGTGTGCTCATCGGGCGTGCCATCGCCGACCTGCTGCACTCGGTGCTGGTGCTGGCCGGCCTCCTGGTCTGCGGGCTGGCGGTCGGCTGGCGCCCGGCCACGCTGCCGGGCGCGCTCGGCGCGGTGGGCCTGCTGCTGCTCCTGCGCTTCTCGCTGCTGTGGGCCGGGATGTACCTGGGGCTGCTGACCAGGGACCCGGGTGCGGTGGTGGCGATCCAGACTCTGGAGTTCCCGATCGGATTCCTGTCGAACGCCTTCGTCGCCCCGGACACCATGCCGGGCTGGCTGGGCACGATCTCGGAGTGGAATCCGCTGTCGGCCACGGTGGCGGCGGCCAGGGAGCTGTTCGGCAACCCGGGCTGGGGCGGGGTCTCGTGGGTGGCCCAGCACTCCGTCCTCATGGCGGTGTTGTGGCCGCTGGCGATCACCGTCGTGTTCTTCGTCCTGTCCGTCCGCCTCTACCAGCGCCTCGATCGCTAGTCCTCGGACAGCGCCCGCTCGTACGCGAGCAGCGTCTGGACGGGCGTTTCCCCCTGGACGCATGTTCCCGGAGCTCAAGGACGTCCTCGACCGGCTGTGCGGCAGCTCGTCCCGGTGCTCAACTCGCCGGCCCGGGCGCCCTGGACTAGTGGACGGGCGCCGCGCGCAGGCGTACGACGTGCTCGACCAGCGCGATCAGCGTCGACTTCACCGACTCGCGGTCGCGGGCGTCCGTCCGCACCACCGGCACGTGCGGCGGGAGCGCGAGCGCCTCCCTGACCTCGTTGTCGGAGTGCAGGAACTGCCCGTCCCACCCGTTGATGCCGATCACGAAGGGCAGCTTGGCCTCTTCGAAGTAGTCGATCGCGGGGAAGCTGTCGGCCAGGCGGCGGGTGTCGGTCAGCACCACCGCGCCGATCGCGCCCCGCACCAGGTCGTCCCACATGAACCAGAACCGGTGCTGCCCGGGCGTGCCGAACAGGTAGAGGATCAGGTCGCGGTCGAGCGAGACCCGGCCGAAGTCCATGGCCACGGTCGTGGTCTGCTTGTTCGGGGTCATCCCGAGGTCGTCGATGCCCGCGGACGCGTCGGTCATCACCGCTTCCGTGGTGAGCGGGAGGATCTCGGACACCGCCCCCACGAACGTCGTCTTGCCGACGCCGAACCCCCCGGCGACGACGATCTTCGTCGACGTAAGCCCGGGGCTAGAGCCTGCGTAGTCCACTGAGCACCCTTTCGAGCATGTTGAGGTCTGGCTGTCCCTGGCTGAGGCGTGGCTGGTGCAGGCGGACAAGTCCTTCGTCGGACATGTCCGCCACGAGCACCCTCGCCACGCCCAGCGGGACGCGGAGCAGGGCCGAGATCTCAGCGACCGACCGGAACGTTCTGCACAGCTGCATGATGGCCTCCTGCTCGGGGGTGAGCAGGACCATCTCTTCGTCCGGGATCGACATGGATGAGATCAACGTCTCCATGGCGAGGTGATAGCGCGGCTCGGAACGGCCGCCCGTCACCGCGTAAGGACGGAACAGGGGCTCTTCTTCCCCGATTCCGTCAGTGCCGTACACGGCCCTCTCCCATCAGTTCCATCACATCACCGCGTCCTGGCGGCCTGGAGTTCGGCGCGCAGGGCAGGCGTGAGCGCTTGACCCGCTCTGTCTACCAGCAGCGTCATCTGATACGCCACCAACCCCATGTCACAATCAGGACCCGCCAGCACCGTGAGCACCGAGCCGTCGCTGATCGCCATGACGAGGAGCAGGCCACGCTGCATCTCGACGACGGTCTGCGTCACCGCGCCGCCCTCGAACACCCTGGACGCGCCCACCGTCAGGCTCAGCAGGCCCGCCGAGACGGCGGCCAGCTGGTCCGCCCGGTCCGGCGGGAATCCCTCCGAAGCGGCCAAGGACAGGCCGTCCGCGGAGACCACGACGGCATGCGCGACTCCTGGCGTGTTGCGGACGAAGTCGGTGATCAGCCAGTCGAACTTGTGCGCTTCATGGCTAAGGGTTGTCACGCATCCTCCCCGGCGGGACGCTTACTCACTCTGTTCCTCCTGTCCACGAAGTTCCTGGCGGCCCCGTCGCACACCCTGCTGGTAACTGGCCATCCGGCTGCGTATCCGGTCTGCGGAGACCGGCTGCGCAGGCGCCTGCCGCTGCTGCGGCTGCTGTGCCGGCGCCGCGGGCTGCTGGCTCGCGGTGCCGGGCACCAGGTTGGCCTTGGGGGTGCGCTTCGGCAGCCCGGCGGCGGTGATGCCGCCGAGGCTGGGCTCGCTGGCTGCGGCCGCCGCCCGCCATCCGGCGTCTGCGGCCGTTCGCCACGCTTCCTCCCCAGAGGGTACGGCTTGCGCGGGAGTGGCCCTACCCTCGACCTCGGCCGCGTGCTTCGGCTGCTCGCCGGGCGGCCGGCGGAACCAGGCGGACTCCACCGACGCGAAGATCGGCAGGAACTCCTCCTGCTCCGGCTCCATCGGCGAAACCTCGACCGACGGCGTGGGGTCAGGTCTGCGGACGTCGTTCGTGGCGTACGACGGAGGCGTCTGGAACGCGCCATTTCCAGAGGGGTGCGACCCCACGCTCGGGTACGACGAGTAGGCCCCGGACTCGAACGAGGGCGTCTGCCTGCGGTAAGAGCCCCCGTCGGTGTCGGCGGTGAACCCGGACATCCCGGCGCGACCGGGATCGGAGCCGAACGGCCCGGGCCCGGGCCCGGGTCGCTGCGGGCCAGGCATGCTGTCGTACGAGCGCGGGTCGCGGTCCACCGACTCGAAGTTGCCGAACGACCGGAACGTCCCGTTCGCCGGCGCCTGCGGTCCCGGCGCACCGAAGGAGGGCGCCTGCGATCCGGGCGCACCGGAGCTCGCACCGAACGCCGGCGCGGTCCCACCGCCGAACGCCGGGCGCTGCGGCAGCGGCTGCTGCGTGCCGTCGGCGATCAACGTGGGCGGCAGCAGCACCATGGCGATCAGACCGGCGCCGTCGCCCCTTCTGAGCTGCACTCTGATGCCGTGGCGCAGCGCCAGACGGCCGACCACGAACAGGCCCATGCGCCGCGAGACCGACACGTCCACGACCGGCGGCTCGGCCAGGCGGCGGTTGGCCTCGGCCAGCTCGTCCTCGGTCATGCTGATGCCGGTGTCGCTCACCGACAGCAGCGCGCCGCCGCCCTCGATGAGACTGCTGGTGACCACGACCTGGGAGGTGTTCGGGGAGAACTGGATGGCGTTCTCGACCAGCTCGGCGACCAGGTGGACCAGGTCGTTCGCGCAGCTGCCGAGCACCGACGTGGCGCGGTGCACCCGGACCTGGACGCGTTCGTAGCCCTCGACCTCCGACAGCGCGGCGCGGACGACGTCGACCAGCTTCGCCGGCTGGCTGCGCCGCCGGGTCGCCTCGTGACCGGCGAGGACCAGGAGGTTCTCGGAGTTGCGGCGCATGCGGGTGGCCAGGTGGTCGAGCTTGAACAGGTCGGACAACCTGGCGCCGTCCTGCTCGCCCTTCTCCAGACCGTCGATCAGCGAGATCTGCCGCTCGACCAGCGTCTGGGTGCGGCGCGAGAGGTTGACGAACATCGAGCTGATGTTGCCCCGCAGCTCCGCCTCCTCGCCCGCCAGGCGCACGGCCTGCCGGTGCACCTGGTCGAAGGCCCGCGCCACTTCGCCGATCTCGTCATTGCCCTCGATCTCGATCGGCCGTACGTCGCCGACCGCGGCGTCGCCGTTGACCCGGAGCTGGCGGACCACGTCGGGCAGACGGAAGCCGGCGATCTCCAGGGCCTCGGTACGCAGCCGGCGCAACGGGGTGACCATGGAGCGGGCGATGGCCACGGTGAGCAGCAGGACCAGCACCAGCAGCGCGACGATCAGCGAACCCGCGATGATCGCGCTGCGGATCTCGGACTCGCGCAGCTCCTGGCTGCGCAGGTTCACCTTGGCGGCCAGGTCCTGCTCGAGGTCGTGCAGGACGTCGATGACGACGCCGTTGTTCTCGAACCACTCCTGGCGGCTGGCCTTGGCGGAGATCAGGTTGTCCGTGATCCGGACACCAGGCGCCCGGCCGCTGGCCAGCGTGATCGCGCGGGACTTGGTGAGCTGGACACCGACGTACTCGGGCTTGGCGGTCAGCAGCTTGGACAGCTCCACACCGGCCTCGACGCCGGCTTCCGTGCCGACGGTGGCGATGTCGTCCAGCTGGCGGGCGTTGGAGGCGATGAACTGCTCGACGGTCTTGGCGTCCACGTTGTTGGGGTTGTAGGAGGCCTGGAGCAGCAGGACACGCTGCCGGGAGACCTCCTCCTTCGCCCGGGCGAGCGCGCTCAGCGCGCGGAACTGCCCGACGATCAGGGAGTCCTCGGACATGAGGCTCAGCTCGTCGTGCAGCTTGAGCAGGCTGTCGGTGAGGAAGTCGTACTGGATGGTGCGGGTCTGGCCCTCGGCCCTGATCCTCGTCAGCCGGCTCAGGTCGCCTCGCGCCTGGTCGGCGGCCTTCACCACCCGCGGGCCGTAGGAGTCGTCGATCGTGCCGAGGTCGTCGCGTACGGTCGCGACCAGCTTGTCGACGGCCGCCTTGCGCTCGGCGATCGGCTGGGCGAGCGTCTTGCGCATCGCGCGGCTCGCGCCGATCCAGCCACCGGTGTCACGCTCCAGACCGATCGCCTGAACCAGGTCGCGGATGCGGCCCGCCTGCTCGGCGGCGGTGGCCGTACGGTCGTAGTCGCCGATGCTCTGGACCGAGCCCACCACGCGTGCGCCGCCCAGCACGACGGCGGCGATCGTCGGGACCAGGATGAGTGCGGTGAGACGCCACCGCACGCGCCAGTTGCGCAGGCCAAAGCGTGGCAGCGACCGCTTCCCTCGGTCCCGCTTCGCGGCGACGCCGCTGTCGGAGTTCCCCGTAGTCACTGCTTCCGCTACCCCTCACATCGTCCCGTTGGCAACGGGCCCTCAAGCCGTCCACAAGGTATCCGAGCAACCGACCAAACCGGCAATTCCGACACAATCGTTACATAGGTGACGGCAGTCGTGTGCTGGTTATCGCAGTGCGGAAAGCACTTGATCGCGGACTTGCGCCCTCTGCGCGTCGTCGCTGAGGGGGCGACCGGCGCGATCGACAACGTAGAAGACGTCCACGGCCTCCGCGCCGAGAGTCTCTACGCGAGCGGCTCTCACGTCAAGACCGCACTCCCCGAACGCCCGTCCTATACGCCACAGCAGTCCGGGCCTGTCATGGGCCCTGACTTCCACGACGGTGGCCGTCGCGGAGGCGTCGTCGACCAGGGTCACCCGAGGTGGGGCCACGGGTACACGGGGCGGCCGCACGGCCCGCGAACGGCGGGCCAGCCGCTGCTCGATGTCAAGACGACCAGCAAGGACGAGGCGGAGGTCGGACTCCAGGGTGGCGGGGTCCGGCGGGGTGCCGTACTCGGGGACCACGGAGAACTCGATCACGGCCGTGGAGCCCGCGGAGGCGGACGAGGCCGAGCGCACGATGAGGCGGTGCGCCGACAACACGCCGGCGGCGCTCCAGAGCAGCCCCACCCGGTCGGGGGCGACGACCGTGACGGAACCGCCGTTGACGCGCACGGCGCCGCCGCCGTGCCTGGCCAGCCCGGCCTGTTCCGCCGACAGGGTGGGCGGCTTGGGTGGCGGCGAGCCGGCCAGCACGGACCTGACCCGGCGCACGAGGTCCGCGACCAGCCCGGCCTTCCAGCTGTTCCAGGCGGCGGGACCGGTCGCGTTGCCGTCGGCGATCGCGAGCGCGGCCAGCAGTTCGAGGACCTCGCGCGAGCCGACGGTGGCGGCGACCTTCTCGATCGTGACGGGGTCGTCGAGGTCCCTGCGGGTGGCGGTCTCGGGCAGCAGCAGGTGGTGGCGTACGACGGTGGCCAGGGTGTCCACGTCGGGCGCGGGCAGGCCGATGCGGGTGGCGATGTCGCGGACCACGACCTCGCCGGTCGCCGAATGGTCGCCGGGCCAGCCCTTGCCGATGTCGTGGAAGAGCGCCGAGATCAGCAGCAGGTCGGGACGGGAGACCTCGCGGGTGTGGCTGGCGGCGTTCGCGGCGGCCTCGATGAGGTGCCGGTCGACGGTGAAGCGGTGGATCGGGTGGCGTTGCGGACGGTGGCGTACCCGCTCCCAGTCAGGAAGCAGCTTGACAAGAATGCCGGCCTGGTCGAGCTCCTCCCACACGGGCACGGCGGCGCGGCCCGCACCGAGGATGGACACCAGCGCGTCACGGGCCTCGTCGGGCCACGGCACCGGCATGGGAGGCGACTGAGCTGCGAGAACGGACACCGTCGCGGGCGCGAGCGGCAGCCCGGAGTCGGCCGCGGCGGCCGCCGCGCGCAGCACCAGGACAGGGTCCTTACGAGGGGTGACCCCACGGGCGAGCACCACTTCGCCGCCGTGTTCCACCACGCCGTCCGCCAGCGGACGGCGGCCTCGGGGCGCCGGCCCTGACAGGAGCCGGTCAACGGTGCGCCAGGTGCCGTCGAAAGCATGAGAGATCGTGCGGCCCGCCTCGGCGAGCCTGCGCATCAGCGCCTCGGCGTCGAGCAGGCCGAGCAGTCCCGCCACGGCGTCCTGCTCCTGCAGGACCAGCCGGTCGGTGCCGCGGGCGGTGACGACGTGCAGCGCGTGCCGCACGTCGAGGATGAACTCGTACGCCTCCCGCGCCCGGGGACCCGGCGCGGAGGCGACCCAGGCCGCCGCCACGGCCTGCATCGCCTGGACGTCACGGAGCCCGCCGCGACCGTCCTTGAGATCAGGTTCGAGGAGGAAGGCCAGCTCACCGCTGGTCTGGGCCCGCTTGTCGGCCGCGTCCCGCAGCTCGCCGAGCCTGCGCCGGGAGTCCGCCCGCCACTCGGCGAGCACCGCCTCCCTGGCCTTCCTGGTCAGTTCGGGGTCGCCGGCCACGTGCCTGGCCTGGATGAGGCCGAGCACGGCCTTCAAATCCTGCCTGGCGACGGCCACGGCCTCCTCGACAGTGCGCACGGAGTGGTCAAGGCTGACCGCCGAGTCCCAGATCGGATACCAGATCCGGTCGGCGATCCTGGCCACGTCGGGCCGACCGTTGTGCAGCAGAACCAGGTCGAGGTCGCTGCTGGGGGCCAGTTCGCCCCTTCCCAGGCTGCCGACGGCGACCAATGAGACGTGGTCGCCGTCGCTCGCCGTGCGGAAGAGATCCTTGAGCCAGCGGTCGGTGTCCGCGGTCCGCTCCTTGCGGGCCGCGGCGTACGAACGGGCCTCTCCCCTCACTCCTGTGCCCCCTTGCCGAGCTTCGCCCGGACACCGTTGTCCGGGTCATCGGCGTAGCTTCGCCGCAGATCAATCATGGAAACCCTGCCGAGCTCCGCTCCGACGCCGTTGTCGGAGCTTCGCTGCCGTGTCAATGGCCTCGCTCCGCGAGGACGATCCTGTGATGGATGTCCTCGCTTCGCTGCGGATCCATCACAGGGCCTCCGGGCCCCGCTCTCCCGTTCGCACGCGGATGACGGTGTCCACGGGAACGGACCAGACCTTGCCGTCACCGATCTTGCCGGTGTGGGCGGCCTTGACGATGACGTCGATCACGTCCTCGCTGTCATCCTCCTCGGCGAGGACCTCCAGCCGGACCTTGGGCACCAGGTCGACCTGGTACTCGGCGCCGCGGTAGACCTCGGTGTGGCCGCGCTGCCGGCCGTAGCCGCTCGCCTCGCTGACCGTCATTCCCTTGATGCCGAACTGTTCCAGCGCGGCCTTCACGTCATCCAGCTTGAAGGGCTTGATGATCGCCGTGATGAGCCTCATGCGTCCACCTTCTTAGGAGCGGGGGCGGGGCCGTTGGAGGACGTCACGCCCGAGGCGTGGAAGGTGCCGATGTCGTAGCCGGTCTCGGCGTGGGTGGTGATGTCGACGCCGGTGACCTCGGCCTCTTCCGGGATCCGGAAGCCCATCGTCTTGTCGATGATCTTACCGAGGATCCAGGAGATCACGAAGGAGTAGAGGCCGACCACGACCGGGCCGAGCACCTGGAGGCCGAGCTGGCTGATCTGCCCGCCCTCGATCAGGATGCCCTTGTTCTGGCCGGGCAGGAACGGGTAGGCCGCGAAGAAGCCCAGCGAGACGGCGCCGATCACGCCGCCGACCAGGTGCACGCCGACCACGTCGAGCGAGTCGTCGTAGCCCAGCTTGTACTTCAGGCCCACCGCGTAGGCGCAGGCCACACCGGCGAGCAGGCCGATGACCACGGCCGCCCACGGGTCGACGAAACCACAGGCAGGGGTGATGGCGACCAGACCGGCCACCGCGCCGGAGGCGACACCGAGCGTGGTCGCGTGACCGTCGCGCAGCTTCTCCACCAGCATCCAGGCGCCGGCGGCGACGGCCGTGGCGATCTGGGTGTTCATGAAGGCCAGACCGGCGGTCTGGTCGGGAGCCAGCTCCGAGCCGGCGTTGAAGCCGAACCAGCCGAACCACAGCAGTCCGGTGCCGAGCAGCACCAGCGTGAGGTTGTGCGGCCGCATGGGCTCCTTCTGCCAGCCCTTGCGCTTGCCCAGGACGAGCGCGAGCGCGAGCGCGGCGGCGCCGGCGTTGATGTGGACGACCGTACCGCCGGCGAAGTCCTCGATGCCGAGCTGGGTGAGCCAGCCGCCGCCCCAGACCCAGTGAGCGACGGGGAAGTAGACCACCGTGGCCCACAGCAAGGAGAACACGACCCAGGCGCCGAACTTGGCCCGGTCGGCGATCGCGCCGCTGATCAGCGCCACGGTGATGATGGCGAAGGTCAGCTGGAATGCGGAGAACACCATGAGCGGGAAGTTGTCGGCCGCCGCGGCTTCGGCAGTGACGTTGCCGCCCTCGAGGATGAGGCCCTCGTACACGGCGTTGAAGACCCCGCTCAAGCCGAGGTAGTCCAACCCACCAACGATCTTGTTGATGAAGCCGGAGCCATCGCCGACGGCGTCGAACGCGAGGGAGTAGCCGTAGAGCACCCAGGCGACCGTGACGACGATGATGCTGACGAACGACATCATCATCATGTTCAGGACGCTCTTGGCCCTGGTCATGCCCCCGTAGAAGAACGCGAGGCCCGGAGTCATCAGCAGCACCAGGGCGGTGCATACCAGCATCCAGGCGGTAGTGCCGCTGTCGATCATCGAAGCGACCCTCCTTACATGTGACGTGTGGCCACAGCGTGTTCGCCTGGGGTTTCGTGGCGCGACCAGGTGTGTTTCACATTCGTGAATCTCGCCACACTGGTGTTTCAGGTACGTTTCGGGCGCCTCACGGCCCGCTATTTCGGTGATGCGATTACCGGCATGCGATACTTAGGTTTGCCTAACTTAAGAGATCAAGGAATGCTCATGCGCCTCCGCCTGGCCGTCGCCGCCATGCTCCCCCTGCTCACCCTCGCCGCGTGCGGGACCGCCACCTCCTCCCAGGAGACCGGTCCCACCCGGACCGTCAAGCACGCCATGGGAGAGACGAAGGTGCCGATGACCCCGCAGCGGGTCGTGGTGCTCGACACGGACAAACTCGACACGATGGTCTCGCTCGGCCTGGCGCCTGTGGGCGCGGCGCAGGCCCAGGAGAACCAGAAGTGGCCGCAGTACCTGGGCTCGTCATTGTCCGCCACCAAGGCGGTGGGCACCCTCCAGGCCCCGAACATCGAGGCCATCATGGCGCTCAAGCCGGACCTCATCCTCGGCTCCAAGTTCCGGCAGGCCGCTTTCTACGACAAGCTCAGCAAGATCGCGCCTACCGTGTTCACCGAGAGGGTCGGCGTCACCTGGAAGGAGAACTTCCTGCTCGACGCCGAGGCGCTGGGCAAGAAGGACCAGGCCACGCAGCTGCTGTCCACCTACGAGACGCGGGCCAAGGAGGTCGGCACGAAGTTCTCGAAGCTGGAGGTCGGCATCGTGCGGTTCATGCCAACCGAAATCCGGATGTACGGCCCCGAGTCGTTCAGCGGCATCGTGGTGGGCGACGCCGGCATCCCCAGGCCCACGGCGCAGCAGCTCGCCGACCAGGAGGACAAGCGCTTCGGCAAGCTGAGCCAGGAGAACATCGCCAAGGCCGACGCCGACGCGATCTTCTACAGCGCGTACGGCGAGGCCGCCGCCAAGTCGCAGGCCACGGTGACCGGCGGGCCGCTGTGGAAGGGCCTGGAGGCGGTCAAGTCGGGCAACGCCCACAACGTGGACGACGAGATCTGGATGCTGGGCATCGGCGTCACGGCCGCCGGCAAGATCCTCGACGACCTGGACAAGTACCTGGCGCCGCTGGCCTGAGTCAGGAGAGGCGTACCGGGTCGCCCTTCCTGGCCCGGCCGGGCCGCGCCACGCGGGCGTACACCCCCGCGCACGGTTGCGGCCCCATGTCGAACACCGGCACCCGGTTGTGCCTGGCCACCGTGCGCAGCGCGTCGACGTCTCGCCCCAGCGGCCCGTGGGCGAGCGTCGGCACCGCGCAGCGCGGGCTCGCCACGATGACCTCCAGCACCACCTCGTCGCCGACCTGCAGCTCCCTGCCCACCCAGGCGTTCTCGGGAAAGCCTTGATGGGCAGTCGCGATGACCAGGTTGGGCCGGTAGCGGAGCGCCTCGACGTGGCCGCGCGGGCTGAGCGCGCCGATCCGCTCCACGGTGGAGGTCGAGATCAGGTGGATCGGCGCGAAGTCGAAGAACGTGCCGCCGGGCGCGGCGGCCCCTAGCGTGCCGACGGTGTGGGGCACCTCCGCCTCGATCCCCTCGGCCAGCACCCGTTCGGGAACGGAGCGTTCGAACTCGGCGCCTTCCGGCGGCACGTCGATCAGCCGCACGTCCCGCCCCAGCAGCCTGGACAATTCCGCATTCCCCGGGACGCGTGCCCCCTCGATCGTCAGCAGATCCCGCCAGAGCCGCGGGTTCTTCGCGCTGGCGATCTTCCCGGTGGCGACGTCGAGCACCGCGCGCGCCCGGTCACCGGCCAGCCCGCGCTCGGTCACCTCGCTCGCCGCGACCTCCTCGCCCAGCATCGACTTGACCGGATAACGACGCAGCGTCTCGACATGCACCTAACGCAGCCTATGACTCCTGCGCCCAGAAGCGCCGCAAATGCGGCACCAGCTCGGCGGCCCGCTCGTCCGGGAAGAACAACCGCCCGCCCTCGATCTCGACGATCTCCCTGACTCCGGGGATCGTGTCGCGCAGCCAGCGGGCCCAGCTGACGTCGAAGAACACGTCGCCCGTGCCCCACACCACGAGGGTGGGCACGGTCAGCACGGTGAGCTGCGGCTCGATGGCGATCATGTCCTTGGCGTCGATGGAGGTCAGCAGGCGTTCGAAGGCCCGGCCGCCGTCCGGCTTGGCGAAGACGGGCCGCAGGTACGCGTCCACCAGCGCGGCCGGATCGTCGATCCGCTCGTAGCCGTCGCCGAAGGCGGTCTTGGCCAGCAGCTCCGGCTGGTCGAGCACGGCGGCGGTGAGCTCGGCCAGCTCACCCCTGGCCGCCAGCTCGACGGTCGGCTTGAACGCCTCCGGCGGCGTGTTGGTGTGCACGTCGCAGTTGGTGAGGGTGAGCGTACGGAGCCGGTGGCGGTGCCGTACCGCGAAGACCTGGGCGACGGCGCCGCCCGTGTCGTTGGCGACGAGATCCACCTCGCTGAGGCCGAGCTCTTCGCACAGCTCCTCCACGGCCTCGGCGAGCGCGGGGATCGACAGATCGTCGCGCGGCGCGCTCCCACCGTGCGACGGCAGGTCGATGGCGACACAGCGGCGCTCGCCGCGGAGCTCGGCGATGACGTTGCGCCACAGGTAGGAGCTGGTGCCGACGCCGTGGACGAACAGCGCGACCGGCCCCTGGCCCACGTCCACATAGGAGATACCGTCCATGAACCCTCCAATTACAGACCGACTGTCGGTCTATGAAATTACAGACTGACGGTCGGTTTGTCTACAGTGAGTCCATGAACCTCAAGGCGGAACGCGGCGCGGCAACCCGCGACAGGGTCCTGGCGATCGCCACGCGGTTGTTCGCCGAGCGGGGCTACGACGAAACCTCGGTCGAGACGGTCCTGCAGGAGACGGGGCTGAGCAAGGGGGCGCTCTACCACCATTACGCGGGCAAGGACGTCCTGTTCGAGGCGGTGCTGGAGGCCACGGAGTCGGCCGTCCAGGTCAAGATCATGGATGCGGTGCGCGGCATCACCTCCCCGGCCGAGTCACTCAAGGCGGGGGTCCTGGCCTGGATCAGGCTCGCCGGGGACCCGGTCGTCAAGCAGATCGTCCTCATCGACGCGCCTGCGGTGCTGGGGTGGGAGCGGTGGCGGGCCATGGAGGAGCGGTATTCGTTCGGCATGCTGAAATCCGCTTTGAAGGCCACCAAGGCGGTCCCGCCCGACTTCCTGGACCTGCACGCCCACATGCTGCTGGCGGCCATCAACGAGAGCGTGCTGCTGGTGGCGAGGGGCGGCGACCGCGTCGCCGCCGAGGCAGCCGTCGAAGAGTTCCTCCGCCGCCTCCTCCACCCCGCCGACTGAGCACCGCAACAGGCGCCGAGCCCCCGCCGCGGCGCATGGGCCCGTGCCGAAAGGCGAGCCGCCGGCTCCGTGTGGACGGGGCCGACGGCTGGGAAGGGCAGGTGGGTCAGGCTGCGGCGGTGGCCATCTTGCGGAGGCGGGCCAGGGCGTCGCGTTCGATGCGGCGGGCGCGGTCGCGGCCGATGCCGTACCGTTCGCCGACCTCCGTCAGCGTGTGCTCACGCCCGTCCAACAACCCGTAGCGCCACCGCAACATCTCGCTGGTCGGGCCCTCTAGCCCGGTCAGCCACAACTCCAGCCGCTCCCGCTCCAGGATCTCGATCGCCTGCTGCTCGGGGTCGGCCCACGTCTCGTCCGCGATCATGTCGCCGAGCTCGGTCTCGTCCTCGTCGCCCACCCCCAGCTGGAGTGAGACCGGATCGGAGGCCCAGCGCCGCAGCTCACGCACCCGCTCGATCGGCAGGTCGAGGATCTGGGCGAGATCGTCGTCGGTCGGCTCGGCGTCGAACTCGGCCAGCATGTCCCGGCGTACCCGCATCAGCCGGGTCATCTGCTCCCCGGCGTGCGTCGGCAGCCGCACGGGCCGCGCCTGCTCGTGGATGGCCCGCCCCACCGACTGCCTGATCCACCACGTCGCATACGTGGAGAACTTGTATCCCCGCCGGTAGTCGAACTTCTCGACCGCCCGCACCAGGCCCAGGTTCCCCTCCTGGACCAGGTCGATGAGCGGCATCCCCCGACCCGAATATTTCCTGGCCACCGCCACCACAAGGCGCAGGTTGGCCTGAATGAACTCGTCCTTCGCCCGCTGACCCGAGATGGCCAGACGCTCCAGCTCCTCGTCGGCCGCATCCCCGATGCGCGGCTCCGAGCCCCCGCTGTCGAGCAACTGCTCGGCGAAGAGTCCCGCTTCGATCCGCTTGGCGAGCTCCACCTCTTCCTCCGCCGTGAGCAGCGGGACCCGGCCGATTTCCGCCAGGTAGGTCCCCAGCAGATCTCGATCCGCGACGTGCTGCTCCTGCGTGCGACTCCCCGTAGGCCTTGCCATCCCCAGGCACCTCGTTCCGCAGCTGCGTTCTATACCCGGCCAACGTCCGGCCAGATGCAAAGATTCCCTAAAGCACTACGTCCGAGGGAGGGTTCTGGATGTCCTCCTCAAGGAGGAGTCCGTTCTGGACCACCTGGTGAACGAGGGGTACGCCGGGCCGATAGGCCAGATGGACGTATGAAGGGGCGTCGAGCACAGCCAGGTCCGCGCGGGCTCCGGGCCGCAGCCAGCCTACGTCCGTACGCCGCAACGCGCGCGCCCCGCCGTACGTCGCCGCCCTGATCGCCTCCAGCGGCGTCATCCCCATCTCCCGCACGGCCAGCGCCACGCAGAACGCCATCGACGACGTGTACGACGACCCGGGATTGCAGTCGGTGGCCAGCGCCACGGTGACCCCGGCGTCGATCAGCCGCCTGGCGTCCGGGTACGGCGACCTGGTGGAGAACTCGGCCCCGGGCAGCAACGTCGCCACCGTCTCCGAGGCGGCCAGCGCGTCCACGTCGGCCGAGGTCAGATGGGTGCAGTGGTCCGCGGAGGCGGCGCCCAGCTCGCACGCGATCCGCACGCCCGGCCCCTCGCCGAGCTGGTTGGCGTGCACCCGCACCCCCAGCCCCGCCTTCATCCCGGCGCTCAGGATCTCCCGCGTCTGGTCCCCGTCGAACGCCCCGCGCTCGCAGAACACGTCCACCCATTTGGCGTACGGCGCGCACGCCTCCAGCATCTCCCCGGCCACGAGCCGCACGTAGGAGTCGGCGTCCATGTCCGCGGGCACCACGTGCGCCCCCAGAAAGGTGGTCTCGCCGGTCAGCCCGGCCGCGATCTCCAGCGAGCGCCGCTCGTCGTCGACGGTCAGCCCGTACCCGCTCTTGATCTCCACGGTGGTGGTGCCCTGGCCGCGCATCTCGTTGACGAGGGCACGGGCGCGGGCGGCCAGCTCGGCGTCGCCGGCCCGCCGGGTGGCGGCGACCGTGGTCCTGATGCCGCCCCCGGTGTACGGCTGACCGGACATGCGGGCCTGGAACTCGGCCGTCCGGTCGCCGGCGAAGATCAGGTGCGCGTGGCTGTCGACGAAGCCGGGGATGACGGCCCGTCCGCCCACGTCCACCCGCTCGTCGGCGTCGGGGGCCTGCGCGGCGGGACCCGCCCAGGCGACCAGGCCGTCGGCCACGACCAGCGCCGCGCCGGCGATCTCCTCGCGTTCGGGGTCACCGGTGTACAGCAGCCCGATGCCGTCGATGAGCGTCGTGGTCATCGCAGGGCTCCTATCGCCTCGGCCAGCAGGGATCCGACATCGCCCAGCACGTGCCTGCCGTCTTCGACCACGCGGCGCCCGCCGGACACGACCGAGTGCACGTCGGCCGCCGTGGCGGCGAACACCACGGCCTCCAGTCCCCTCGCGCCGGCCGTACGCACGGAGTCGAGGCGTACCGACACCAGGTCGGCCCGCGCGCCGGGCACGAGCATGCCCGCGTCGGGGAAGCCGAGCGAGGTGTGGCCGGCCGTGGTGGCGGCGGCGAGCAGGTCGGCGGCGGACCAGTGGCCGCGTTTCCCGCTGGCCAGCCGCTCGTCCAGCTCGACCGCACGCGCCTCTTCGAACAGGTCGATCACGGCGTGGCTGTCGGAGCCGAGCGTGATCCGCGCGCCTCGGTCGGCGAGGGTCCTGGCGGGGCCGATGCCGTCGGCGAGGTCGCGTTCGGTAGTGGGGCACATGCAGATGAACGTGCCCGAATGCGAGAGCAGCTCGACGTCCACGTCGGTCAGGTGGGTGGCGTGCACGGCGGTCGAGCGCGGCCCCAGCGCCGCGTGCTCGTGGAGGAGCTGGACGGGCGTGGCGGCGTACCTCTCGACGCAGGCCGCGTTCTCCGCCGGCTGCTCGGAGACGTGTACGTGCAGGGGCGCGGCGTGCCGGTGGGAGAACTCGGCGACGACCGGCATCTGCTCGGGCGGCACCGCCCGCACCGAGTGGATGGCCGCGCCGATCTCCACGTCCGCCTGGCCTTCGTAACAGGCGGCCAGGTCGTCGGCCCTGACCGCCCAGCGCTCGGCGTTCCCGTCGCCGAACCGGTCCTGCGCGCCGGCCAGCTGTGCGCCCATGCCGCCGGTCAGGTAGCAGGTGTCGAGCAGCGCGATGCGCAGCCCGGCGGCGCGGGCGGCCTGGACGAGCGCGTGGCCCATGGCGTTGG
Organism: Nonomuraea turkmeniaca; assembly: GCF_005889735.1. GTDB lineage: Bacteria > Actinomycetota > Actinomycetes > Streptosporangiales > Streptosporangiaceae > Nonomuraea > Nonomuraea turkmeniaca. The sequence continues at coordinate 28,986 of NZ_VCKY01000022.1, forward strand.
GGTCGTCGTACGGCTTGCCGCCCGTCGCGTGGTGCAGGTAGTGGAACTCGCCCACGCAGGTCACCCCGGCCAGCGCCATCTCGGCGTAGACCGCCGTGGCCAGGCGCAGGTAGGCGTCGGGGTCGAGCCGGGCGGCCACCTCGTACATCCGATCCCGCCAGGTCCAGAAGTCACCCTTGCCCTCCTGCGCGGCGCCTCTGAGCGCGCGATGGAAGGCATGCGAATGGGCGTTGGCCAGGCCGGGGACGGTGAGCCCGGCCAGCCGTTCTGCGCCGGCGGGCGGCGGGCCCTGGCCGATCCGCGCGATCCGGTCTCCCTCGACCACCACGATCACGTCGTCCGCGATGCCGTCGGGCACCCAGGCCTGCTCGCACCAGTACGTCAGCGACACAGATCCTCCAGCACGTCCGCCAGTGCCACGACTCCCGACTCGCAGTCTGCCTGTTCGGCGTGCTCATCGGGGGAATGGGACACGCCGGTGGGGTTCCTGACGAACAACATCCCGGCCGGCACGCCCGCCGCGGCCATGATTCCGGCATCGTGCCCGGCGCCGGTCGGCAGGATGGGCGCGGGCGTGTCGCCGCCCGCCACCCGGGCCAGCCGGTCCCTGAGGGCCGCGTCGAAGCCGACCTCCGGCGTCCACGACTCCTCGCGCACGTCCAGCCCCTCCGCCAGCTCCGCCACGAGGTCCCGCACGTCCCGCTCGTCCGCCCCGCGAGCGTCCAGCCAGGCGGAGACCAGGCCGGGGATGGCGTTGGCGTTGCCGGGCGAGACGTGCACCTTGCCGATCGTGGCCACCACGCCGCGCCGCTCCGCGCCCGCGCGGGCGGCCAGCACCATGCGGGCGAACGGCAGCATGGGGTCGTCGCGGTCGGCCAGCCTGGTGGTGCCCGCGTGGTCGGCCCGGCCGCGGAAGTCGAACCGCCAGCGCCCGTGCGGCCAGATCGAGCTCGCCACACCCACGGGACGTCCCTGGTCGACGAGCCCGCGGCCCTGCTCGACGTGGAGCTCCACGAACGTGCCGACGTGCGCCAGCGTCTCCTCGTCCCGCCCGATCCCGTACGGCTTCCGCCCGGCCCTGGCCATGACGTCGGCCAGGGTGTCGCCGTCGTCGTCGGTCAGCCCGAGCGCCCTGTCCGGCTGGATCGCGCCCGTGAGCAGGCGCGACCCCATGCACGGCACGCCGAATCTGGCGCCTTCCTCGTCGGTGAAGCAGACCACGCCCAGGGGACGACCGGGCGTGACGCCGCGGTTCTTCAGCAGGTCGAGGGCGGCGAAGGCGGAGACCACGCCGAGGGGCCCGTCGTACGCGCCGCCCTGCCGCACGGAATCGAGGTGGCTACCGGTCACCACGCCGCGCCGGGCCGCGGGGTCGCCCCACCAGGCCCAGAGGTTGCCGTTGCGGTCCTCGCGCAGGTCGAGGCCGCGCCGCGCGGCCTCCCCCGCGAACCACTCCCGTAGCTCCATGTCGGCTTCCGACCAGGCGTCCCTGACGTAGCCGCCGGTCGCGGGGTCCCGTCCTATGTGCGTGAGTGGTTCCAGCATGGACCCACTGTAGTGAATGGACCCATTCAGTTGGCCGGCCCGGCCGACGGTCGCAGGGTCAGCTCGGTGAGATGGGCGTCGGGACCGGCGGTGACGGCGGCCAGCACGGCCCGCGCCACGCTCTCCGCCCGCAGGTACTTGTCCGGCTCGAACGGGCCGCCCTCGTACCGGCGCACGTCGTGCTGCATGTCGGTGGCGACCCGGCCCGGGTAGACGGTGGTCACCCTGAGGCCGGGCTCCTCCAGCCGCAGCGCGTCGGCGAACGCCTTCAGCGCGAACTTGCTGGCCGCGTAGGCGGCCCACTGCGGGTTGGCACGCTGGCCGGAGCCGGAGTTGATGCATATGACGTGGCCGCGGGCGGCGCGGAGCGCGGGCAGGAGCAGCCTGGTGAGCTCGGCGACCGCGACGACGTTCACGTCCATCATCCGGCGCCACGCGTCGGCGGGGAGGTCGGCGATCCGGCCGAGCCCGGCGACGCCCGCGCTGTGCACGAGCACGTCGAGCCCCTCGATGCCCGCGACGTCCGCCTCCGTGACCCGCGTCAGCTCCACCGGCCAGGTCCGGGCATCGGGCAGCTCCGCGGCCACGCCGGCAAGCGCGTTCTCGTCCCTGCCGCCCAGGATGACGTGATGCGTCGGCCCGAGCACCCGGGCGACGGCCGCGCCGACACCCCGCGAGGCGCCGGTGACCAGCGCCGTTGGTCGTTCAGTCATGGGGTCAGCTTATTGACCTTGACGGATACTCAAATTTGAGTACAAACTTGAGCCATGTCATCGATGCGCATCCTGATCCTCGGCGCACTCCTCGACGGCCCCATGAACGGGTACGGGGTCCGCAGGCGTCTGGAGGCGATGAGCGCGGACGTCTGGGCCAGCGTCGCCTACGGCTCGATCTACCACGGGCTCGGCAAGATGGCCGACGAGGGCCTGCTGGAGATCGTCGAGGGCGGCAAAGGCGGCAAGATCGTCTATGCGGTCACGGAGCCGGGGCGCGAGGAGTTCCAGCGGCTGCTGCTGGGTGCCTGGCATGAGGTCAAACCCATCGTGGACCCGTTCCAGGTGGCGATGACGTTCATGGACCGGCTGGAAAAGCAGGAGCTTCTGGACGCCATGTATGGCAGGATGACGCAGCTCAAAATGGGCGTCGAAACCATGGGCCACATCATCGGCCTCAAACGACACCACGGCGCCCCGGATCACATACGCGAGAACCTGCGCCTGACGAGAGCCATGCTCCAGGCCCAGCTGGACTGGGTCGAGCAGGCCGTCGCGCGGGTCGAGGCCGGCGAACTGCCATAGGAGTCACGTTTGATCATCGAGGCGCACGACTTAAAGAAGACGTTCACCACGAGAAGCCGCAAGGGCCCGCAGACCGTCGAGGCCGTGCGCGGCGTCGACCTCCAGGTCGAGAAGGGCCAGATCTTCGGCGTGCTCGGGCCCAACGGCGCGGGCAAGACGACCACGATCAGGATGCTCGCCACGCTGATCGCCCCCGACGCCGGCACGGCCCTGATCGCGGGACACGACCTGCTGAAGGAGCCCGCCGCCGTCCGGCGCCAGCTCGGGTACGTCAGCCAGGCCGGCGGGGTGGAGGACACCACCAGCGCGAGGGCCCAGATCATGATGGCCGCCAAGATCCACGCCATCCCCGATCCGGCACGGGCGACGGCCGAGGTGCTGGAGCGCTTCGACCTCACCGAGATCGCCGACCGCCCCGGCCGTACGCTCTCCGGCGGCCAGAAGCGGCGGGTCGCCATCGCGATCGGCCTGGTGCACAATCCGCCGCTGCTGTTCCTCGACGAGCCCACCACGGGCCTGGACCCGCAGAACCGGGCCAACCTGTGGGAGCGCATCGAGCAGCTCCGCGAGGCGGGCACCAGCGTGCTGCTCAGCACCCACTACCTGGACGAGGCAGACGTGTTGTGCGACCGGCTGATGATCGTCGACCACGGCCAGGTCGTGGCCGAGGGCACCCCCGCCGAGCTCAAGCGTGAGGTCTCCGGCGACGTGATCACGCTCAGGGTCGACGATCACGCGCGGGCGGCCGAGACGCTCGGCCCGCTGGCCCGCGAGACCCGCCTCGACGACGACCTGCTGCGCGTCTACGTGGACGACGGCGAGCACACGCTGCCCGCGCTGCTGCGGGCGCTGGAGGAGCAGGGCGTCAAGCTCAGCTCGATCGCGCTCGACCGCTCCACGCTCGACGACGTGTTCCTGGCCAAGACGGGCCGTTCGCTGCGTGACACCGGAGCCGCCGCATGATCCGCCACACCGCCCTCTTCACCGGCTACGAGCTGAAGAAGTCGTTCAGCAACCCGGTCTGGCCGCTCTTCGGCATCCTGCAGCCGGTGCTCTACCTGGTGATGTTCGCACCGCTGCTGAAGACCATGACGCCCGGCGGCTCGACGGAGGAGGCACTCCGCATGTTCACGCCGGCGGCGATGATGATGATCGCGGTCTTCGGGTCGTTGTTCTCCGGGTTCGGCCTGATCGCCGAGCTGCGCAACGGCTCGCTCGAACGGTACGCCGTCAGCCCCGCCTGGCGCCCGGCCATCGTGCTCGGGCGGGTCGCCAAGGACATGATCGTGCTGGTGTGCCAGGCGATCCTGGTGCTGGTCGTGGCCATCGCGATGGGCGTCCGCATCGGGGCCGTCGAGCTGGTGCTCGTGCTGCTGCTCATGGCCGCGACCGGGCTGTTCGCGTCAGGATTGTCGCAAGGGCTGGCGCTGACCGTACGGGACGAGAACGGCATGTCGCAGACGCTCAACCTGTTCATGCTGCCGATCATGCTGCTGGCGGGGTTGTTCGTGCCGATCTCCTTCGCGCCCGACTGGATGAAGGCGATCGCGCCGATCAACCCGCTCTACCACGCGGTCGAGGCGGGGCGGGCGTTGTTCGCCGGGCGGCTGGCGGACACGTCGATCCCGATCGCGTTCGCCGTGTTCATCGGGCTGGCGGTGCTCACCACGATCTGGTCGATGCGGTCGCTACGGAAGATCGCCGGGTAGGAACGTCCCGGTCTCGTCGGTCATCCGCTCGTACTCCTCGAGCCGGGCCTGCGTACGGAGCGGCGCCGCGTCCGCCATGGCCTCCACCAGGGCCATGGCCAGGGCCAGCGGCGCCGCGTGCGAGTCGAACACGAGCCGGTCGCTGACGGGCGCGTCCAGCACCACCTCGGCGGGGAAGTCCGGCTTGTCGGTGATCGCCGCCACCCTGAGGCCGAGCTTCTCCGCGTACTCCAGGGCCTGCACCGCCTCCCTGGGGTAACGCGGCAGCACCACGGCCACCAGCCATTCCGCCCCGGCCCGCCGCGCCGCGTGCAGCCCGTCGGCCAGCTCCGACCCGCCGTGGGTGAGCAGCCGTACGTCGGGGTGGATGCGGCGGGCATAGTAGGCGAACGTGGTGGCAAGACCGCAGGAGACCCGCAGGCCCAGGACGGGCAGGGGCTCGGTGGCGGCCAGTTGCTCGCCCAGCTCCTTGAGCGGGAACGCCGCCAGTCGCTCCCGGACCAGGGCCAGGTTGCGGATCTCACAGTCGATGGCGCCGCGCAGCAGGCTCTCCTGCGGCTGGGCCACCGCTCCTGCGTCGCCGCCGCCCAGCACGAGTGGCCGCAGTGCCTGACGTAGCTCGGGGTATCCGGCGAAACCGAGCACCATGGCGAACCTGGTCACCGACGGCTGGCTGACTCCGGCCCGCTCGGCCAGCTCGACGCTGGACTGGAAGATCGCTTCGTCCAGGTGCTCGCTGAGATAGTGCGCGATCCTGCGCTGGACGGGCGACAACCTCCGGCCGTCCAGCAGCACACCGAGCCCACCGTGATATCCGTCCGCCACGCCACCTCCAACGTTGTCTGCCCGGCATTCTCATCCCGGCTGGCCCCGGCGGGTGCGTCAGGACTCCCGCATCGGGATGCGGACACCGCGGGCGTCGGCGACCTCGGCGGCGCGGTCGTAGCCGGCGTCCACGTGCCGCATGACCCCCGTCCCGGGGTCATTGGTGAGGACCCGGTTCAGCTTCTCCCCGGCCAAGGCGGTGCCGTCGGCCACCGTCACCTGGCCGGAGTGGATGGACCGCCCGATCCCGACCCCACCCCCATGGTGGATCGACACCCAGGCGGCCCCGGACGCCGTGTTGAGCATCGCGTTCAGCAGCGGCCAGTCCGCGATCGCGTCCGACCCGTCCGCCATGGCCTCCGTCTCACGGTACGGCGACGCGACGGACCCGCTGTCCAGATGATCCCGCCCGATCACGATCGGCGCCTGAAGCTCGCCCGACGCCACCATGTCGTTGAAGCGCTCCCCGGCCAGGTTGCGCTCGCCGTAGCCCAGCCAGCAGATCCGCGCCGGCAACCCTTGGAAGTGCACCTTCTCCCGGGCCTTCCTGATCCACCGGCTGAGCGCCTCGTTCTCGGGGAAGAGCTCCAGGATGGCCCGATCGGTGGCGGCGATGTCGGCGGGGTCGCCGCTGAGCGCCGCCCACCGGAACGGCCCCTTCCCCTCGCAGAACAGCGGCCTGATGTACGCGGGCACGAACCCGGGGAAGTCGAAGGCCCGCGCGTACCCGGCCAGCCGCGCCTCGCCCCTGATGGAGTTGCCGTAGTCGAAGACCTCGGCCCCCGCGTCCTTGAACCCGACCATGGCCTCCACATGCCGCGCCATCGAGGCACGGGCCCGCTCGGTGAACCCGGCGGGGTCCTTCTCCCGCGACGCGGCCATGTCCTCGAAGGCGACCCCGAGCGGCAGGTACATCAGCGGATCATGAGCGGAGGTCTGGTCGGTCACGATGTCGATCTCGGCCCCGCGGGCCAGCAACGCGGGCACGACGTCGGCGGCGTTGCCCACGACCCCGATCGACAGCGGCCGCCGCGCGTCGCGGGCCTCGTACGCCAGCCGCAGCGCCTCCTCGGGCGAGGCGGCCTCGACGTCGAGGTAGCGGTGCTCGATGCGGCGGGCGACCGAGCGCGGGTCGCAGTCGACGCAGATGGCCACCCCGCCGTTCATGGTGACGGCCAGCGGCTGGGCGCCGCCCATCCCGCCCAGTCCCGCCGTCAGCGTGATCGTCCCGGCGAGCGTCCCGCCGAACCGCTTGGCGGCGACGGCCGCGAACGTCTCGTACGTGCCCTGCAGGATGCCCTGCGTGCCGATGTAGATCCACGACCCGGCGGTCATCTGCCCGTACATGGTGAGCCCGGCCGCCTCCAGCCGCCGGAACTCCTCCCAGTTGGCCCAGTCGGGCACCAGGTTGGAGTTGGCGATCAGCACGCGCGGCGCCCATTCGTGCGTCCGGAACACGCCCACGGGCCGCCCGGACTGCACGAGCAGGGTCTCATCGCCCTCCAGCGTCGTCAGCGTCCTGACGATCGCGTCGAAGGAGGGCCAGTCGCGCGCCGCCTTGCCGGATCCCCCGTACACGACGAGTTGCTCGGGATGCTCGGCCACCTCGGGATCGAGATTGTTCTGGATCATGCGCAGGGCGGCCTCCTGCGGCCAGCCCTTGGCGGTGATCGTGGTGCCTCGCGGCGCGCGAACGGTCCTGGTCATGGCGGGCCCCTTCGTGAATGGACTCATTCACGAAGAGACTAACTCACCAGGAACTGGGTGGCCGCCAGCTCCCGGTACAGGGAGTCCGCGCCGACGAGCTCGTCGTGGGTGCCGACCGCCCGTACGCTGCCCGCCTCCATGACCACGATCCGGTCGGCGTTCGTGACCGTGGACAGCCGGTGCGCGATGACCAGCACGGTCGTCTCCGTGGCGACCTCGGCGATGACCTCGCGCAGCCGCATCTCGTTGACCGCGTCGAGCTGGGAGGTCGCCTCGTCGAGCAGCAGCAGCCTGGGCTTGCGCAGCAGCGCCCGGGCGATGGCGACCCGCTGCCGCTCGCCGCCGGACAGCAGCACGCCGCGGTGCCCGACCGCCGTCTCCAGCCCTTCGGGCAGCCTGCCCACCAGGTCGTCGAGCCTGGTGCGGGCGATGGCGCGGCGCAACTCCTCCTCGGTGGCGTCCTGGGCGGCGAAGAGCAGGTTCTCGCGGAGGCTGCCGGCCAGCACGGGGGCGTCCTGCTCGACGTACCCGAGCGCGGCGCGCAACTCGCCGATCGGCCAGTCGCGGATGTCCCGCCCGCCGATCACGATCTTCCCGTCCTGCTGCTCGTAGAAGCGTTCGAGCAGGCCGAAGACCGTGGACTTGCCCGCCCCCGACGGCCCCACCAGCGCGGTCAGCCCGCCGGGCGGCACCTCGAAGCTGACCCCGTCGTGGACGAGGGGACGGTCCTCGCCGTACCGGAACACCACATCCTGGAACGTGACCCCGATCGGCTCGACCGCGCCCGCCACCACGACCGGCTCAGCGGGCTCGGCCGGAAGCTCCTCGATCTCCTTGATGCGCTTCATCGCGGCCAGCCCCTGCTGGAGCTGGACCCCGCCCTGGACGAGCTGCCCGATCGGCGGCACCAGGTAGAACAGGTAGAGCAGGAACGCGATCAGCGACGACACCTCCAGCGTGCCCGACGCGACCCTGGCTCCGCCGACCGCCAGCACGCACAGGAACGCGATCTGCACCGCCATCCACGTCGCCACCCCGGCCAGCGACGTCCACCCGGCCACCTGCAGCCCCCGGTCGCGGGCCCGCACCGCCGCGTCGCCGACCACGGCGATCTCCCGCTCTTCCGCGCCGCTCGCCTTGACGGTCCGGTACGCCTGCAGCGCCCGGTCCAGCACCGCGCCCATCTCGCCCACGGCCTCCTGGGCCTGCGACTGCGCCCGCTGGATCTTCGGCATGATGAGCGCGACGAGCCCGCCGATCACCACGATCACGAGCAGCGTGATCAGCAGCAGCACGCCGTCCATGGCCGCCATCATGATGATGGCTCCGACCAGCATGAACGCCGCGCCGACCGACTCGACGATGCCGTTGGTCAGCACCGAGCGCAGCAACGTCGTGTCACCGGTCACCCGCGACAGCAGGTCGCCGGGCTTGAGCCGGTCCACGTCGGCGACCCTGAGCCGGAGCATCCGGTCCACGAGCCTGCGCCGGGCGCCGAGCACGATCCCCTCGCCGGTGCGCTCCATCAAGTAGCTGCCGCCGGCCGACACGACGGCACCGATCAGCACCGCCGCGGTTAACCCCAGCAGCGGCCCGGCCATGGATCCGGCTCCGCCGAAGGCGTCCACGACGTACTTGGCCAGCAACGGCATCGATAACCCGGCCGCCGAGCCGATCAAGCTCAGCACCCCGCCCACGAGCAGGACCTTCCGGTGCGGCCGCACGTAGGCGAGCAGCTCCTTGATCATCATATCTCCCGTCTCGACATCACAAAGCTCGATCTGCTCCAACGAACGAGACCGCGAAATCCACACCGGTCAACCTAAATTGACGACCTAAGTATGTCAACTTTGGTTGACCCTCATCCTTGAGGAGGAGACCGACATCCGGATGCGGCCCGCGGACGAATAGGGCGTCGAGGAACCCGGCCGGAACCTCGCACCAACCGATCAGCCCTTCGAAAGGACCGAAAATGGAGCTCCGGATCAACCGGCGCGCTCTTGTCGGACTTGGCCTCGCCGCAGCGGTTGCCGCGTCGTCGTTGGCCGTGCTCCGTACCGACTCCGGCATCGCTTCCTCGCACCGCGAGGCTCCCATGATCGCGGGTGACCCGCAGCACGACAACACCGACGTGTACGCGTTCGTCAGCCCCGACAAGCCCGACTCGGTGACCCTGCTGGCCAACTGGAACGGCTTCCAGGAGCCCAACGGCGGCCCCAACTTCTACCCGTGGAACACCCGCGCGCGGTACAACATCAAGATCGACAACGACGGTGACGCGAAGACCGACATCACCTACCAGTGGACGTTCCGCGACGAGGACAAGCGCGGCAACACCACGTTCCTGTACAACAACGGCCCCGTCACCTCGCTGAACGACCCCAACCTGCTCTTCCGCCAGCGCTACACGCTCAAGCGCATCACGCCGGGCGGCACCCAGACGCTGGTCTCCGACGGCATCGCCGCGCCGAGCAACGTCGGCCCGGCCTCCATGCCCGACTACGGCACCCTGCGCGCCCAGTCCATCAAGAACCTGCCGAACGGCGGCAAGACCTTCGCCGGCCAGTCGGACGAGGCGTTCTTCCTGGACCTGCGCGTGTTCGACCTGCTCTACGGCGGCAACCTGTCCGAGGTCGGCCAGGACACCACCAGGGGCTACAACGTCAACACGATCGGCCTGCAGGTGCCCCAGAAGGACCTGGCGCTCAAGGGCGACCCCACGCGCAACCCGGTGATCGGCATCTGCTCGACGACCGACAAGTTCAACGGCAGCAGGTTCGTCCAGGTCTCGCGCCTGTGCAACCCGCTGGTGAACGAGGTCGTCTCGCCCGCCGGGCTCAAGGACGCCTACAACGCCCTGGACCCGTCGAAGGACGCCGACGTGGACGCGCTGGTCAAGCGGGTCACCGACCCCGAGGTCGCGAGGCTGCTCGAGGCCATCTACGGGATCAAGGCCCCCGCGACCCCGCGTAACGACCTGGTCGAGATCTTCCTGACCGGCATCGCCAAGCAGAACGGCCCGATCAAGGCCGACCTGAACTCGCAGGTGCTCAACAAGGACGCGGGCAAGCTGCGCCCCTCCGAGCAGTTGCGGCTCAACATGTCGATCCCGCCCTCCAAGGACCCGAACAGGCTCGGCGTCCTGGCCGGTGACCTGCAGGGCTTCCCGAACGGCCGCCGCCTCGGCGACGACGTCGTGGACATCGAGCTGCAGGCCGTGGCCGGCGCCGCGCAGTCCGGCAAGCTCGTGCCCGGCCTGACGGACAAGGTGGACAGGAACGACAAGCCGTTCGGGCAGTCGTTCCCGTACATCCCGCTGCCCAGCAACGTCGCTGTGAACCAGCGCTAGACCCGACCGGCCGGTTCCCTCTCTCTCCGAACCGGCCGGTCCACCCCGGCGGCAGACTCCCGTCTCCCATCGTCTGCCGCCACAGAGAGGGCCGGCCGGCCGTGCTCCCCGTCACGGCCGGCCGGCCCGACATCCAGCTCTGGAGCCTTCGACATGCGCACCCTCGCGACATTCGCCGGATTCGCCCTCATCGGGGCAATGATCTTTACGATCGTCTCCTTCTCCGTGACGCCCGCGCCCGAGCCTGCCGCGGCGGCCAAGCCCTACACCGAGACCCTCCAGGAGCGGCTCAAGCGCCTGCCCGGCGATTACCGGGGCTGGGCGGAGCTCGCCTCCCAGTACGTGGACCAGGCCAGGATCACCGGCGACCCGTCGTACTACGCCAAGGCCGAGGGCGCGCTCGACACCGCCGCCAAGCTGAGGGCCGGCGACGACGCGGTGCTCGCGGGCCAGGCCGCCCTGGCGGCGGGCCGCCACGAGTTCTCCGACGCGGTACGGCTGGCCCAGCGTGCTCTCGACGCCAACCCGTACTCGGCCGCGGCCTACGGCGTGCTGGCGGACGCCAAGACCCAGCTCGGGGACCTGCGCGGCGCCGAGCGGGCGGTGGCCAAGATGCTGGACCTGCGCCCGGGGGTGGCGGCGTTCGCCCGCGCCTCGTACGCCGCCGAGCTGCGCGGCGACGTGGACGGTGCCCGCAAGTACCTGGAGTACGCGCACAAGGACGCGTGGCTGCCCGCCGACGTCGCCTACGCCCGCTACTACCTGGGCGAGCTGGCGCTTCACTCCGGCGATCTGGCCACCGCGAACGACTGGTACACCAAGGCCCTGCAGGCCTACCCCGCCTACACGCCGGCCCTCGCGGGCCAGGCCAAGGCGGCGGCGCTCGGCGGCCGCCTGACCGAGGCGCTCGGCATCTACGAGCGGGTGGTCGAACGGCTCCCGCTCCCCCAATACCTCATCGAGCAGGGCGAGACCCAGCTCAAGGCCGGGCAGCAGCCTGACTGGACGCTGCTCAAGGCACAGCGGCGACTCTTCGAGTCCGCGGGCGTGCGGGACCACCTGACGTGGGCCGAGTTCGAGTCCGACCACGGGGACCCGCAGCAGGCCGTGAAGCACGCCAGGGCCGAGTACGACCGCAACTCCAACCCCGTCGCCGCCGACGCCCTCGCCTGGTCCCTGTACAAGGCGGGCCAGCCGGAGGAGGCGCTGCCGTACGCGAAGAAGGCCACCTCCACCGGCTGGCGGAACCCGCTGCTCAGCTATCACCGCGCCAAGATCGAGCAGGCTCTCGGCCGCTCGATGCGCATCGACCCCGGCTTCGATCCGTCACTGTCCGCCCTCGCGAGGTTCTCATGAGACCGGTCCGGCTCGGCCTGCTGTCCGCCGTGGCGGCCCTGCTGCTGTCCCTGTGCGCGGGCGTCCTGCTGCCCGGCGCGGCCCAGGCGTCGTCGTCACACCCGATGGGCAAGTTCACCGTCAACCACTACAACGGCCTGCGGATCACCCCCTCCGAGGTGCGCAACCTCGCCGTCGTGGACCTGGCCGAGCTGCCGACCCTGCAGGCCAAGCCGCAGGTGAACGCCGGGTACGCGGCCCGCCGCTGCGCCGCGCTCGCCGCTGCCCAGCGGCTCGTGGTCGCGGGCAGGGCGGTGCCGTGGCGGGTGGCGGGCTCCGAGTTCGCCTACGCGCCCGGCGAAGGGGGTCTCGAGATCAGCCGGCTGACCTGCCGGCTCGTCGCCGCGGTCCGCGCTTCGGGTGCCGTGGAGTTCAACGACGGGTTCGAGCAGGACAGGATCGGCTGGCGGGAGATCACCGCCGTCGGGGACGGGGTGCGCCTGACGCGCTCGTCGGTGCCAGCCGTGAGCGTGAGTCGGGAGCTGCGGGCGTACCCGGACGACCTGCTGTCCGACCCGCTCGACCAGCGCACGGCCACGCTGACCGTGTCCCGCCTGGGCGCTGGCCTGTCGGCCCCGGGCGCCTCGGACGGCGGCGGTGGCGCGGCCGTGCCCGGTGGAGTCGAGATCGGCAGGCCCATCGGCGACGCGCTGACCGCCCTGGACCGGACGTTCACCCAACTGGTCGGCTCGGACTCGCTGACGGTGCCGCTCGGACTGCTGGCCGTCGGGCTGGCCGTGGTGCTGGGCGCCGGGCACGCGCTGATCCCCGGGCACGGCAAGACCATCATGGCCGCGTACCTGGCCGGGCGGCGCGGCCGTCCGCGCGACGCGGTCGTGGTGGGCGCGACGGTGACGGCCACGCACACGGTCGGGGTGCTGGTGGTGGGGTTGCTGCTGACCGTGTTCACGGCGCTGGCCGGGGAGTCGGTGCTGGCCTGGCTGGGCGTGGCCAGCGGCGCCTTGATCGCCGTCATCGGCCTCCGCCTCCTCCTGAACGCCCGCCACGGCACCCTCCACGGCCACAGTCATGGCCACGGGCACGGCCACGGCCACGGCCACGGCCACGAGCACGGCCACGAGCACGAGCACCCGGACAAGCACGAACACGAGCACGAGCACGCGGTCGAGGGTCGGGGCAAGCGACGGCGCGCCGGACTTGTCGGACTCGGCGTGGCCGGCGGCCTCGTCCCCAGCCCATCAGCCTTGATCGTCCTCCTCGGCGCGATCGCTCTCGGCCGCACCTGGTTCGGCGTGGCGCTGGTGACCGCCTACGGCATCGGCATGGCCGCGACTCTCACCATCACCGGCCTGCTCCTGGTCAAGCTGGTGGACCGCCTGGAACAACGTGCCTCAGCCGGCCGCCGCCTGGCCGCCAAGGTGTCCGGCCTGGCCCCGCTCGGCACGGCCACGATGGTCGTGCTCCTGGGCACGGGGCTCGTCCTCCGCTCGGTCATCGCCCTCTAGCGTGAGGGCCGCCTCCGGCCTATAGTCATGTCCATGACTAATCATGGGCATGACTAGCCTATGGCCCTCCGACACGCCGTCCTCGCGGCCCTGCTCGACGGCCAGTACAGCGGCTACCAGCTCACCAAGATCTTCGACGTCGGCGTCTCCAACTTCTGGTACGCCGCCCCGCAGCAGCTCTACGCCGAGCTGACCAAGCTCGAAGCCGAAGGCCTGGTGACCGGCCGGGAGGTCGTCCAGCAAGGACGCCCCAACAAGCGAGTGTTCAAGGTCACCGACGCCGGCGTCGCGGAGCTGGCGTCCTTCGCCGCGGCACCGGCCAAGCCGTTGCTCATTCGCGAGGACCTGGCCGTCAAGGTCCACGCCGTGGACGTGCTCGACCCGGCTCCGGTGATCGCGCAACTCCAGGAGCGGGCCGAGCAGGCCGCCGCCAAACTGGCGTCCTTCGAGCAGACCCTGGTGCGCCTGCGCGGCGACCGGGACGAGGCGACGTTCCTGCGAGAAGGGGGCCGCATCGGCCCCTACCTGTCCTGCCTGGCCGGATGCCGGCTGGAGCGGGAGATGCGCGATTGGTGCCTGCAGACCGCGCGGACGCTGAGCGAGCGCGCCGCCCACGCCGGAAGGACGACCTCATGACCTACAGCCGATACGTCGCGCTCGGCGACAGCCAGACCGAGGGCCTGGGCGACGGCGACGACGTCCGCGGCCACCGCGGCTGGGCCGACCGCGTCGCCGAGCACCTGGCCCGCGCCAATCCCGAGTTGCTCTACGCCAACCTCGCCGTCCGCGGCCGCCGGGCCGCCCAGATCCGCGACGAGCAGTTGCCGGCCGCCCTGGAGCTGCGCCCCGACCTGGCCACGGTCATGGCGGGCATGAACGACGTGACCCGACCCGGCTTCGACCCCGCCGCGGTGGCCGGCGTGGTCGAGGACATGTTCGCCGCCCTGACCGGCGCCGGGGCCCACGTGGTCACCGTGACCTTCCCCGACATCTCCAGAATCACGCCGCTGGCCCGGCCGCTCGTGCCCAGGTTGCTCGACTTCAACGACCGCATCCGCACGGCCGCCGCCCGTCACGGGGTCACGCTGATCGACACCTTCCCGCTGGCGTACATCGCCGACGCCAGGATGTGGAGCTTCGATCGGCTGCACGCGAGCCCGGCCGGCCATGCCAGGTTCGCCGACGCCGTGGCGCACGCCCTGGGGTTGCCGGGCAGCGACGACACCTGGATGGCTCCGCTGCCCCCGCTGCCCACGCCGCCCGCCTGGCGGCTGGCGGCGACGGAGGCGCGGTGGCTGGCGGCGTATCTGGGCCCGTGGTTCGGCCGCCGTCTCCGCGGCCGCTCCTCAGGCGACGGCCGCACCGCCAAGCGCCCCCTGCTCACACCGGTGATCCGCGAAGATCAGTCGATATCGGGCACGTCCTCAGCCTCGTAGTCGACGTCGCCGTCGTCCGCTGCCCGGGCGACACCGCATGCGGCAGAGGCACAGCGCCCTCAGCCGGGCTGGGGAGGTCGTCCAGGGAATCGGGGACTTCTCCATCAGCCCCGCGTACCAGGAAGGAAGCGCCGTACCTCAACTATGCCGACGGCCACGTCGTGTGGAAGGCAGATCGTGACGCCCGGAGAGAAACTCCTGGAAGGCGATCTTGGCCCGGATCACCGGCCTCCGCCACCTCTCCTCACGATGGATCGCCCGCGCCATCTTGCGCGGCGACTTCTTGGCGAAGAACAAGTGCGCCCACGGCGACCCGGGCCGCGCCAGGCGGATCGCCCCGACCAGCAGCATGGGAGGTACGAACAGCCCCGCCATGCCCGTCCAGATCTTCCCCTTCAGCAGTGTGATCACCGCCAGCACCAGGTTGGCGATGATCAGCGCGGTGGGATTGACCCAGGTGCCGTAGTCCCATATCAACGGACGCAGGCCGATAAGCAGCAGGCCGGTCACGGCGACGGCGATGAAGACCGCGTCGACCGACGTGCGCCCTTCCTCCTCCCAGTACACATCGTGCAAGTGCAGGATCAGCGCGAACTCGTCCAGCACCAGCGCGGACCCGACACCGAACACGCAGGCCGCGACCACGTACCCCGCCTGCGAGGCGGACGACACGATGAGCCCGGTCACGCCGCCGATCAGCATCAGGATGACGCCGAACACGACGTGGTGGATGTGCATCTCCCCCACGTTCACGTTGCGGAACCAGCCGACCTTCGCCCTGATCAGGCGCACGTTGATGCGCGTGGCGATGAAGGCAACGATGAGCGTGACGAAGTAACAGAACAGCGGCAGCCGTCCTGTGGCGACGATGTCGTGCTGAAACCAATCCCCCATGACTTAGGAACGATGGTACGAGGCGCTTGCCGGGATCGCGTCAGGAGAGGAACCCTCGCAGAAGGGCGGCGGTGCCCTCCAGGTGCTCGGTCATGGCCCGGCGCGCCGCGTCTGGGTCGCCGGCCAGGATGGCGTCCACGATGGCCTGGTGCTGGACGGCGGCGTGGTCCAGGTTGACCTGGAGCATCGGGATGGCGTTCAGCAGGTCGCTCACCCGGGACCGCGCGTCGGCGCAGGTCGTGGCCAGCAGGGTCGAGCCCGTCAGCTCGGCGATGGACAGGTGGAAGGCCGTGTCGAGGCGGCGGTAGTCCTCCAGGGACGCCTCGTTCAGCTCCGACAACCTGCGGAGCAGGTCGGCCCGCTTCTCGCCGGTCAGCCCCGAGGCGGCCAGGACCTGGGCCGCGCCGCACTCCACGGCCAGCCGGAACGTCAGCGCGTCGGCGAGGTCGTCCACGCCCATTTCCGCCACGGCCTGCCGGAGGTCGCCCGCGTCGGGCTTGGGCGGCTCGTACGTGACGAAGGCCCCTCCATACCGCCCCCGCCGTACATCCAGGTAGCCCGCGTCCGACAGGGCGCGGATCGCCTCGCGGAGGGTCACCCTGCTGATGCCGAGCCGTACGGCCAGCTCGCGCTCCGCCGGCAGCTTGTCGCCCGGCGCCACCACGCCCAGCTTGATGGCCTGGAGCAGCCGTTCCACGGTCTCCTCGAAGGCGTTGCCCGCCCTGACCGGGCGCAACACCGTCATCAAACGCGCCGACTCGTCCAACGTGTCCTCAGGTCTTGACAAGCGATCCCGGCATGCACATCAATGGTCTGAGACTAGCCCAATCAACGGGAAAGCGCGCTAGGCCAGATCGGAGCGACGTCACGTGAGCGAAGGGTTCCTGAGCGTCGGAGAGCTGCGTGACGAGGTGGCCGCCGGGCGGATCGACACCGTGCTGCTGGCGATCGCCGACATGCAGGGCCGGTTGCAGGGCAAGAGGTTGTCGGCGCGCTACTTTCTCGACGAGGTGCTGCACCACGGCTCCGAGGGCTGCAACTACCTGCTCGCGGTGGACGTGGACATGAACACCGTCGCCGGGTACGCGATGTCGTCCTGGGACCGCGGGTACGGCGACTTCGTGATGAAGCCGGACCTGGCGACGCTGCGCCGGGTGCCGTGGCAGGAGGGGACCGCGATGCTGATGGCGGACCTGGCGTGGGAGGGCGGCGGCGACGTGACCGCCTCGCCCCGCCAGATCCTGCGCAAGCAGCTGACCCGCCTGGCCGAGCGCGGCCTGGCCGCGTACGTGGGCACGGAGCTGGAGTTCTGCGTCTACGAGGACAGCTACGAGGACGCCTGGAAGCGCGCCTATCGCGACATGTCGCCCGCGAACCTCTACAACGTCGACTACTCCCTCCTCGGCACCGCCCGCATCGAGCCGCTCCTGCGCCGCATCAGGCGGAGCATGGAAGGCGCCGGCCTGTACGTCGAGTCCGCCAAGGGCGAGTGCAACCTGGGCCAGCACGAGATCGCCTTCCGCTACGACGAGGCGCTCAAGACCTGCGACAACCACGCCATCTACAAGAACGGCGCGAAGGAGATCGCCGCCCAGGACGGCAAGTCGATCACCTTCATGGCCAAGCCGAACCAGCGCGAGGGCAATTCCTGCCATATCCACATCTCGCTGCGCACTGTGGATGGCGACCCGGTGATGGCGGGCGAAGGGCCGTACGGGCTCTCGCCGCTCGGCGCCCGCTTCATCGCCGGCCAGCAGGCCTGCCTGCGCGAGCTCACCCTCCTGTACGCCCCCAACATCAACTCCTACAAGCGCTACGTGCCCGGCAGTTTCGCCCCCACGGCCGTCAAGTGGGGCGTCGACAACCGCACCTGCGCGCTGCGCCTCGTCGGCCACGGCCTGTCGCTGCGTGTGGAGAACCGCGTGCCCGGCGGCGACGTCAACCCTTACCTGGCGGTGTCGGCGCTGATCGCGGCCGGGTTGTACGGGATCGACAACGAGCTGCCGCTGGAGGACGCGTTCGAGGGCAACGCCTACACCTCCGGAGCCGAGACCGTGCCGCACACGTTGCGCGACGCGCTGGCCCTGTTCGAGGGGTCGAAGCTGGCCCGCGTGGCGTTCGGCGAGGACGTGGTCGAGCACTACGCGAACAACGCACGGGTAGAACTGGCCGCGTTCGACGCGGCGGTGACGGATTGGGAGTTGTTCCGCGGGTTTGAACGGATGTGAGAATGAAGATCGTTAATCCGGCGACCGAAGACGTGCTCGCCGAGGTCGAACTGGCCGACGCGGCCGAGGTCGACCGGGCGGTGGAGCGTGCCAGGAAGGCGTACCCGGCGTGGCGGGAGGTGACGCCAGGCGACCGGGCGCGGCTGCTGCGGCGTTTCGCCGACCTCGTGGGCGAGCACGGTGAGGAGCTGGCGGGGCTGGAGCTGGCCAACGCGGGGCACCCGATCGCGAACGCCAGGTGGGAGGCCGGCGCCGTACGCGACGTCCTGCACTTCTACGCGGCCGCCCCCGAACGTGACCACGGCAAGCAGATCCCGGTGCCCGGCGGCGTGGACATCACGTTCCAGGAGCCCCTGGGTGTCGTGGGCGTCATCGTGCCATGGAACTTCCCCATGCTGATCATGTCGTGGGGCGTGGCCCCCGCGCTCGCGGCCGGTAACACCGTGATCGTCAAGCCTGCGGAATGGACTCCGCTGACGGCGCTGAGGCTGGCGGAGCTGGCCCTGGCGGCGGGCCTCCCCGAGGGGGTGCTCCAGGTTCTGCCTGGGGCAGGGGAGGTCGCGGGGGCCCGGCTGGTCGAGCACCCGGACGTGGCCAAGATCGTGTTCACCGGCTCGACCGAGGTGGGCAAGGAGATCGCCGCCAAAGCGGCCGCGCAGGTGAAACGGGTGACGCTGGAGCTGGGCGGCAAGTCGGCGAACATCATCTTCGCGGACGCGGATCTCGAGAAGGCGGCGAAGGCGGCGCCCTACGCGGTGTTCGACAACGCCGGCCAGGACTGCTGCGCCCGCTCCAGGCTGCTCGTCCAGGCCGACGTGTACGACGCGTTCATGGCGCTCCTCGTCCCCGCCGTCCGGGCCGTCAAGGTCGGCGACCCGCTCGACGAGAGCACCGAGATGGGCCCGCTGATCAGCGCCGAGCACCTGGAACGCGTCCGCGGCTTCGTCCAGGACCCCTACCTCCAGGGAACGTGCCCGCAGGGGAAGGGCTACTGGTACCCGGCGACCGTGCTGACTCCCGACGTCACCGACCGGGCGTTCACCGAGGAGATCTTCGGGCCCGTGGTGTCGGTGGTGCCGTTCAAGGACGAGGCGGACGCCGTCAGGATCGCCAACGACACCCCGTACGGACTGAGCGGCTCCATCTGGACCCGCGACGTCGGGCGGGCCCTGCGGGTGGCCAGGGCCGTCGAGTCGGGCGCGCTCTCGGTGAACTCCAACTCCTCCGTCCGCTACTGGACCCCCTTCGGCGGCTTCAAGCAGTCCGGCCTCGGCAGGGAGCTCGGCCCCGACGCCCTGGCGGCGTTCACCGAGACCAAGAACGTCTTCATCTCCTGGGAGTGATACATCGTGCAGCGGTTGCAGGATCGGGTGGCGGTCATCACCGGCGCGGGCAGCGGCATCGGGCTGGCCACGGCCCGCAGGTTCGCCGAGGAGGGTGCCAAGGTCGTCTGCGTGGACGTCGACGAGGAGGCGGGCGCCAAGGCCGCGAACGAGGTCGGCGGCCTCTTCGTCAAGGCCGACGTGACCAGCGAGGACGACGTCGTCCGGATGTTCCGGACGGCGTACGACACGTACGGCGGCGTCGACATCGCCTTCAACAACGCCGGCATCTCGCCGCCCGACGACGACTCGATCCTGGAGACCGGGATCGACGCCTGGCGGCGCGTCCAGGAGGTCAACCTGACCAGCGTCTACCTGTGCTGCAAGCACGTCATCCCGTACATGCGGCGGCAGGGGAAGGGTTCGATCATCAACACGGCGTCGTTCGTGGCGGTGATGGGGTCGGCGACGTCGCAGATCTCCTACACCGCCTCCAAGGGCGGGGTGCTGGCGATGTCGCGGGAGCTGGGCGTGCAGTTCGCCAGGGAGGGCATCAGGGTGAACGCGCTCTGCCCGGGGCCGGTGAACACGCCGCTGCTGCGCGAGTTGTTCGCCAAGGATCCGGAGCGGGCGCAGCGGCGGCTGGTGCACGTTCCTGTGGGGCGTTTCGCCGAGGCGACGGAGATCGCAGCGGCGGTGGCGTTCCTGGCCAGCGACGACGCGTCGTTCATCACGGCCAGCGAGTTCCTGGTGGACGGCGGCATCTCCGGCGCCTACGTGACGCCGCTCTAGGAGGAATCGTGCGTCCGGTCATCGGGATCACCTGTTACGTCGAGCCGGCGAAGTTCACGGTGTGGGCGGACATGACCGTCGCGCTGCTGCCGTACATGTACGTGGAGCAGGTCGTCCGCGCCGGCGGGCAGCCGGTCGTATTGCCGCCGGCCGGCGATCCGGCGCGGCTGGTCGAGCGACTGGACGGGCTCATTTTGGCCGGCGGGGGCGACATCGATCCGGCCAGGTACGGCGAGGAGCCCGGGGAGAAGGTCGGCTACGTCCGCAAGTTCCGGGACGAGGCCGAGTTCGCCCTGCTGGGCGCGGCACTCGACGCCGGGCTGCCGTACCTGGGGATCTGCCGCGGCCTCCAGGTGCTCAACGTCGCCCTCGGGGGCACCCTGCACCAGCACCTCCCCGACGTGGTCGGGCACGAGGGGCACTCCCCCGCGCCCGGCCGCTTCGGCCCGCTGCCCGTCGTCCCCGTGCCGGGCACGCGCCTGGCCAAGGCGCTGGGCACGGAACCCGTGACGGTCCCGCACTACCACCACCAGGCCATCGACCGTCTCGCCGCCGGTCTCACGGTCACCGCCACCGCCGAGGACGGCACGATCGAGGCGGTCGAAACGGACTCGGGGCCGTTCACGATGGCCGTGCAGTGGCACCCGGAGGCGGCCGAGGACTGCGCGATCTTCGAAACCTTCGTGGCCGCCTGCCGTCAGCGGACGGGCTGAGCACGCCATCGGGCGGCCGGCCGCTAGCCGACGCGCTTGAGCACGCTGTCGAAGACGACGACACCTGCGCCGTACTTCTGGTCGAACGTGCGGCGCAGGTCGTCGCCGGCAAGCCAGGTGCTCACCTTCACCTGGTTCGAGATCTCATCGGTGGACGCCGACACGAGGCCGTCGCCCACCGCGGCCTCGGCCTCCCGCTGGATGCGCTGCAACTCGGCCTCGCCGTGCCGGGCGCCGGTCACGCACAGCGCGCCGCCCCACACCTCGCGGATCCACGCCTCCCGGCCCTGCAACTCGCCGGTGAACCTCAGGTTGACCACGTATTTACGCGCGTCGAGGGTCTCTTCCTGCTCGGGGCCGGGCTCTGGCCCGAGCCGGTCGATCCAGGCGCCCGCGAACTCCTCGGCCGTCCTGGCCCGTTCGATCGCCTCGTTCATGGTCCGCTCGGTCGTCTTCGCCGGCTCGACGGGCCGCCAGCCGCCCGCGGGCTCGGGGCACGGGCTCGCGAACCTGTCGTGGCCGTCCGGACCCTCCTGGCGCCGCACCGGCTCCCCCGGCGGCTCCGTCAGGGTCAGCCTGGCGCCGTCCCAGGTCCCGACCACCCGGTACTCACCCCACTTCACCCCGCGCAGCGACTCGTGCTTCACCTTGCTCCAGTCCCAGCCGACGACATCGGGGCCGCCGCACTGCGGCGGGAGCGACTCGGCCACGACCATGCACAACTGCGGGCCGTGCCCACCGCCTTCGAGCACCGTCAGGCTGGCCTCGTACCGAGCCGGCTGCACTGTGGCCTGCTGGTCGCCGCAGGACGTGATGGTCAGAGCGGCCACGAGTCCGAGCGCCGCCATTCGCCGATTCATGCCCACTCAAACGTCGGCGCCACCCGAGCGGTTCACGAAAGGCCCGTACGCGACAAGACCCCCACAACGGCACTAGGCTTGCGGACATCACCGACGAAACCGTGCGGGAGAGCACCCTGACAAGCCGGTCAGGGTCCCTGAAGGAGCAAGCCCTCCCCGCGAACCTCTCAAGGCAAAGGACCGCACGGACGAGGTGACCTCTGGAAAGCAGGCCTGTGGGCCTCGCCGAAGGTGAAAGTCCGGCAAAACCCGGGCGAAGCTCTCAGGCATCGATGACAGAGGGGGAGGATGCTGGCATCCGATCCTGTCCTGAGGTGCGATAAATGTCCCGACCGACACCGCTACGAGACGTTCACGAGAGCCTCGGCGCCACGCTCACCGACTTCGCGGGGTGGCTCATGCCGCTCCGGTACGGCAGCGAGTCCGCGGAGCACAACGCCGTCCGGCAGGCGGCCGGGCTGTTCGACCTCTCCCACATGGGAGAGATCTTCCTGACGGGCCCGCAGGCCGGACAGGCCCTGGACTACGCGCTGGTCGGACATCTGTCGGCGTTGACGCCCGGTCGGGCCAGATACACCATGATCGTGAACGGGCAGGGCGGAGTGCTCGACGACCTCATCGTCTACCGGCTCGGGGACGAGGAGTTCATGGTGGTAGCGAACGCCTCGAACTACGAAAAAGTCGGAAATGAGCTGAAGGAGCGCGCGAAGGCGTACAACGTGGTCGTCGATGACCGCTCCGACCAGTACGCGTTGATCGCCGTCCAAGGCCCGCGCTCCCAGGAGATTCTGGCCACCCTCACCGGCGCCGACCTCGACGGTCTCAAGTACTACGCGGGCCTGCCCAGCGTGGTGGACGGCCGGCAGGCGCTGATCGCCCGTACCGGCTACACCGGCGAGGACGGCTTCGAGCTCTTCGTCGCGAACGAGGACGCCGCGCCGCTCTGGCACGCCCTCATGGCGGCCGGCGAGCCGTACGGGATCAAGCCCGCGGGCCTGTCCAGCCGCGACACGCTCCGCCTCGAGGCAGGCATGCCGCTGTACGGCAACGAGCTCAGCGTCGAGCTCACCCCGTTCGACGCGGGGCTGGGCAGAGTGGTGAAATTCGACAAGCCCGGCGACTTCGTCGGCAGGTCGGCGCTCGAGGCGGTCAAGGACGACCCGCCGCGGCGCCGCCTCGTCGGCCTGGTCGCGCGGGGCCGCCGGGTGCCGCGCCATGGCTACCCGGTCACCAAAGACGGCGCCGTCGTCGGCGAGGTCACCAGCGGTGCGCCTTCCCAGACCCTGGGCAAGCCCATCGCGATGGCCTACGTGGACACCGGCGTCGAAGAAGGCCTGGCTGTGGACATCCGGGGCAGCCAAGAACCTATGGACCTGGTAGAGCTGCCCTTTTACAGGAGGAAGAAGTGAGCAACATCCCTGACGAGCTGAGCTACACCAAGGAGCACGAGTGGGTGGCCGGGCTCGATGACGGGCTGACCGTGACCGTCGGCATCACGGCCTACGCCGCCGAGGCCCTCGGTGACGTGGTCTACGTGCAGCTCCCCGATGTCGGTTCGAACGTCGAGGGCGGCGACTCCGTCGGCGAGGTGGAGTCGACCAAGTCCGTGAGTGAGATCTACTCGCCTGTCGGCGGCGAGATCGTCGAGATCAACCAGGCCGTCGCGGACGACCCGTCGCTCGTCAACAGCGACCCGTACGGCGAGGGCTGGATGTTCCGCGTCCGCGTGGAAGGCGACCCGCGGGACCTGCTGTCCGCCGAGGAGTACGCCGGGCTCACCTCAGGCGAGTCCTGACCCATTTTGCCGGGGCCCGATCGCGGGCCCCGGCCTAGCACGAAGGGCGCCCCATCAATGGCGATCAGCGTCTTCGACCTCTTCAAGATAGGCATCGGGCCTTCCAGCTCCCACACGGGGGGCCCGATGGCGGCCGCCCACAAGTTCGCCCGCGGCCTGCACGAGGACGGCCTCCTGCCGCGCGTGGCGCGCGTCAAGGCCATCCTGTACGGCTCACTCGGCCTCACCGGCAAGGGCCACGGCAGCGACAAGGCCGTCCTGCTGGGCCTGTCGGGCGAGAAGCCCGAGCTCGTGGACGTGGACACGATCGACGACCGCCTGGCCGCGATGCGCGCGTCCGGCACGGTCGCCCTCTACGGCACCCATGAGATCCCCTTCGTCGTCGGCGAGGACCTGATCTTCGAACGCAAGATCTCCCTCCCCGAACACCCGAACGGCATGCGCTTCACCGCCTTCTCCGCCTCCGGCGAGCAACTGCGCGAGAAGGTCTACTTCTCGGTCGGCGGCGGCTTCGTCGTGGACGAGAAGGCCACCGGCGCCGACCGCATCAAGCCCGACGACACCGTGCTCCCGTACCCCTTCACCACAGGCGAGGAGCTCCTCAAACACTGCTCGAACACGGGCTTGTCGATCTCGGCACTGGTGCTGGAGAACGAGAAGGCCTTCGGCCGCACCGAGGAGGAGATCCGCACCGGAATCCTCAACCTGTGGCACGTCATGTCGGACTGCGTCCGCCGCGGCATCGCCAAGGAGGGCGTCCTGCCCGGCGGCCTCAAGGTCAAGCGCCGCGCCAACCAGCTCTACCGCCGCCTGCAGACCGAGCCCCCCGAGAAGGACCCGCTCCAGGCCATGGACTGGGTGACCCTGTTCGCCCTGGCGGTCAACGAAGAGAACGCCGCCGGCGGCCGCATCGTCACAGCCCCCACCAACGGCGCCGCCGGCATCATCCCGGCCGTCCTGACGTACTACACCCGCTTCGTCCCCCACGCCGACGACGACGGCGTCGTCCGCTTCCTCCTCACCGCCGCCGCCATCGGCGTCCTCTTCAAGGAGAACGCCTCGATCTCCGGGGCCGAGGTCGGCTGCCAGGGCGAGGTCGGCTCAGCCTGCTCCATGGCCTCCGCCGCCCTCACCGAGGTCATGGGCGGCACGCCCGAGCAGGTGGAGAACGCCGCCGAAATCGGCATCGAACACAACCTGGGCCTGACCTGCGACCCGATCGGCGGCCTGGTCCAGATCCCGTGCATCGAACGTAATGCGGTCGCCTCCAACAAGGCGATCACAGCGGCGCGAATCGCCCTGCGCGGCGACGGAAAGCACTATGTGGCCCTGGACAAGGCCATCAAGACGATGCGGGACACCGGCCGGGACATGCTGGACAAGTACAAGGAGACCTCGCGAGGCGGGCTGGCCGTCAACGTGATCGAGTGCTGATCCGACCAATCGCACCCCGGCTGTGCGGTGGCAACCTCACATGGCCGGGGGATGAGGGCGCGATGATCACTGCCTCGGACCACAGTGCAATGCGTCAGGCACCAACCCAGCCGGCTCATCGAGGAGAGCCTGCGTGATCCGTACGAGGGCATCGGCCCGCTACCACTACGAGGAGACAGCGGGGCCAACCGTCAACGTAACCGGGTGCACTTGGACCTGTTTGCCCAGGTACGACTGGTGGTTCAAGCGCCGAATCTTCCCGACTTCGCCTCCCGTGAGTGACGACTCCTCTACGATCGGTCACCGAGGATGACAGGAGGCAGGCCGTGTTCCGCGAGCGCAAGCCGAGTGTCCGGTGGGTCCTTCCCGAGGGGCATTACAACCCCGCGGTCGGGGAGGGAGTGCGGTGGCTCGACTATGAACGGGCCGCTGAAATGGACGCCGCGTCCATGCCCGAGGGCGGGGGTTTCCAAGGCGCGGCCACGTTAGAGCCTCTCGACGTGCCGGAGCTTGTGGACGCGCCTGGCACGGGCCGGCCTGGCGATGCGCCGCCCCCTGCCAGATCCGCTCCGGCGCCCCTGGTCGAATGCCGTGCGGCGCCCGACGCCGAGACCGGCCTGGCACCTGCGGCCGACTCGCGCCCTGCGGCTCCGGCAGACTCCCGAGCCACGCCTCCGGCCGGATCCCGGCCTGCGCCTCCGTCCTCCGTGTCCCGTCTTACACCTCCGGCCGGCCCGTGTGCGGCGCTCCCAGGCGAATCCCGCGCGGTGTCGTCGAGCAGTGGTCGCGGCGCCGCCGCGACCTCCCATCGGGCGTTCGACATTCTGGACGCGCCCGCCGAGCGGGTCGTGGAGGGCGACTGGTTCGAGCGGCCGCACCGGCCCCCCAGGCTGGCCGAATGCCGCCCGTACGGTGTGCCGGGTGGGCTCGCACACCCGGATCCGCAGGTGGAGCGGGACCTGATCGAGGCGTTGCCCCCGGGCAGCCGCTTCCCCGACCCCCGCGGCACCTGGATACGGCTCATCAACGGCGGCGGGCCGGCCGACGACCCGTTCCGGGCCTCCAACGCCGCCGACTGCGCGCTGGCGGTCCTGTCCACCTGGCACGGCGAGCCGGCCGCCGCCGCGCCCAGGCTCCCCGAGTACGACAGGATCGGGCGCCCGCTGCTGGCCGGCGAGCGGGGCAGCCGGGCCAGGATCGAGCGGTGGGTGGGGCAGCGACTGGAGTACGCCGGGCAGGGGCGGCACGCGTACCCGATGATCGCGGGGCGGCTGATCGAGGCCGGGCACGGGGCCTGTGCGGTCATCGTGGTGCGCTGGCCGGGAGGCGGGACCCACGCCTGGAACGCGGTCAACGCCGACGGTGAGGTCATCTGGATCGACGCGCAACGGGGTCACATGTCCGTCGAGCCTCCCTACACGACCGTGACGGGGGTGTTCTGCGTGATACTCGACCGGCAGGGGCGGCCGCGATGAACCTGGATCAGGCTCGGGCGCTGGCCGAGGAGTATTTCAACGGGGTGCGCCCCCTGGACGAGGCGCTCCCCGTGGGGATTTTCGGATTCCATGACGGATATGTCGCCTGGGTGCGGGAGCTGGATCCCGACGATCCCGGCAGGTTGCCGGAGACGGTCGGCGGTGGGTGCATCGTGATCGACCGGGCCACGGGTGAGGTGGTGGCCCGGCCGCTGCTCGATCCGGAAACGGTGGCCGAGCTGTGGCCGGGCCCCGTCCCCCGATGAGCGGGCGCCAAGGTGAAGGGCCGGGCGCCGCCCCCATAAGACGCCCGACCCTTCGGCGCGCGGGCCGCGGGTATGTCCGGGCAGCCTGAGCGCGGCGCGTACCCTCTATCCGATTTTTTCGGTTTTATCCATTTAATTGGCCTTTTGTCCCGGTCAGCCGGTGGCGAGCGCCCCGACGATGGAGGCCCGGGCCGCACGGCGGGCCGGGAGCACAGCGGCCAGCACACCCGCCGCCCCTGACAACACCACGAACAGCACGATCTGCGGCACCGGCACCGACAACACGGCCCCGTCCAGCATCGCCATCACGGCCGCCCACCCGAACACACCGCCCAGCACGACCCCGACCAGCGCCCCGATCAGCCCCAGCACCAGCGCCTCGATCGACAACATCCGGCGCAGCTGCGGCCGGGTCAGCCCGAGGGCCCGCAGCAGCGCGGACTCCCTGGTGCGTTCGTGGACCGACAACGACAGCGTGTTCGCGATGCCCAGCAGCGAGATGAGGATCGCCAGTCCCAGCAGACCGGTGATGATCATGAACAACATGTCCAGAGTCTCGTCGAACTGGCCTCGTATCTCGGTCGAGCTCGCCAGCTGAACGGTCGGGTGGGCGGCGATGGCGGCCTCCACCATCGCACGGGTCTGCTCGGCGGGAACGCCGTCACGGATATTGATCATCACGACGGAGTCGGGCAGCCGGTCGAAGTACGTGTCGAAGGGCTGCTCGCCAACGGTGAGGGCCGGCAGCGTGGAGTTGGTGCCGTTCAGCACGGCGACCACGCGCAACGGCACGGTCCCCGCCAGGTCGGTCCTGGCCCGCACGGTGTCGCCGACCGTCACGCCCAGCTCCTTGGCCGCGTAGTCGAGCAGCGCCACCTCGCCGGCGGACAACCCGGCCATGGCCCCGGAGACGACCTCGGGTGTGACGGCCCCGCGGTAGGTGCCGATGTCGTAGCTCCGGCCGTCCACCTTCGTCGGCGTCTTGCGGACCTGCAGCACCGACGCCAGCTCCGGCTTGCCGCGCAGCCCCTCCGCCACCGACCGGGGCACGCCGCCCTCGCGCCCCTGCGTGGCCAGCATGTAGTCGACGGGGAACTGCTCGTCGAGCTTGGTCCACACGGTCACCCGCGTGGACGCGCTGAGCACCGAGATCAATGTCATGAGCGTCACCCCGATGGTGAGCGCGACGGTCGTGGTGGCCGCCCGCGTGGGGTTGCGCGCGGAGTTGTCCACCGCCAGCCGTCCCGGCACGCCGAACAGCCGGGCCGGGATCCAGCCCACCGCCGCACTCAGCGGCTTGACCAGCACCGGCCCGAGGATCAGCACAGCGAGGAAGGTCAGGGCGCCGCCGGCCATCACGACGATCAGGGTGGGTGGCTCGCCGGGCGGCATCCCCCACACGCCGAAGCCGGTCGTCCCCATCCCGGCCAGCAGGAACAGCACCGCGAAGACCCAGCGCATAACCCCGGTGCGGTACGTCTGCTCCGCCACCTGCGTACGCAGCGCCGCGACCGGCCGCACTCGCGTGGCCGACCGGGCGGGAAGCAGCGCCGCGCACACCGTGACCACCAGGCCCACGGCCAGGCCGATGGCGATCGTGGCCGGCGCCAGCGTGACGGCCGCATCGGTGGGCAGCTGGACGTCGAACGCGCCGAGGACCGCGAGCGCGAGCGCCGCCAGCCCGTACCCGATGACCAGGCCGAACGCGGAGGCGACCAGGCCCACCACCACCGACTCCAGCACGATCGAGCCGAAGACCTGCCCCCGCGTCGCCCCGATGCACCGCAGCAACGCCATCTCCCTGGTCCGCTGCGCGACGAGGATCCCGAACGTGTTGTAGATGACCAGCGCGGCCACCATCATCGCCACGGCGCCGAACATCAGCAGCCCCACGGTCAGGGTCCGCATCTCGAACCCGGCCGCATCGGCCAGATCGGCGGCCAGCTCATCACCGGTCTTGACCACGGCCCCACCGCCGGCGGCCGCCGCCACGGCTTGCTTGAGCCCCGCGGCCTGGCCCGCGACGTCGATCTCGCGATACCCCTTCGCGCCGGTCATCCGCTGCGCGGTGGCCGTGGTGAAGCCGACGACGCCGGTATACGCGAGTTGCTGGTCGACGCCGGGATCAAGGAGCCCGACGAGCTTGAACCGGTGCTCGGCCTGCTTGCCATCGAGCACCGTGATCGTGTCGCCGATCTGGAATTTCTGGGCCTTGGCCGTGTTCTCGTCGAGCACGGCGGCTTGGTCGTCCGTGCCGGGGCCGGAGCCGGAGACGATCGCGGTGCGGTCCAGCGGTCCACGCACGATCGAGACGGCCGTGGTGGGCACGCTGCCCACGACCTTGCCGTCCTTGCCGACGAGCGGCGCGGGCTCCCGGATCAGGCCCTGTGCCTCGGTCACGCCCTCGACGGCGCGTATCCGTTCCACGATCTTCTCGGACAGGACGCCGTCGGGGTCCTTGGGCAGGACGGCCACGTCGACCTTGCCGGCGTCGGCCGTGACCCGCTGGGAGAAGCCGGCCTGGATGGTGTCGTTCAGCACGAACGTGCCCGCGATGAACCCCACCCCCAGCATGATCGCCAGCGAGGTGAGCAACAACCGGAGCCGGTGCGCGCGCAGCCCGGCCACTGCCGTCCTCAGCACCTCACGCCTCCAGCTTCACGAGCGTGTCCAGCACGGACTGCGGCGTCGGCGCGGCGATCTCGGTGATCAGCTCGCCGTCGCGCAGGAAGACCACTCGGTCGGCGTACGCGGCCGCGACCGGGTCGTGCGTGACCATGACGATGGTCTGGCCCAGCTCGCGTACGGACGTGCGGAGGAAGGACAGGATCTCGGCGCCGCTGCGCGAGTCCAGGTTGCCCGTCGGCTCGTCGGCGAAGATCACCTGGGGCTTGCTGATCAGCGCCCTGGCCATGGCCACACGCTGCTGCTGGCCACCGGACAACTCGGTCGGCCGGTGCGCCAGCCGGTCCCGCAGCCCGACCGTGTCGATCACCCGGTCGAGCAGCACCTGGTCGGCCTGGCGGGCGGAGATGTCGAGCGGCAGCCGGATGTTCTGCTCGGCGGTCAGCGTGGGCAGCAGGTTGAACGCCTGGAAGACGAAGCCGATCCGCTCACGGCGCAGCAGCGTGAGCTGCCGGTCGGTCAGCCCGGTCAGCTCCACGTCGCCGATGTGCACGGTGCCGGAGGTGGCGGTGTCGAGCCCGGCCAGGCAGTGCATCAGCGTGGACTTGCCGGAGCCGGACGGGCCCATGATCGCGGTGAACGCCCCGGTCGCGAAGGTCACGTTCACCCCCCGCAGAGCGTGCACCTCGGCGTCGCCGTGGCCGTACACCTTGGTCAGATTCGTGGCTACCACGGCAGGCGGGGCCTGGGTGAGCGTCACTTTCACTCCTTGTCGCGGACGAGCGGACGAGATCAACGCCAACCACGCTAGGAGTGAAAATCTCTCGATCCATGGGTCCTGAGGAGGGACTTCTCGTAGGACTCCAGATGACCCGGGTCAGACTTTCGGTCGATGGGACGGCACGATCAGGCCGCTCTCGTACGCGTACACCACCACTTGCGCCCGGTCCCGCAACCCCAGCTTGGCCAGCACGCGCCCCAGATGTGTCTTCACCGTCGCCTCCGCGACCTCCAGCTGGTTCGCGATCTCCATGTTGGACAGGCCGCGCGCCACCATGAGCAACACCTCCTGCTCACGGGGCGTCAGGTCGGCCGTCCTGACCCGCTCCCCCGACGGCAGCTGAGCGGCGAACTGTTCCAGCATGCGCCGCAACGTGGGAGGCGCCACCACGGCGTCGCCCGCGTGCACGTGCCTGATGGCGCTGACGAGATCGGCCGGCGGCACGTCCTTCAGCAGGAAACCGGCGGCGCCCGCCTTGACCGCCGCGAACGCGTACTCGTCCAGGTCGAACGTCGTCAGGATCAGCACCTTCGGCCCGTCGATCCGGCTGGTCGCCTCGACGCCGTCCATGTGGGGCATGCGCACGTCCATGAGCACGACGTCCACCTCGATGGTCTTCAGCAGCTCCAGGGCCGCCGCCCCGTCACCGGCCTCGGCGACCACCTCGATGTCCGGCTGCGCTCCGAGCACCATCCTGAAGCCGGCGCGCAACAGCTCCTGGTCATCGACCAGCATCACGCGTATCACCAGGCCGCCTCCTCCTATGCCGCTTTGACCATGGGCAACCTGGCCAGCACCTCGAAGCCGCCGCCAGAGCGCGGGCCCGCCGACACCGCGCCGCCGTACATGCCGACCCGCTCCCGCATGCCGATCAGCCCGTGACCGTCGGGGCTCTGCGGGGAGGCGGCGCCCCTGCCGTCGTCGGTCACGCGGACGACCAGGTCGGGACCGCCGTACTCGATCTCCACGACCGCCTGGACGCCCGGGCCGCCGTGTTTGAGGGTGTTGGTGAGGGCTTCCTGGACGATGCGGTAGATCGCGAGCTGCTGGCCCTCGGGCAGCTCGCTGGGCACGCCGGCGACCCGCAGGCGGGTGGGCACGGCCGAGCCGCGTACCAGCTCCTCCAGCTGGGCCAGTCCCGGCTGCGGGGTGTAGTCGGTGTCGCCGTGCTCGTTCTCCCGCAGCACGCCGACCAGCCTGCGCATCTCGGCGAGCGCGGCCCGGCCGGTCTTGGAGATGGTCCTGACAGCCTGGCGGGCCTGCTCGGGGTCGCTGTCCATGGCGAAGCCCGCGCCGTCGGCCTGCACCACCATCACGCTGACGTTGTGGGCCACGACGTCGTGCAACTCCCTGGCGATCCTGGCGCGTTCGGCCGCGGCGGCCATCCTGGCCTGCTGGTCCCGCTCGCGTTCGGCCCGCTCGGCGCGTTCCTCCAGACCCTCCAGGTAGCGGCGGCGGGTGTTGGCGTACAGGCCGGTCAGCCAGATCGTGATCACGAAGATCGACCCGCTGAAGAACATCCCGAACGTGGGCGTGTCCCAGCTGACCAGCGCCATGAACATCCCCAGCTCCGCCACCAGGCCGGCCGCCAGCGCCCAGCGGAACGAGCACTGGTAGGCCACCGCCCACAGCGCCACCAGCACCGAGAGGTTGGCCGGCAGCAGGTCGACGTCCGCCAACCACTGGCCGAAGCAGATCAGCGAGATGGCCGAGAACGCGGCCAGCGGCCGATTCTGCCAGAGCAGCGGCGCCAGGAGCAGCGCCGACAGCAACAGGTAACCGGCCGCGCCGACATACTGGCCACCGTCCGGCGACGTGTTGATCACGAACGGCACCGCGAGGATCGCGCACAACCCGGCTAAGGGCGCGACCCGGAGGCCGCCCGCCAGCTTCTCATGGCGTCTGGACCACGCCCGTACCCTGCCGAACACATCCTCACGATATGTAAGCCGGAACCGCCATTGGTCCGCCTCCAGGGGGAAGTGCGCGTACGACCCAGGTCGCACATGGCGAAGGCTTACGCGGGTCTTACGGCGGTTTGGGCATTCTCTACACCGGGAGCGCCCCTCCAGTGGGCGAGTAAAGGGAGATCGTGATGGCGGATCATGATCGCGACGCCGGGTCGCGCGGTGAAGAGGAAGCACCGCGCGACCCCGCCCGGGAGGAGCCTGCGGCCCCCTCGACCGAGCGCGACACGGACGTGTACCCCGACCAGTCCAACCTGAAGTACGGCGAGATCCCCCCAGGCCCCGGCCCCCACGTCGGCCAGGACTACACCTCGGCCGCGCACACCCTGCCCGGCTCGGACTCCTCCTACCGGCGTGCCGACACCTCTTTCCGCGATTTCATCCGGCAGAAGCCGGCCCAGATCGCCGGCGCCGGCCTGATCGGCCTCGTCCTGGGCGCTATGATCGGGGGCACCACGGTGGCAGTGGTGAGCAACCTGGGTGACCGACACGAGCGTCACGGCGTGTACGTGGAATATCCCGACTGGAGACCGAAGCGCTTCGTGGTCC
Organism: Nonomuraea turkmeniaca; assembly: GCF_005889735.1. GTDB lineage: Bacteria > Actinomycetota > Actinomycetes > Streptosporangiales > Streptosporangiaceae > Nonomuraea > Nonomuraea turkmeniaca. The sequence goes on from NZ_VCKY01000022.1 coordinate 61,417, forward strand.
CGGATCAGCTCAATGAGCTCTGTCAGGACACCGGGGACGACATCGTCTGCGAGGCGCCGTTCGACATGAGAGTCCGGCCCAATACGGAGCCGACCAGCACCGGTTGAGCATGTCCATCATGAACTTGTGGGGCCGGTGGGATTCGAACCCACACTAACAGCCACCTAAAGACTGCGCCTCTGCCATTGGGCTACGGCCCCTGCTTCGTCTTTCCCTTACCGGCGAAGTTCTCGGTTTGGGAATGACAGTTCGGGCACAGAAAGCGCAGATTATCGATCCGATTGTCAGCCAGTCACCATTGATGTGGTCGACGTGGAGCGTCAGCGGCCTTCCTTGCCACGTACCGCCAATCTTACAGCCTGCGCAGGTGTATGGGAGCCCTGCTTCGCGCAAGGCGCGGCGAAGTGTCGGCGCCTTCTCCCGGATGGAACCTGACGGGCGTGGCACGAGAACCTCTTGATAGGGGCGCAGGCTGGGAGAACGCCGCCCTTTGCCATGGGCTTGGCCGACGAAGTGGGAGGTGTCAATCTCGAAGTGCTTCAACCTTCGACTGATGTGGGCATGGCTTCCGCCCGTCCACTTGATGCCCAGGCGCCGAAGAACGTCCGCTACACTGCGTGACTCGGCAGCCGCTTCAGCGAGCAGCTCGCGTGAATACTTGATGTATGCCGCCATGAGACAAGACTAGAAAACGTCACCGACATTTCCTGGACCGAAATAGGCGCCGCCGCATCTGCCTAATTCCGTCGTTTTGCCGCAATTCAGAATGCGGGCCCTCTCAGGAGGGCCCGCGGCGGAGGTCAGGCCAGTCCCAGCTTCTTCTTCAGCGAAGCCACGTGCCCCGTGGCCTTCACGTTGTAGAGCGCCTGCTCGATCTTGCCTTCCCCGTCGATGACGAACGTCGAGCGAAGGACGCCCACGATCTCCTTGCCGTACAACTTCTTCGTGCCGTACGCCCCGTACGCCTGGTGGACGGCCAGGTCGGGGTCCGACAGCAGGGGAAAGGTCAGCGCGTCGCGCTCGGCGAACTTGGCGAGCTTTTCCGGCTTGTCCTTCGACACGCCGAGCACCACGAAACCCTCATCCGTCAGCTGGGCCAGGTTGTCGCGGAAATCACAGGCCTGCTTGGTGCAGCCGGGCGTCATCGCGGCAGGGTAGAAATAGAGGATCACCCGCTTGCCGCGGTAGGCGTCGAGCGAGACGGCGCCGCCGTCGGCAGTGGGTAGCGTGAACTCGGGCGCGGCGTCGCCGGGCGCGAGCTTGGTTTCGGTCTGCTTGGTATCGGTCACGGGGCCTCCTGAGCTCTCCCCCGCAAACCTACCGGCTACCGGCCCGGCCGCCGTGCCGTGCGGTGCGACGACCTGACAGACTGATCACGACCAGAACGGACGGAGCTCGCACGGCACGCGGAGCGGGCGCGGCCCCGCGTACGGTCGAAAGGAGAGCCATGGCTGACACCGATCCCGACGAGCTGGAGCGGCGGATCGCGCGTACGCGCGCGGAGTTGGCTCACACGGTCGACGCCATTGCCGACCGGGTGAGCCCCAAGCGGGTCGCCGAGCGTACGATGGCCGACGTCAAGAGCAGGGCCGGGCATTTCGTGGCGTCCGTGGGCGATGCCCTTGGGATGACGCCGAAGCCGGTCGAATATGCCGACACCCCCGATGGGGTGTGGGAGGAAGATCGGCCCAACCTGGCTCCGGTGCTGATCGGGGTAGGTGCGGCGCTGGTCGTGGGGGCGGCCGTCGTGCTCTGGCGCCGTCGTCGCCGCCGCCCCTGACCTGTGCGTGGGGAGGAGGGGCCGGGCTTCAGAGGAAGGTCTGGCCCTCACCCCTGTACGTGGGCGCCGACTCCACGAGCGTGTCACCGTCCACCAGGTGCAGCGTGTCGAAGCGCTCGCACAGCTCGCCCGCCTTGGCGTGCCTGAACCACACCCTGTCCCCGATCCGCAGGTCCTCGGCCGCCTGGCCGAGCAGCGGCGTCTGCACCTCGCCCGCGCCCTCGTCGGGCCTGTACCGCAGGCCGGCGGGCAGGTATGGCTGCGGCAACCGGCTCGGCCCCGCCTGTCCGGAGGCCACGTAGCCGCCGCCGAGCACCGTCACCGTGCTCGGGCCCGGCCGGCGCACCACGGGCAGCGCGAACAACGCTGCGGGGTGGCCGGTGAAGCCCCGATAGAAGTCGAACAACCGGGGATGGAACAGGCCGGAGCCGGCGGCCACCTCCGTGATCGCCTTCTCACGCACGGTCCGCTCGATGGAGCCGGTGCCGCCGCCGTTGACGAACTCGAGGTCGGCGATCTGGCGCACGGCGTTCACGATGCGCCCGCGCCTCATGACGAGTTCTCTGGCCGACTGCGCCTGCATGAAGCGGACGAGGCGGGAGTAGGCGGCCTTCCCTGGCGGCGCGTCGCCGACGCCGGCGATCTGGGCCTCGTACGCCAGCAGCCCGGCCAGCCGGAAGCCCGGTCGTTTCGCGATGGCGGCGGCCAGGTCGGCGGCCTGCTCGGGTTCGCGGATGGGCGACCGGAGAGCTCCCGCCCGGAATTTCCCGCCGAACGCGATGAATGCGGCGTCGATGTCCATGCACACCCGGATCTCCGCACGGGGCCGGGCCGCCGCCACGGCCGCCTCGATGAAGTCCAGGTGAGCCACGGAGTCGATGGTCACCGTGATGTGCCTGGCCGCCTGAGAATCCCCGGCCAGCGTGGCCAGAGCGTGCCGGTCGGCCGTCGGATAGGCCACGAGGATGTCGGTGAAGCCGTGGCCGGCCAGCCACAGCGCCTCGGGCAGCGTGAAGGCCATGATGCCGCGGAAGCCGTCCAGGGCCAGGACACGTTCGAGCACCTCGCGGCTGCGTACCGACTTGCTGGCCACCCGGATCGGCTTGCCGGCCGCCCGCCGTACGAGATCGGCCGCGTTGGCGCGCATGGCCGCCAGGTCGAGGATCGCGAGCGGCGGCTCCAGAGCCGCAGTGGCGCGGTCGTACCGCAGGCGGTCGTCCATACGAGCAGGGTAACGGCATATGGGGCAAATGAATATGAGGGTGATTCATATTCGTTCGGTTCCCCGTAATGTTCGGGCAAATCGGCGGCGAGGGTCGGTTCAGGCCATGTGCGCCCCATGTACGTCTGTCGTTGTGATGACCACGCTTCAGCGGCAACGCCCCAGTGCCCCCGCCACCACGCAAGACTCCGGGCTGCGTAGGGCGAGCAGGGCGCTCAGGCCGGCGCGTACCCTCCCGGGCGCCGTCGTGTCGCTCGCCCTGGCCGCCGGGCTGGGTGCGACCGCGGCGGAGGTGGTGGCGGCGCTGCTCGGGCACCCGCTCGGCTGGGTCCCCGTGAACGAGCTCATCGAACTGGCCGGTGACACCACATGGCGGCAGTCGGCCACGGCCGCGCTGGCGATGGCGGGCGCGGGCACGCTGATGTTGTCGCTCGCGATCGTGCCGGGCCGCTGCAGGCTGGTGCCGGTGCAGAACACCGACCCATTGATCGTCATCGGCATCACCCGCTCCGGACTCCGCCGCACGCTGCGCGCGGCCGCCCAGCAGGTGGCCGGGGTCGACAAGGCCCGGGTACGGCTGCGCAGGCGCACCATCGAGGTCACCGTCATGACCGGGTCGGAGAGCTCGGGCTCGATGCTCCGGCAGGTCGGCACCGCGGTCGGCGACCGTCTGGCCGGTGTGGGCACGCTCGGCGCCGGTGAAGTCGTGGTCCGCCTGCGCAGAAAGGGCCCGTGATGGGGATCCGTGAACGGGCCGGGAAGGTGCTGTGATGCGTCAATACACCGGCAACCGCATCGGCCTGGCCATCGTGGGCGGCACGCTGGCAGGCCTGGGCGCGTACGCCTGGCTCCGCGGGCACGACCGTCTCTCCGGCCTGCCATCGCACACGAAGATCCTCCCCGCCCAGGCCTCCCACGCCCTGGCCACCGAGCCCTGGCTGCTGTGGGCCCTGGCGCTGGCCCTGCTCCTGCTGTCCCTCTCCGCCCTCCGCTGGCTGCTGCTCTGCCTGGGCTGGGGCCGCCGCGGCGCCCGCAACGGCACGGGCACTGCCATGTTGTACGTCGGCCTCAAAGGCGTGGAGGGGCTGGCTCGGGCCGGGGTGCGGGTCGGCCAGGACGGCATACACGTCGCCTTGTCCTGCCCGGCGGCGACCGACGTGGGGGCCGTGGTGAGCAAGCTGGACAACGACATCGTGGGGAAGATCCGCCGCGAGGTGTACGACGACGAGACCCCTACGCTCGTCCGGCTGCACGTGCGCCGATAGCCCGCCGGTAGCAGCCGGGTGCTAGGTCACCTGCACCGTGAGCGTGTGCCAGCCGGTCGCCCCGTCGGGGGCGGGCGGGGCCGGCTGCTCGGTCTGGGTGTGTCCGGCGGCATCGGTCGCCCGCACCTGGATCGTGTGCCGGCCAGGCGTGGCGTCCCAGTCGAGTGACCACTGCCGCCACGTGTCGGGGCCGGGGACCTCGGCCAGCCGCGCCTGGCGCCACTCGCCGTTGTCCACCCGTACCTCGACGGCGTCGATCCCTGTGTGCTGGGCCCACGCCACACCCGCGATCGTGGTACGCCCCGACTTCAGCGAGTCCTGCGGCTTGGGCACGTCGATGCGCGACTGGGTCTTGATCGGGCCCTTGGCCGACCATCCGCGCGGAGTCCAGTACGCCTCGTCCCTGTCGAACCTGGTCACCTTGATGTCCACCACCCACTTGGTGGCCGACACGTATCCATACAAGCCGGGTACCACCTGCCGTACCGGGAAGCCGTGGTCCACGGGGAGGGCCTCACCGTTCATCGCCACCGCGAACAGGGCGTCGCGGCCGTCCATGACCACGTCGACCGGGGTGCCGCAGGTGAAGCCGTCGGCGGAGGTGGACAGCAGCATGTCGGCGTTCGCCTGCAGGCCCGCCTGGCGCAGCACCTGCGCCATGCGGACGCCGAGCCAGCGGGCGTTGCCCACCAGGTCGCCGCCGACCTCGTTGGAGACGCAGGTGAGCGTGACGTCGGCCTCGGTGAGCGGCATCTTGAGCAGGTCGGCGTAGGTGAGCTCGATGGGACGGTCGACCATGCCGTGAATGCGCAGCGTCCACTGGTTCGGGTCGACCTGAGGGACGATCAGGGCGGTGTCGATCCTGTAGAAATCCTGATTTTTCGTGATGAACGGCGACAAGCCGCTGATGCGGAAGTCTGCGGCTACCGGGATGGGCTTGGCGGGAGTCGCGGGCTTGGGCAGGGCCAGCCTCACCCGAGCGGCGCTCACCGTCCGCCGGTCGCCGATCTGCCACCCGAGCAGGGCGGACGCACCGGCGACCGCCACGCCGCCGGCGACCCCGGTCAGCAACCGCCGCCGATCGAACGCGTCCCGGCCCGCCGCCGTGGTGCCATGAGGGGTCGCATCGGCCGCCTGAGCACCAGGAGCGGAGCCGGCAGCCGCCTGAGCACCAGGAGCAGTGCCGGCAGCCGCCTGAGCACCAGGAGCGGTCGCATCGGCCGCATGAGTGCCGTGAGCCGTGGCGGCAGAGGTCTGGGTGCCGGGTTCGCCCGCCGCCCGCCGTACCAGCCATGAGAGCATCCACGCGCCGGCTGCCACTCCTGCCAGGGTCGGCAGGGCGTCCAGCACCCCGGTGCTGTCCGGCCGGGTCACCACCGCGAGCACCCCGACCACCCCGAACACGCCCAGCCCCGCGAAGCCGTAGGCGAGCCGCCGCGTGGACAGCACGCCGATGGCGGCGGCGACCCCGGCCAGCACCACCAGCACCCCGCCGACGAGCACCGGCTTGTCGTAGAAACCGAGCGTCTCTTTCGCGAAGTCCACGACCGGCTGGGGCGACAGATCCACCGTGGCATCGGCCACGGCGAGGACGGGAAACGCCTCAGGCCTGACGAACCCGGCCACGAGCAGGGCCATCCCGAGGGCCACGCCCCCGGACACCAATCCCGCCACGGCGCCCGCCCAGCGGGGCACCAGCTCATTCCTCTGCACAATGCGACGCTACGCCGCATTCCACCGCCGGGTTCTTACACGTCGGTTACGAGATCACGCACGATCGGCGCCAGCGCCCGGAAGGCCCGCCCCCGATGGCTGATGGCGTCCTTCTCCTCGGGCGACATCTCGGCAGTCGTGCGATCGTGCCCGTCGGGCACGAGGATCGGGTCGTAGCCGAACCCGTTGGACCCGCGCGGCGTGGTGACGAGGCGGCCCGGCAGCGTGCCCTCGACCACGCGGAACTCGCCCGACGGCAGCGCCAGGGCGGCGGCGCAGGCGAAATGGGCGGTCAGCTTGTCCGCGGGCACGTCGGAGATCTGGGCGAGCAGCAGATCGAGGTTCGCCTGATCGTCACCGTGCCGACCCGACCAGCGGGCGGAGAAGACACCCGGCATGCCGTTGAGCACGTCGACGCACAACCCGGAGTCGTCGGCGACCGCGGGCAGGCCGGAGCCCTGGGCAACCGCGTGCGCCTTGAGCAGGGCGTTCTCCTCGAACGTCACCCCGGTCTCGGCGACCTCGCCAATCGAGGGGAACTCCTCGAGCCCCACGATGTCGAACCCGGACAGGATGCGCCGCAACTCGGCGATCTTGCCCGCGTTGCGGGTGGCCAGCACGATCTTCATGACTCCAGGGCCTCCTGCTGGATCAGCCTGAGCTCCTCACAGCCGACCACGGCCAGGTCGAGGAGCCGGTCGAGCGCGCCGCGGTCGAAGGGGGCGCCCTCGGCGGTGCCCTGCACCTCCACGAAGCTGCCCTCCCCTGTCATGACGACGTTCATGTCGGTCTCGGCGGCGACGTCCTCGGTGTAGCAGAGGTCGAGCATCGGCACCGAGCCGACCACCCCGACGGAGACCGCCGAGACCGAGCCGATCAGCGGGTCGCCGGGGCACATGCGCCGCTCGCGCATCCAGGCGACCGCGTCGGCCAGCGCGACGTAGGCGCCGGTGATGGCGGCGGTCCTGGTGCCGCCGTCGGCCTGCAGCACATCGCAGTCGAGCAGAATGGAGTTTTCCCCCAACGCTTTGTAATCGACGCAGGCGCGGAGCGAACGTCCGATCAACCGCGAAATCTCGTGAGTGCGGCCGCCGATTTTGCCGCGGACCGATTCGCGATCGTTACGGGTATTGGTCGCGCGCGGAAGCATGGCATATTCCGCCGTAACCCAGCCCTGACCGCTGCCTCTCCGCCAGCGCGGCACACTGTCCTGGACCGAAGCCGCGCACAACACCTTGGTGCCACCGAATTCGACCAGCACCGAGCCTTCGGCGTGGGCGAGCCAATGCCTGGTGATGGTGATGGGGCGAAGCTGGTCAGGGTTGCGGCCATCCTGTCTGGACATGCAGATCACCCTATCTCCGAGCCACAACGCTCTTGACCAAATGTGTCCGACACATGGATCCTTACGCAATGACAACGGGGGTGTTGCGGAACCCTGACTTCCTTCGCTTCCTCAGCTCGCACGTCTCCAACGAAGTCGGCGCGAATATTTCCCGCGTGGCCCTCCCGCTGGTGGCCGTGCTCGTGCTGCACGCGGGCCCCGCGGAGGTCGGCCTGCTCGCCTCGTTGCAGACGGCCGCTTATCTGCTGATCGGCCTGCCCGCGGGGGTGTGGGTCGACAGGATGCGCCGCCGGCGCGTGATGATGGTGTCCGACCTGGCCAGGTTCGTGCTGCTCGGGAGCATTCCGGTGGCGGCCGAGCTGGGCGTGTTGTCGATCGAGATGATGTTCGCGGTGGCGTTGCTCGCCGGGGCGGCCCAGGTCTTCAACGACGTGGCGGATCAGACGTACCTGCCCAAGCTGATCAGCAACCAGCAGCTCAGCGACGGCAACGCGAAGCTGGAGGCGGTGCGCTCGGCGGCGACCCTGAGCGGACCCGGCCTGGGAGGCGCGCTGGTGCAGCTGCTCGGCGCGTCGCGCACGATGGCCGCCACCGCGCTGGGCGCGCTCGGGTCGGTGTTCTTCCTGTCCTCGATCAGGGCTCCGGACAAGGTGCCCGCGGCGGCCGAGCGCCCGCCCCTCCTGCGCGGGATCGGCGAGGGGCTCGCGTACGTCTGGAACGACCGGCTGATGCGCATGTTCGTGGCGTCGTCGACGATCGGCAACCTCTGCGTCAGCGGAGTGCTCGGCCTGTCGGTGTTGTTCCTGGCCGGGGAGGTCGGTCTCACGCCCGGCGTCATCGGGGTGCTGCTCATGTCAGGCGGGCTCGGCGGCCTGATCGGCGGCCTGACCGGGGGCTGGTTGTCCAGGAAGTACGGCACGGCCAGGATGACCTGGCTGGCCGTCACGGTGGGGGCGCCCTTCAGCCTGCTGTTACCCATGACGCAGGCCGACTGGCGGGTGGTGTGCTTCGCGATCACCTCGATCATGTTGTCGTGGAGCGCTGCCCTGTCGAACGTGGGGCAGATCACCTACCGGCAGACGGTGACCCCCGAGCACCTGCTCGGCCGGGTCAACGCCTCGGTGCGGTTCGTGGTGTGGGGCGCCATGCCGCTGGGCGCGCTGCTCGGCGGCCTCGTCGCCCAGCAGGTCGGCGTACGTCAGACGTTGTGGGTGTTCCTGGCGGGCAGGGTGCTGACGTTCGTGCCGCTGCTGTTCTCCCCGCTGCCCCGCATTCGTGACTTCGACGAGGTTCAGGCCAGGTCGTAGACCGCGCCGCTGCGGGCCAGCTCGAACGGGCCGTCGTACCCGCCTTTGGAGGCGTCGCGGAGCACCGTGGCCTGCTCGTTCCATGGGACGAGGTGGGTGAGCACGAGCCGGCCGACGTCGGCCTTGGCGGCGTGCTCGGCGGCCTGGCGGCCGGTCAGGTGCAGGTCGGTGGGCAGGTCCGGCTGCTCGACGAACGACGCCTCGCACAGCAGGAGGTCGGCGCCCGCGGCCAGCCTCACCAGCTCGTCGCACTCGCCGGTGTCCCCGGAGTAGGCCACGGCCTTGCCGCCGGCGGCGACGCGGAAGCCGTACGCCTCGACGGGGTGGTTGACCAGCCCCGCAGTGAGGGTGAACGGCCCGATCTCGTACGCGCCCGGCTCCAGCGGCACGAAGTCGAACGCGGTCTCCAGGCCGGGCTCGTCCGGCATGCCGTACGCGGCCGAGAGCCGCGCGGGGGCGTCGGCGGGCGCGTAGACGGGCACGACCGGGTACGGCGCCTTCGGCCCGTACGTCCGCGCCACGTGATATCCGCAGATGTCCAGGCAATGGTCGGCGTGCAAGTGGGACAGGCAGATCGCGTCCACCTCGTACAGGCCGATGTGGCGTTGGAGCGCGCCCAGCGACCCGCTTCCGAGGTCGAGCAGCATCCTGAACCCCTCCGCCTCGAGGAGGTAGCAGGACGCGGGACTGTCGGGCCCGGGGTAGCTACCGGAGCATCCGACGATGGTCACCTTCATGTGGGCCTCCCGTTAAAGGTAGTACCCCCCACTGGTGCGACTTCGACCGCATCGATCTCCGGGCCCAGGAAGCGTTGCCCGAGCCGGGCGAAGAGCAGGGAGTCGCCGGTGGCGCGGAAGCGGTGCCGGGGGGTGGCCTCGCTGCCGGCCGCCAGTTCGCGGTCGTGCAAGATCCGGTAGACGTCCTTGGCCGTCTCGTCCGCGCTGGAGACCAGCGTGACCTCATCACCGGCGACGTAGGAGATCGCGCCGGCGAGCAGCGGATAGTGGGTGCAGCCGAGGATGAGAGTGTCGCACCCGGCGGCCCTGACGGGTTCCAGGTAGTCGCGCACGACCTCGATGAGCTCGTCGCTCATCGTCTCGCCTCGTTCGACGTACTCCACCAGGCGTGGGGCGGCCACGCCGGTGAGCTGCACGTCGGGAGCCGCGGTGAAGGCGTCGTGATAGGCCATGGACTCGATGGTGGCCCTGGTGGCGATCACGCCGACTTTCCCGTTGCGGGTGGCTCGCACCGCGCGCCTGGTGGCGGGCTGGATCACCTCGACGACCGGCACGTCGTAACGCTCGCGGGCGTCGCGCAGCACGGCGGCGCTGGCGCTGTTGCACGCGATCACGAGCATCTTGACGTCGTGCTCGACGAGGTGGTCCATCACCTCCAGGGCGTAGGCGCGGACCTCCGCGATGCGTTTCGGCCCGTACGGCTGGCGGGCCGTGTCGGCCACGTAAGTGATCGATTCGTGGGGCAACTGGTCGAGGATCGCTCGGGCGACCGTCAAGCCGCCGACCCCGCTGTCAAAGATCCCAATACTCGTGTCCGGCACGCTTCAGAGGGTAAGCGACCTGCACGATCAACACTGCGTAAGAATCCTCACAGGTGCGACACGTGAGCTTGAAGCAGTGTTGTATTGCTCACATCAGCCCCTGCCCACCCGTGCGAGCTGACGCGCCTGGGCCACCAGGCGGCCGGTGGAGTCGCGCACCTCGACCTCCTCGTCGAACCAGCCGTCGACGACCAGCCGGCCGCTGCCGAGCAGGGTCAGCCAGCCGGGCGCGGGCAGCGCGCGCAGGTGCCAGGTGAGGTCCACGGTGGGCGCCCAGCCGCGTGCCCCCGCCGAGAACACCACGGGCGGCAGACAGTCCACGGCCAGCGCCAGCACGTACGGGTCCGGGTCCTGCGGCTCGGCCATCCTGAAGTAGGCCCGCGACTCGGGCCGGCCGGTGGGCTCGCCCTTCAGCCAGCCGATCGTGGGCGGGTCGAAGAGCAGCTCCATCTGGGCGTTCAGGGTCATGCCGGATTCGGGCTTGGGGTCGGGGAGTTTGGCGCAGTCCTCGAGGGCCGGCATGTCATACGCCGATTTTTCGGCATAAACCGGCTCAACATCATTCAGCGTGGCCGTCGTGATCAAGCTCTCGATCTGCGCCACGCCGTCCTGTACGAGCGTCGCCCGGGCGAAGGCGGCCGTCCTGCCGGCCTTCAACGGCTCCACCCTGACCTGAGCCGGTCCCGGCACCGGCGCCTTGAGGAACTGCGCGGTCGTGCTCACCGGATGCTCGAAGGGCGAGGCGTCCACCGCCGCACGCAGGATGACCGCCATGAGGTAGCCGCCGTTGAGCGGGCCGCCGATGGCGTATCCGGGGTCGATGCACACGTCGTACGTGCCGTCGTCGACCCTGATCGCCTGCGTGGCCTCGTCGAACTTGGTCATCCGCTCCACCTCAAGCCCGGAACTATATTCTGGTAGCCCCATACTCTATGACATGCGCCCAATCAGCGCGCCTACCTGCGAAAACGTGGTCAGGCTGGGAAAGTTTGATCATGGCAAGAGTCACCGAACTCATAGGTCAGTCCGTCTGGGACTGCAACGGGGTGTGGGTCGGTCACGTCGTGGACGTCCGCATGGTCAAGCACAAGGGCGAGATCCAGCAGAGCCACACCATCTGCGGCCTCGTCGTGTCGACCCGGCGCGCCCCGCTCCTCGGGCTGACCCGCGACCGCCACGGGCGCGTGCCCTGGCTCTCCCGCGCGCTGGCGCGGATGGTCTACGCAGGATGCACGTTCGTGCCGTGGTCGAGCGTCGCCGACTACACAGGCGGCGAGGTGCATATCGACGTGCTCAGAAAGGAGCTCAGCAGGACCTGATCCCAATCCAGCACATTGCAAGCGGCCGACAAGCATCTTCAGCTACGTTCTCTGTGGTTAAAAGTCCACATTGTGAGTTGAGTGATGTCTGCGAATAATCCCCCCTACGGCCAGGATCCTGACCGGACCACGGCGTACAACTGGAACCAGGGGCAGCCTTATCCCCCGCAGCAGCCCTACCCCCCGCAGCAGTCCCACGGCCAGGAGGGGGCTCACGGTCAGCAGTCCCACGGCCAGGAGGGCGCGTACGGCCAGCAGCCATATGGCCAGCAGCAGCCGCAATACGGTCAGCAGGCTTATGGGCAGCAGCAGCCGCAATACGGCGAGCAGGCTTATGGACAGCAGGGCTATGGACAGCAGGCTTACGGGCAGCAGGCTTACGGGCAGCAGCAGCCGGCTTACGGGCAGCAGGCCCAAGGGAACTGGCAGCAGGAGCAGTTGCAGCAGGGCGGCTGGCAGCAGGAGCAGAGCTGGCAGCAGGGCCAGTACGCGCAGGCCGGATGGCAGCAGCAGGGCCCCGAGGGCTACGGCCCGGCCGAGCCGGCCAAGAAGAGCCGCAAGGGCTGGGTGATCGCGGCCGCCGCGACACTCGCGGTGGTGCTGCTGGGCGGCGGCGCGGTGTGGGCTGTGGGCGCCATCGGCGGCGGCGGCACGCAGCCGAACGACGTCCTGCCCGTCAACTCCATCGCCTACGCCCGCCTCGACCTGGACCCGGCCGCGAACCAGAAGCTGGCGCTGTTCCAGCTGGCCAGGAAGTTCACGGTCACCAAGGACTCCTTCACCGGCGAGGACCCGCGCAAGGCGCTGTTCGACACGATCAACAAGGACTCCGACAGCAAGATCGACTTCGCCAAGGACGTCGACCCGTGGCTGGGCAGCAGGGTCGGCTTCGCCGCCGTTCCCTCCGGCAAGGAGGAGCCCGACTTCGCGGTGGCCGTCCAGGTCAAGGACCAGGAGCAGGCCAAGGCCGGCATCCGCAAGCTCATGGAGGGCGGCAAGTACGGCATCGCCTTCCGCGACGACTACGCGCTCCTCACCGCCACCCAGGCACTGGCCGACAAGTACGCCAAGGCCGAGGGCAGCCTGGCCGACAACGCCGAGTTCGCCGAGGACATGGGCGCGGTCGGCGAGCAGGGTGTGCTGTCGTTCTGGGCCGACATGGGCGGCCTGATCGACCTGGCCAAGAAGGAACTGACCGCCGAGCAGCAGTCGGCGATCGACCAGGTCAAGGACGCCAGGTTCGCCGGCGCCCTGCGCTTCGACAGCGCCTACGTCGAGCTCGCCGGCACGGTGCGCGGCGCCAAGGGAATGGCACCCGAAGGTGACCTGCCCAAGGCCAACCTCGGCACCCTGCCCGCCACCACGGCAGGCGCCCTGTCGATCTCCGGCCTGGACCAGATCGTCACCAAGCAGTGGTCCGAGATCGAGAAGCAGGCCGCTGCGAGCGGCTCCGCGGAGATCAAGCAGCTCATCGAGCAGGCCAAGACCCAGTTCGGCCTGGAGCTGCCGGGTGACCTGGCCACGTTCTTCGGCAAGAACTTCACGATCGCGGTGGACAGCCAGGGCCTGGACAGCAACCAGATCAAGGGCGGCGTGCGCATCGCCACCGACCCGGCCAAGGCGCAGGCCATCCTCGACAAGATCCAGCAGGCCATGACCTCCAGCGGGCAGCCCGCTCCGCAGATCGCCAAGGTCGCCGGAGACGGCGTCTTCACGGTGGCGACGACGGACGAGTACGCCAAGAAGCTGGCCGAGGAGGGCACGCTGGCCGACTCGGAGACGTTCCAGACCGCGATCCCGAACGCGGGCGAGGCCACGTCGGCACTCTTCGTCGACCTGGACAAGGTGGAGAACCTCTACCTCAAGGACATGCAGGGCGACGACAAGGCCAACCTGCGGGTGCTGAAGGCCGTCGGCATCAGCGGCACGACGACCGACACCGAGGCGACGTTCTCGATGCGGGTCCTGTTCAACTGAGCGAAACGAGAGGGCGGCCGGTCCCGGAC
>NZ_VCKY01000230.1 GCF_005889735.1 Nonomuraea turkmeniaca
CCCCACCGGGGGCGCCCCCTCCACCGCCCGCTGGACGCCCAACCCGGCGCGCCGGCCACGTGCCGGTCAGCCGCGCTCCCCGCGGAAGGCGGCCGCGGTCTCCTCGTCATTGGGCCAGAACGTCTCGATGGCCAGCTCCGACACCGTCACGTCCACCGGCGTGCCGAACGTCGCGATCGTCGTGAACATCGACAACACCCGATCGCCTGCCGCGATCCGCAGCGGCACCAGGATGTCCGCCGGCCCCGGCACGTGCGCCACGTTGAGGTCGACCCCGGGATAGGTGTACGACGCCAGCTCGTCGTGCAACTCCGCCAGCAGCCCGTTCCCGGACATCTCGGCCTGCCTGCGCAGCTGGTGCAGCAGGTGCGCACGCACCTCGGCCAGGTTGAGCAGCCTGCCGCCCATGGCGTCCGGATGCAACGACAACCGCATCACGTTGACCGGCTCCTGCAGCAGCTCGGCCGGCACGCCCTCCATGAACATCCCGGCCGCCGAGTTGGCCGCCACGAGGTTCCACACCGCGTCCACCACGACCGCCGGGTACGGCTCGTGCCCCGCCAGGATCTTCTCCAGCGCCTGGCGGACGACCTCCATCTCGGGGGCGCGCACCTCGCGTTCGGGGTAGACCGGCGCGAACCCCGCCGACACCATCAGCCTGTTGCGGTGCCGCAGCGGCACCTCCAGCTCCTCGGCCAGCTTCATCACCATCTCACGGCTCGGCCGGGCGCGCCCGGTCTCCAGGAAGCTGATGTGGCGGGCCGACACGTCGGCCTCGATGGCCAGGTCGAGCTGGCTCACGCGGCGGCGCTGACGCCACGAACGCAACAGATCACCAAAGGACTCTTCTCGTACGGCTACCGCTCCCATGTCCGGAAACCTAGCGGGTGGAGGGAAGCGTCACGATTACCTGTCAGGTAATGCGAGATCCGTCCCAGTCGGGGCAGCCCGCTCGGTCCGGCACAAGCCTCGCACCTGCTCATCCGTGAGGCTTCCTGCACCACCCAGGTGGCGAAGAACTCGATCACCCTGACGCCCGCTCCACGCGAACCGGATCTTGCGGTCGTTCTCCGGAAGGCCCCGTATGCTCGCCAATCCCCGCATATGCCTACGGAATCGCCCTCGTGCGTGCGGCAAAACGCCCAGTCCTCGGAACTTGTCGGTCCAGCGTGGCACGATGGCCGCTAGCGAAGGGAGCAACGGCATGAGTGACACACTGCTCGCGATCGGCACCCGCAAGGGTCTGTTCCTCGCCCGCTCGGCGGACGGCGGCCCGTTCGAGATCGAGCCGATCCAGTTCTCCACGGTCGCGGTGCCCTCGGTGGCGATCGACACGCGCGGCACCACACCCCGGCTACTGGCGGGCATCGAGTACGGGCACTTCGGCCCATCTGTCATGTACTCCGATGACCTCGGCCAGACCTGGAGCGAGGCGGAGAAGCCGCCCATCGCCTTCCCCGAGAAGACCGAGGCGACCCTGACCCGGGTCTGGCAGCTGACCCCCTCACCCTCCGAGCCCGACGTGGTGTGGGCGGGCGTCGAGCCGGGCGCGTTGTTCCGCTCGGAGGACCGCGGGATCACCTACCAGCTCGTCGAAGGCCTGTGGGAGCATCCCCACCGCCCGCAATGGCAGCCGGGCGGCGGTGGCCTGTGCCTGCACACGATCATCCCGCACCCGTCCGACCCCGAGATCATCGGCGTGGCGATCTCCACGGGGGGCTTCTACCGCTCGACAGACGGCGGTCTGTCCTGGGAGGCGGCCAACCAGGGCATCCGTGCCCCGTTCATGCCCGAGGGTCAGCAGTATCCGGAGTTCGGGCAGTGCGTGCACAAGGTCGCCATGCACCCGTCCCGGCCCGACCGGCTCTTCCTGCAGCACCACTTCGGCGTCTACCGCAGCGACGACTTCGGCGGGGCCTGGGACGACATCGGATCCCCGCTCCCGTCGGACTTCGGCTTCCCGATCGTCGTCCACCCGTCACGGCCCGACACGGTCTACGTGCTGCCGCTGCACGCCGACATGGACCGCACCCCCGTCGGCCACCGCTACCGCGTCTTCCGCAGCGACGACGCCGGCGACACGTGGCAGCCTTTCGGGCAGGGCCTGCCGGAGGAGCCCGTGCACGCGACCGTGCTGCGGGACGCGATGAGCATGTCGGAGGCGGGGCTGTTCTTCGGCACCCGAGACGGCGAGGTCTACTGCTCACGCGACGACGGCGAGACCTGGTCACTGGCCGGCCGCCACCTGCCCGACGTGCTCTCCGTGCGCGCGGCGGTGCTGTAGCCGATGGTGAGCAAGCCCGTGACGATGGTGGTGTTCGTGCTGCCCAGCGCGCTGCGACGGTGGGTGAGCGGCCGCACGGAGGTCAAGGTCTTCGCCGTGGGCGCCGACCGCGACTCCCCGCCCACGCTGGGCTCCGCCCTCGACATGCTGCGGCGCACTCATCCACTGCTGGAGGAGCGGCTGCGCGACGACTACGGCCGCATCCGCCGGCACATCAGCATGATCGTGTGCGGGGAGAACGCCCGGGGCCTCGGCGGCCTGGACTGCGCCCTGCCGCCAGGCGCCGAGGTCTACGTCCTGCCCGCGCTGGCCTGAGCACTCTCCGGCCACGCCTAACCGGTCAGGCGTGGCCGGGCCACAATTGATCACATAATGATGCCTCCGGACACGACCGGTTTCCCACCGCGCCGGACGAAGAGCAGGCCGTTCGGCACCTGCGCGCAGTGGAAGGAACCTTTGTACGGCTCGAACCCGTCATGACGGCCGTCGGCGTTCCCATACACGCTGCGTGCCTTCAGGTTGTGATTGACCAGTGGTCTGCCGCGCCTGGACAGGAGTGACACGACGTAGGAGGGCCGCAGGTTGTGAAAGCGCTGTCCATTGGGCATGACACGCTCCAGCCCGACGCGGGCGTCCTTACGAATGTTGGCGCTTATTCCCGCCTTTATCGCAAGCACCTGCAGATCGTCGGCCATAACTCGTGACGCCGTATAGATCACGCGGTGGCCGGTACTCTTGTGTTTTGTTCCATCTCCCTCCACCATAGCATCCAGAAAAACGTTGATGAGGTCCGGCGGCCACTCGCCCACAAAAGAAGGAATCTGCTTGTCCACAGCATGACCGAGGCGGGCGAGCAGATCCCTGAGGGCAACGCACTGCGTGCGTACGCCGCCGTTACCGGATTGTGGGACGTAGGCGGGAAGACCATCATTCGCACGGTCTCCACCATACGATCAAGGATCGGACCTCGATTCTGTGCAGAACGATTTGATGACCATTGACGCTGCCTTCGGAGAGATAGTAGCCAAGAAAACGAGCAAAAGGCACAACTGGAAATAATGCTCCTGGATACTCGCGAGCGCACGAGACGCCATTGTCACGGCGAATCCACGACCTCTCCGTGGCAGAGATCCGCATTGATTCAGGGGCTTCCGGCGACCAGCGCGCCACCTTCTGGTAGCGGATCCTCCGATGGAGCAGATCGAGCGGCCGCTCCCTGCCGAACGGCTGTTCCCCTCGTCGAGCCGCCCTGGTGTCCACTCGCTGGGCCCAGAGCAGATGCTCAGCGCCGACGAGCAGCTCTACCTGCTCGGATCGCACCCGGTATGCCCGGCCGGGCGAATTGACGCGCAGCGTCCTCAACGCTCGCTGGTACTCCAATTCTCCGGTCCCCGGATTGAGCGTGCCAAAGTCCTCACTGCCGTCCACGAGTGGCCATGGCTTCCACCCTTTGCGCGTGAGGACTTTGGACTCATCGTCGTAACCGATTTCTCGCCTTATGCCCTCTTCGGCCTGCCCACGTCCGCTCACCCCACCAGAGAACCAGACGGCACCGACAGTTTAGGGCCTAGATCATTAAGGGCAAACGCGCCCGTTGGCCTCGAATGCCTCATGCGTCAACGGCATGAGCTCGGACCACAACTCCTCCATCTTCTCGGCGACCATCTCGATTTCCCGCTGGGGGAATGAGGGAAACGTGGAGTCCTCCCGCCTGGTCCGGAGAGAGAGGAAATTCATCAGGGCGCGGGCGTTGCACGTGGCGTACATCGAGGAGTAGAGGCCGACCGGAAGCACCGTCCGGGCGACTTCCCGAGCAACCCCTGCCTCGAGCATCTCCAGATACGACCGGTAGGACTGCCGATAGCTCTCCTGCGTCGCTTCGGTCACCAGCTTGTGCTGCTCAGGAGCGCCGTCTTTGAACACGTACTTGCCCGGCTTGCCTTCCTGCACCAACTTGCGGTCAGGGCCGGGTACGTAGAAAACCGGAACCAACTGGCGATATCTGCCGGACTCTTCGTTGTAGGAGAACGTGCGGTGTCGCATGAATTCACGGAAGACAAAGATCGGCGCGCTGATGTAGAAGGTCATGGACGAATGCTCGAACGGCGTGCCGTGCCTGTCGCGCATCAGGAAGTTGATGAGGCCCTTGGAGCGCTGCGGATCAGCTTCGAGCTCGGCCAATGAGCTCTCCCCCTTCGTGGAGACACGTGCGGCCCAGAGCACATCCGCGTCCGATGCCGCGGACTTGATCAGCTCCACGTCCATGTCGCTACGAAACTTGATCTCAGGTTCGACAGTGCCCATAGCAAGCCCCCGCTCGGATCGGCTGTGTTGTGACGCCCCAAGCAAACCAGCTCACGCGGCTCGGCGCGAGTCGGCGCCCATCCCCATTCTCCGTGAGACAGCAAGCGCCCGACCAGGTCAGCGGCGTTGCACGCGCAAATACTTGTCGCTTCAAGTTTTTAGGTCTACATTTGGGTTCCCAACTACTTGAAGGGTCAAGCTATGGACCTCCTCCTCTGGGTCGTGCAGATCCTGCTCGGCGTCGGCTTCGTCCTGTCGGGGATCGGCAAGTTCGTCTCCTTCGGTGCGGCGATGCAGGAGCGCCAGGCGTACCGGGAGGACTTCACCGGCGCGCAACTCAAGGCCGTCGGGGCGCTGGAGGTGCTCGGCGGGTTCGGCGTGGTGCTGCCCTGGGCCACCGGGATCGCCCCCATCCTCACCCCGCTCGCGGCCGCGGGCCTGGGACTCCTCATGATCGGAGCCGCCCTCGTGCACCGGAGGCGGAAGGAGCCGTTCACGGTTAACCTGGTCTTGCTGGCGATGGCCGTCATCGTCGTGGCAGGACGCTTCTGACCCTGGGGGTTCTTTGCTCGAAGGGCTCGGCGAGGACGAGCAGCGCGCGTGGCAGGGTCTGCTCGCGGTCATGCTCGTCGGCATCCCGCAGGTGGAGCGCACCTTCCGGGCCCACGGCCTGGTCCACGTCGAGTACGGCCTGCTCAACGCGCTGGCCGCGCGGCCGCTGCGGCTGAGCGACCTGGCGACCGTGGGCAACGTGTCGATCAGCCGGCTCAGCCATCGGGTCAGCAAGCTGGTGGAGCGCGGGTACGTACGACTGCGCCCGGACACGACCGACGGGCGGGCCAGCGTGGCGGAGATCACCGACGAGGGGCGCGCGGTCATCGCGGCGATCGCCCCGCAGCACGCTCAGGCGTTGCGGGAGGTCCTCTTCGACCATTTGACGCCGGAGCAGACGGCCGCCCTGGCCGACGCCATGCAGATCGTCGGCACCAAGCTCGGCGCCTGCCTCGACGGCCGCCCCCACTGACCCTGCGCCCCCGGGGTCGCGCAGGCCGTGGTCAGGTGATGTCGCGGCGGAGGGTGGTGACGGAGGCGAGAGCCGAGAACAGCAGTGCGTACGCCAGCAGCACGAGGCCGCCGGCCCAGGCAGGCAGCAGGTACGACGTGTCGAGCCCGAAGCCGACGCCCGTGTTCGTCAGGGCCGCGGTCGCGCCGCCGGGCGTCCACTTGCCCAGGGGCTGCAGCGCCGGGATGGCGTTGACCAGCGAGTCGAGGATGTAGATCCAGGCGAGCACGGCGATGATCGCGCCGACCTGGTTCCTGATGAGCGCCCCCAGGCCGAGGCCGAAGAGCGTGTAGAGCGCCAGGACGGCCAGCACGCTGACCAGGACCCGCCCCACCGTGCCGGTGAACATCAGGTCGCCGCCTGCCGTGAGCACGGTCACGACCAGCGCCAGGCCGGTCAGCGCCAGCACCGCCAGACCGAGCGCCACGCCCACCACCAGGGTCGCGATGAGCTTGGCCGTCACCACCCGCGCCCGCTTGGGCGTCACGAGGAGCGTGGTGGTGATGGTCTGGTAGCGGTATTCGCTGGTCATCATGACCACGCCGAGCACGGCCGCGAACAGCGCGCCCCCGGTGCCCACTCCCCACAGGGACTCCTGGAACGCCAGGGTGTGCCGGGCCGGGATGAGGGCCTGCCCGTTGGGGCCCGGGTCGCCGGCGAAGGCGATGAGGAAGCCGAGCGAGATCCCGACGTAGACGAGCATGACGAGCAGCATCACCCACCACAGGCGGGTGGTCGTGAGCTTGAGCAGCTCCGCGCGGACGAGCCCCATCAGCCCTGCCTCTCCGTGCGTGTCGGTGCCGCCGGCCCTGTTGCTCGTCGCGGATCAGGTGCCATCAGCTCTGCTCCTCCCCCGTCAGTTCCAGGAAGATCTGCTGGAGGTCGCCGCGTTCCTGGGTCATCTCGGTCAGCAGGACGCGTTCGTCCAGCGCGATGTTGGCGATGCTCTCGACGTCCAGCCCGCGCACCCTGAGCACGCCGTCGGCCGCCTCCACCTGGCCGCCGTGCCGCTCCAGGGTGGCGGCGAACTCCTCGGACCTGACCGTGCGCACCCGGACGACCGGCGCCTGCCCGTTGGAGATCAGCTCCGCCAGGCTGCCCTGCCGGACCAGCCGGCCCTTGGCGATGATCACGACGTTGTCGACGATCTGCTCGACCTCGGCCAGCACGTGGCTGGAGACCAGGACCGCCGCCCCCCGCTCGTGCGCCAGGTGGCGCATGAAGCCGCGCAGCCACTGGATGCCCGCCGGGTCGAGGCCGTTGGCGGGCTCGTCGAGGATGTACACGCCGGGATCGCCGATCATGGCGGTGGCCAGCGCGAGCCGCTGGCGCATGCCCATGGAGAAGCCCAGCACCCGTTTGCCGGCCACGTCGGCCAGCCCGACCCTGGCCAGCGCGTCCTCGGCGCGGGCGACGGGAAGGCGGGCGGCCGTGCACAGCACCCGCAGGTGGTTGAACGCGGTGCGGCCGGGATGGAAGTTGGTGGCCTCGAGCACCGCGCCCACCTCGCTGAGCGGGTGGTCGAGCTCGACGTAGCGCCGGCCGTTGACCAGCGCGCTGCCGGAATCCGCGGTGACGAGCCCCAGGAGGCTGCGCAGGGTGGTGGTCTTGCCCGCACCGTTGGGGCCTAAGTAGCCCGTGATCGTGCCTGCCTCGACCGTGAAGGACACCCCGTCCACCGCGCGTACCGGACCGAACGACTTCGATAGGTCTCGTATCTCGATAGCAGCCATGGTGGGGCGATTATCCGGGATGAGGCGCAGCTCACACCTCCTCCGTGAGGAGGAGTTACGGTCACAAGCGGTAGATGCGGCGGGCGTTTCCTGAGCCGATCATGTGGGCGATTCTGGCCGCGTCCGCAGCGCTCCACTCGCCTGCGCCGACTCTGGCCGCGAGTGCCGCGCCCATGGCCTGCCGGTAGTAGGAGGCGCCCAGCAGGCAGCTCTCGGCGACGCCGCGGCAGCCGGAGCTGAACAGTTGCTTGTGGAACGGGGCCAGCTCCAGGAGCTCGTCCATGACGCCGGCCGAGGCCGCGGCGGTGTGCGGCAGGGCGAGGCCGACGTCCACGTAGACGTGCGGGTAGCGCCCGGCCAGGTAGGCGGCCTGGCGGTGGAACGGGTAGCAGTGCAGCAGGATCACCGGCACGCCGGCGGGCTGGAGCCCGGCGACGAACCTGCTCAGCCTGGCGGGGTCGGTCCGGTGCAACCCGGCTCCAGAGACGCCCTCAAGGCCCGGCCCGCCGGCGCCCGGCGCGCCGCCCAGTCCCCACGTGCCGCCGAAGCCCGTGTGGAACTGCACGGGGAGGCCGCGGTCCCTGGCCACGTCGATCGCGCACCACAGCAGGTGACGCAGCAGGATCGGATCCGTGAGGGGCTCCTTGGGGTCGGCGAGCCGCCGGTTGGCCGCCGCGATCACCGAGCCCCGGCTCGGTCTGGCCGGGTCGAAGTCCAGCCCGCAGAGCGCGGCCATGACGGTCTTGAGTCCGACCGCCTTGGCGGCCCTGGCGGCCAGCTCCTCGCCGAAGCTGTCGAGGTAGTCGACGGCGATCTGCGCGGACATGGCCACGTCGCGCTCGATGTGCTCGATCCTGACCAGTTCGTCCGCCGCCGCGCCGCCGTGGCGGCCCATCTCGGCCGCCGACAGCAGCTCCGCGTCCCCAGCGCGGACGCTCCCTTCGCTCAGGCCCTCTGCGCTGACGTCCCCTGCGCTGACGTCCCCAGCGCTGAGGCCCCCAGTGCTGAGGCCCCCAGTGCTGAGGCCCCCAGCGCTGAGGCCCCCAGCGCTGAGATCCGTTGGCGCGGTGTCCACGAGGAACGCCACCACCCCGGCCGCGGCCAGCAGCCGCCTGTTGACCTCGGCCGCGCCCAGCTCGGCCCGGCGGGCGAGGTAGACGGCGGGCGGGGCGTGCGGCTCCAGGTCGAGCAGAGGCGCGCACCAGCGCCGTATCGCCAGGCCGAACGGCGTGTCGAAATGGGTGGTGCCCGGCGGGGCCGCGCTGCCGCCCTCGTGGATGAGCAGCTCGAACTGTGCTCGGGTCAGGTCGTCCCGGCGTACCCCGTGACAGTGGTGATCCACGAGCGGGGCGAGCAACGCGTCACGCACCGTGTCGGGTAGATCTACGGGGAGCATGCGGAGACTCTATGGGAGTCCCGCACGCCCCCGTAGGTGTTTTACGAGGTCCGCACCGCCTGGCGGCGGCAGAGCCGCAGGACGTTCGCGATGATCTTCGCGCCCGCGCCGCCCTCCTGGGTCAGGATCGACTCGGGGTGGAACTGCACGGCGAAGCGCCGCCGTTCGGCGTCCTCGATGGCCATGACGTTGCCGTCGGGCGTGAGCGCGGTCGCGGTGAACCCGACCACCCCCGGCTGCTTGGCGTGCAGCGAGTGGTAGCGGGCCGCGGTGAACTCCTCGGGCAGCCCCTCCAGCAGCGCGCTGTCGCCGAGGCGGGTGACCTGACCGCGCTTGCCGTGCTCGGGATAGCCGAGCAGCTCCAGCGTGCCGCCGGCCTGCTCGACCATGGCCTGCAGGCCCAGGCAGACGCCGAAGACCGGCAGGTCGCGGGCGTAGACCTGGTCGAGCAGCGCCGCCATGCCGAAGTCGGTCGGCCAGCCGGGCCCCGGCGACAACACCACGAGGTCGGGCCCGATCTCGTCGATCATGTGGGCCGGGAAGCCGTGGCGGAGCGTCACCACGTCAGCGCCCTCCTGGCGGAAGTAGTCCGCGAGGGTGTTGACGAAGGAGTCCTCGTGGTCGACGAGCAGCACTTTCATCCCCTTGCCCGGCTGCGGCCTGGGCTCCGGGGCTGGGGCCGCGTCCGGCTGGTTGACCGTGGCCAGGGCGCCGAGCAGGGCGCTGGCCTTGAGCTCGGTCTCGCGCTCCTCGGACTCGGGGTCGGAGTCGAACAGCAGCGTGGCCCCGGCCCTGACGGTCGCCACGCCGTTCTTGATCTGGGCGGTACGCAGGGTCAGGCCGGTGTTCATGGTGCCGTCGAAGCCGATGAAGCCGATGGCGCCGCCGTACCAGCGGCGGGGCGTGGCCTCGTGGTCCTCGATGAACTGCATGGCCCAGGTCTTCGGCGCGCCGGTGACGGTCACGGCCCACATGTGGGTGAGGAAGGCGTCGAGCGCGTCGAACTCGGGGCGCAGCCGGCCCTCGATGTGGTCGACGGTGTGGATGAGGCGGGAGTAGAGCTCGATCTGGCGGCGGCCGATGACCTTGACCGTGCCCGGCACGCAGATGCGGGACTTGTCGTTGCGGTCGACGTCGGTGCACATGGTCAGCTCCGACTCCTCCTTGATGCTGGAGAGGAGCGTGCGGATGGCCTCGGCGTCCTCGACCGGGTTGCTGCCGCGGGCGATCGTGCCGGAGATGGGGCAGGTCTCGACGCGGTCGCCGCTGACCCGGACGTACATCTCGGGCGAGGCGCCGACGAGGTGCTCGCCCTCGCCGAGGCTGATGATGAACTCGTACGGGGCCGGGTTGCTGTGACGCAGGCCGCGGTAGAAGGCGGCCGGGTCGGTGCAGGCGGCATGGAAGACCTGCCCGGGCACGACCTCGAACAGGTCGCCGCGCTTGAACTTCTCCTTGGCCGCGGCGACGACCTTGGCGTATTCGCCCTTCACCGGGTTCGGCGGCAGCTCCCCGGGGACGGCGAGGGGCGCGCTGGCGCCGGTGCGCTCGAGGCCGCGGGTCGTGGCGCCGTCCACGGTGAACTCGTAGCGGTATTCGACGCACGTCTCGCGCTGCCGGTCGATGACGACCAGCCGGTCGGGCAGGTGGAGCACGAGGTCGCGCTGGTCGTCGGGGCGGGCGAGCTCCTGCCTGATGGGCTCGAACTGGAAGGCCAGGTCGTAGCCGAAGGCGCCGTAGAGGCCCAGGTGCGGGTCGTCGCCGCGGAAGGCGGCGATGACCTCGCGGATCGCGGTGAACACGGTGGGCCGGCGGCTGCGCATCTCCTCCGGCAGCAGGTCCCCCGGATCACTGCCTGGCTCGGGGACGTGCACCTCCACGCGGTCGGCCGTGGGCTCGGTGAGCGGCTTGCCGGCGGCCAGCAGGCAGGACGCGACGGCCGGCAGCACGACCCTGCCCCGGTCGTTGAGCGCGGTCGCCGAGATCGTGCGCCCCTTGGCGACCAGCTCCAGGCACGGATCGACATAGCCGAAGGCCCACCGGCTGTAGCGGCCCGGGTAGTCCATGCCTGAGGAGAAGGCGCCGCCGCGTCGTTCGCCCAGAGCCGTCACGATCTCTTCGAGCGCGGCCTCGTCCACCTCGCGGGCCTCGCGTTCGACCCCGATGCCCCCGGCGGTGGTATATCCGCTGGTCTCCATGTGCTGCCCCTTAGTACGTCAAATGATCGTGCCCCGGGGGCGGACACGAGAAAGGCCGCCATCCGGGGCGGCCCGTTCGTCGCGAGAGATGCGAAACCCGCGCCGCCTAGAAGCGGCGCCACCACTGGAGCTGAGCGTGGTTTCGCATGCCGACAGGTTAACCGGCCAATCAAGATCGCGCAACGCGACCCGCCCGGCATGGCGACAACTTCAATACAGAGCTGTACTGTATTGTTATTGCCATCGGACAGAGGAGACTTCAAGATGGCCGAGACCGACGCCGTCGTCCTGCCCACGGAGCGACCCGCCCCCGACGACCCGCCCACGGGCCTGGCCGAGGTGCGCGAGCGGGGTCCCATCGCCCCGCTGGCCTACCCGGACGGCCATCGGGGCTGGCTGGTGACCAGCCATGCGCTCGCCCGCGAGGTGCTGGCCGACCAGCGCTTCAGCGTCCGCGCGGAGCTGCTGCACATCCCCGTCGAGCAGCCCGGCCGGGGCCCGGCCCAGCCGGCGCCGCCGGGCATCTTCGTCTCGATGGACCCGCCGGAGCACACGCGCTACCGCCGCCTGCTCACCGGCGAGTTCACCGTGCGCAGGATGCGCCTGCTGACCGAGCGCGCCGAGGAGGTCACCCGCACGTACCTGGACGCCATGGAGCGGCAGAACACGCCCGTGGACCTGCTGGAGGCGTTCGCCTCGCCGATCCCCGCGGTGATGATCTGCGAGGTGCTCGGCGTGCCGGAGCAGGACCGGGAGCGTTTCCGCACGCAGGCCGCCGCGATGACCGCCGGCGGCGTCCCGCAGGAGGAGCGGATCGCGGGGTTCCTCGGGATGCGGAACCACATAGGGGAGCTGATCGCGGCCAAGCGCGCCGCGCCCACCGACGACGTGCTCAGCGGGCTGACCGGCAGCGACCTGAGCGATGAGGAGCTGGCCAACATCGGCTTCATGCTGCTCGGCGCGGGGCTCGACACCACCGCCAACATGATCGCCCTGGGCGTCTTCACGCTGCTGCGCCATCCCGCCCAGCTCGCCTCGCTGCACTCGGCGCCCGACCAGGCGATCGAGGAACTGCTGCGGTACCTCAGCATCATCCCCTTCCTGACCCGCACCGCGCTGGAGGACGTCGAGCTGGGCGGCGAGAAGGTGCGGGCCGGCGAGACGGTCACGATCTCGATCACGGCCGCCAACCGCGACCCCGGACGCTTCCCCGACCCCGACGCCCTCGATCTGCACCGGACGGCGACCGGGCACGTGGCTTTCGGCCACGGTGTGCACCAATGCCTGGGCCAGCAGCTGGCCAGGGTCGAGATGCGGGCGGCACTCCCCGCGCTGTTCGCCAGGTTCCCGTCGCTGCGTCTGGCCGTGCCGCCGGAGGAGATCCGGCCGCGCACCCCCGACGTGCTCATCCACGGCGTGCTGGACCTGCCCGTCACGTGGGACGGAGTGCGCTGACATGGCGGGAAGGCCGCGCAGCCAGGAGGCGGACACCGCCATCCTGACGGCCGCGCTGGACCTGCTGATCGAGGCCGGCGCCGAGCAGACCAGCATCGAGCAGGTCGCGCGGCGGGCCGGGGTGACCAGGGCGACGGTCTACCGCCGCTACGCCGACAAGACCGCGCTGCTGGTGCGGGCCCTGGAGTGGGCCAACCACGACAACGACCCGGCCTTCGCCGGCTGGCGCGATGTCGGCCACATGCTCGGCGACTGGGCGGCCCATCTGGCGGTGCCGCGCAACCGGCGCCTGCTGCGCCGGGTCTACGCCGCCCGTGACGACTATCCCGCGCTCACCATGACCTACCGCAGCGTCAGCGGCGGACGGCGGGCGGCGATGGTGCGCGAGACGCTCGTCCGCGCACGCGATCTCGGGCAGTTGCCCGCGGAGGTGGATCTGGACGTGCTGCAGGAGATGCTGACCGGCGCGGTGCTCAACCACCTCGGCTCCCACCCCGACGACGAGGACGCCGAGAAGATCAAGGCGTACTTCATGGCGGTCATGAGGCAAGTGGGCCACCGCCCGGCGGTGATGACGGTCTAGCTCACCTATGGGCGACATTTCAGCTGACCAGATTACATTTCAGCCAGTCACGCCACATTTCCAGACCTCTATTGCTTTCCGGACACGATCTCTTCACCCTTCTCGACAGAGGCGTAAAGATCACCTCTCCCCCAATGTCGTGAAGGAGAGCGAGTGCCCACCACCCCCCTCTGGCGCGTGATCCTGGCCGGGATCACCGTCGCCGCCGGTCTGTCAGTCCCGCAGGCCGCGGCGCACGCGGCGCCGGATCCGGACAAGATCGACACGGCCGTGCAGGCGCGGCTGGCCCAGGACGGCAAGGCCACCTTCTGGGTACGCATGAAGGGTGCCGCCGATCTGAGCGGCGCTCGCCGGGCCGCCACCAAGCAGGCCAAGTCCGAGCTGGTCTTCGAGGCCAAGACCGAGCGTGCGAAGAGCTCCCAGGCGAGCCTGCGCAAGCTGCTCGACGCCCGCGACGCCGACTACACCTCTTACTGGATCGTCGACGCCGTGCGGGTGACCGCCGACGAGAAACTGGCCGGCGAGATCGCCAAGCTGCCCGAGGTCGAGCGCATCGACCCGGTCCGCACCGTCGCCCTGCCCGAGCCCACCCCGGGCAGCGCCGAACTCAAGGTGAACGCGGTCGAGTGGAACATCGACCGGGTCAACGCCCCGCGGGTGTGGAGCGAGACCGGCAACCGGGGCGAGGGCATCGTGGTCGCCCACATCGACACCGGAGCCCAGTTCGACCACCCCGAACTGGCCGCGAGCTACCGGGGCAGGAACCCGGACGGTTCGGTGACGCACGACTACAACTGGTTCGACCCGGCCCGCGTCTGCCCGACCTCCGCGCCGTGCGACAACAACGGCCACGGCACGCACGTCATGGGCACCATGGTCGGCGCGAACGGCATCGGCGTCGCACCGGGGGCGAAATGGATCGCCGCCAAGGGCTGCGAGGTCAACACCTGCACCGACGCGTCGCTGCTGGCGGCCGGGCAGTGGATCCTGGCGCCCACCGACCTGGCCGGGCAGAACCCGCGGCCTGACCTGGCGCCCGACATCGTCAACAACTCCTGGGGCGGCGATGGGTTCGACCCCTGGTACAAGCAGACGGTCGAGGCCTGGATCGCGGCCGGCATCTTCCCCGCGTTCGCCAACGGCAACGAGGGCCCGGCGTGCGACACCTCCGGCTCACCCGGCCAGTACGTGATCAGCTACAGCGCGGGCGGCTTCGACGTCAACAACAACCTGTACAACCTCTCGAGCAAGGGCGAGGGCGAGGACGGCGAGATCAAGCCGAACATCGCCGCACCAGGCGTGAACGTGCGCTCCTCCACGCCCGGCAACGGCTACAGCAGCTATTCGGGCACGTCGATGGCCTCACCGCACGTGGCGGCCACGGTCGCGCTGATCTGGTCGGCCGCGCCCGCGTTGCAGGGCGAGGTGGAGGCCACCCGGCCGTTGCTCGACAGCACCGCCACCGACGTCGCCGACACCGCGTGCGGCGGCACCGCGGCCGACAACAACATCTGGGGCGAGGGCAGGCTCGACACCTACGCCGCCGTCCGCGCCGCGCCCGCCGGTGAGGTCGGCGACCTGAGCGGCACGGTCACCGCGGCCGGCGCGCCGGTCGCCGGCGTCACGGTCACCGTGTCGGGACCGATGAACCGCACGGTGACCACCGGCGAGGACGGCACGTACGCCGTCCCGCGCCTGATGGCCGGCGCGTACGAGATCAGCGCCGCGAAGTTCGGCTACGACACGGCCACCGCCACCGCCACGATCACCGCCGGTCAGGCGGCGACCGCGGACGTGGCGATGACGCGGCAGCCGACGGGCGTGGTGTCCGGCACGGTCACCACGGCCGGCACGCCGGAGCCGGGCGCGACGGTGGAGGCCGACGGCACCCCGGTGAGCGCGGTGACCGGCGCGGACGGCCGCTACAGCCTGACGCTCCCGCACGGGACCTACGACCTGAAGGTCACGCCGAGGTCGCGCTGCTCCAGCGGCGCGACGGCGGAGGTGACCGTGGCCGGGGACGTGACCAAGGACGTCGAGCTGCCGCTGCGCGGCGACAACTTCGGGTACACGTGCCGCAGCGGCGCCCAGGCGTACCTGGCCGGGACCGAGAAGCTGGCGCTGACCGGCGACGACGAGGCCGTGCAGGTGACGTTGCCGTTCCCGGTGCCGTTCTACGGCGCCGGGCAGGGTAAGGCGTGGATCGGCACGAACGGGTTCCTCACGTTCGCCGCCGACCGGATCGTCACCGCCAGCAACGGCCGGCTGCCCTCCACGGGCACCCCGAACAACGCGCTCTACCCGTACTGGGACGACCTGATCGTGGACGCGCAGGCCGGGGTCTACACGGCGGTGACGGGCACGGCGCCGCACCGGGTGTTCGTGGTGGAGTGGCGCAACGTCACCTTCTACAACGACACCGCGCAGCGGATCTCGTTCGCTGCGCTGCTGGGCGAGGACGGCTCCATCGGGTACCGGTACAAGGACGTCGAGAGCGAGCGCGAGCAGGGCACGAGCGCCACGGTCGGCGTCGAGAACGCGACCGGCACCGACGCGCTGCTGTACTCCTATGAGGAGCCGGCGCTGTCCGACGGGCAGGGCATCACGTTCACGGCGAGCCGGCACGGGCTGGTCACCGGCGTCGTCACCGACGCCAACGACGGCGACCCGCTGGCCGGCGCGACCGTGCGGATCGGCGACGTGGCGACGTTCACGACCGGCGCCGACGGCTCGTTCTACGGGCAGGTGCTGGCGGGCGACTACGAGGTCGTCGTGGCCAAGGAGCACTACGGCACGTTCACCAAGGCCGTCACGATCGCGCCGGGCTCGGTGACGAGGATCGACACGGCGCTGATCACCGGCCGGGTGAGCCCGTCGGCCGCGGAGCTGACCGTGGTGATGCCGGGCGAGTCCACGCGGACGCGAACCCTGCGGCTCACGAACCTCGGCTCACCCACCGCGTACACCGCGACCGGGGAGAGCTGGGCGAGCGTGACGCCGACGGCCGGGGAGCTGGCCACCGGGCAGGCGGTGACCCTGCAGGTCACGGTCTCCAGCACCGGGGTCGCGCCCGGCACGCTGCGCGCGGGCAAGCTGATCGTCAAGTCGGCCAGCGGCCGGCAG
Source organism: Nonomuraea turkmeniaca (assembly GCF_005889735.1). Taxonomy (GTDB): domain Bacteria; phylum Actinomycetota; class Actinomycetes; order Streptosporangiales; family Streptosporangiaceae; genus Nonomuraea; species Nonomuraea turkmeniaca. Next base: position 16,140 of record NZ_VCKY01000230.1, read on the forward strand.
CCGACCATCGAGATCAAGGTGACGGTGGTGGTGCCCAAGCACCAGGTGGCGATCGACGTGGACGCGACCAGGAGCCTGACCGACAGCGGCGGCGACACCTGGACGGCCGACAAGAAGTACGTCGCGGGCTCCTACGGCTACGTCGCCACGCAGAACAGGACGCAGAGCACGTCCAGGACCATCGCGGGCACCGAGGACCAGGCGCTGTTCAGGACGGCTCGTGAGGGCATGCTGGAGTACCGCTTCGACGGCGTGCCCGACGGGACGTACACCGTGGAGCTGGACTTCGCCGAGATCAGGAACACGCAGATGGGCAAGCGCGTGTTCGACGTGCTGGTCGAGGGGCAGCTCGCGATCCCGGCGCTCGATCTGGCCCTGGAGGCGGGCACGTACACGGCGGTCGCCCGGCAGTACACGGTGAAGGTCACCGACGGGCAGCTCAACGTGCGCTTCGCCACCCGCGAGGGGTCGACAATCGTCAACGCCGTCCGCATCTCCGAACGCCCCGACCGGGTGACTCCGTAACACATCCGCGAGACCCCGCCCTGCTCGAAATGCCGGGCGGGGTCTCATCCACAACGCCGGCGCCGGCGAAGAAAGGAGCAAGGCAACACCTTCACCCAAGGAGATCTGATGCGTAAGCAACTGGCGCTCGCCGTCGCCGTTCTCGGCGCGGGCGCGGTCGTGCCCGCTCTCTGGGCCTCGCCCGCGCAGGCCCAGCACCGAAACGCCGGACCGCTCGTGGCGGGCCTGACGACCGCCGGCGACCTGGTGGTCTTCCGTAGCGACAACCCCGGCGACGTCGACCGGGTCGGCAGGATCAGCGGCCTCAGAGGCGACATGAAGGTCGTCGGCATCGACTACCGCGTCCAGAACGGCCGGCTGTACGCCGTCGGCGACAAGGGCGGCGTCTACACGCTCGACAACCGGGCGCGCGCGACCAAGGTCTCGCAGCTGACCGTCGCGCTCCAGGGCCGGACCTTCGGCGTCGACTTCAACCCGGCCGCCAACCGACTGCGCGTGATCAGCGACACCGGCCAGAACCTGCGGCACAACATCGACGACCCGAACGGCGCCCCGGCCAGGAACACCACCGCCACCGACGGCCCCCTCACCAAC
>NZ_VCKY01000231.1 GCF_005889735.1 Nonomuraea turkmeniaca
TGTTTTTTTTTTTCAAGCAGAAGCCGGCATACGAGTTGTCTTAGGGTCTCGTGGGCTCGGAGATGTGTATAAGAGAAAGGGCGGGGATCGAGCGTGACCTTGTCGCCGTCGCGGAGCACGGAGGTGGCCGGGGCGCGCGGGTCGAGCGGGCGGCCGTCACGCCACATGACCGGCTCCTGCCCGGGCGGTGGGCCGGCCCGCTCGGGCCGGCGCGGGTGGGGCACGCGGAACCCGGCGTCCTCAGGTGGGAGCCCGGCGGACATGCCGTAGGGCGCTCTGGCTCTGGGCAGCCGGACGACCTTCGCCAGCGGGCCACTGAGCGCTTCACTCACCCTGGCCACCGTGGTGTTGTCGTCGCCGTCGATCACGACCTCGCGGTCGCCCTGCCCGCCGAGCACGGTGAGCATGATCCGCATGGTGCCGTCTCCTCGCTCGACATCGGCCGCCAAGGTAGCGCCCGAAGCGAGGCTAGGCCGGTCGGTTGACATCACCGGCATGGCTCGTTGTTTCTGTGGATGGAGGGGGATGGCGCTCCAGCCGCCTGTGGACAAGACGCCCGCCCGGCACAGGCCGACGAGCCGGCCCATTGGTGGGCATAAATCCGCGAAGAGCAGTTAATTCTGTGTCTGATGTGACTCATGTGGCAAACACGCGGAACTACCGGCAAAAATGCCCAGCCGTCAACTCGATAGAAACAATAAGCATTGATTATTTGCCATTGACATCCCGCCACCTGCGAAACAAGCATTGGTCCTCGCATTCCGCCCCCGCCATCCCGACAAGCCCCACATAATGGCGTGGATTCCGCAATTCACCTTGGGAGCCCCCCACCCATGAGGACCAGTGAAAAGCCTGCCGTCAACGCGGCGGCGGGGTTGTCCGGCCCGGCCTCGCGCAAGCTCCCCGTGCCACCCCGGGAACGCAAGCCGGCGCTGGCCGCGCTGGCCGTCCTGCTCATACTCGGCGGCGCGCTGGCCACGACCCTGCTCGTGCTCAACAGCGGCGACCGCGTCTCGGCCATCAGGGTCACCCAGCAGGTCGGCGCAGGGCAGAAGTTCCCGCCCGAGGCGCTCGAAGAGGTGAAGATCGCTGACACGGGCGTCGACTTCGTCAGCTGGTCGCAGCGCCAGCAGGTCGTCAACAGCTTCGCGGCCGTCACGATCCTCCCCGGCACCCTGTTGACGAACCAGATGGGCGTCCGCGCCAGCACCGAGCTCGGCGAGGGAAAGGCCACAATCGGATTGGCGCTCAAACCAGGACAAATGCCTGCTGGCATCCAGCAGGGCGATCGCGTGCAGGTGATATTCGTGCCGAGTCGCTCCAGCCAGGGACAAACGCGCGTCCTGGCGTCCAGCGCGCTTGTGTTCGCCGCCGGCGACAAGTCCAGATCTGGAAATTCCGGCCAGATCACCGTGGTCGTGGATTCGGCGGCCGCGCCGGAAATAGCGGCGTTCGCCTCCACCGGTGAGATCGCGGTGGCCGAGCTGCCGGGGGCACGCTGACGTGGGACTGATCGTGCTGGCCGCCGACAAGGGCGCGCCGGGGGTGACGACGGCCGCGACGGCCCTGGCCGCGGTCTGGCCGCGGCCGGTGCTGCTGGCCGAGTGCGACCCGGCCGGCGGCGACCTCGCCTACCGGCTGCCCGCCGCTGACGGCGGCGTGCTCAACCCGGGCAAGGGCCTGCTCACGCTGGGCGCGACGGCGCGGCGCGGCCTGGAGCCCGCCCAGATACACCAGCACACGCAGAAGATCATCGGTGGGCTGGACGTGCTGGCCGGTCTCACCCATGGAGAGCAGGCCGCCGGCCTGACCTGGTTGTGGGGCCCGCTCGGCAGGTCGCTCGCCGCCATCCCGAACGCCGACGTCATCGCCGACTGCGGCCGCCTCGGCGCCCACCCGCAGCTCGGCGACCTGCTGGCCGAGGCCGAGCAGGTCGTGCTGCTGACCAGGGCGACCCTCGACCACGTCGCCCACCTGCGCGAACGCCTCCAGGTCACCAAGGCCCACGGCGTCGTGGTGATCGCCGACCCGCGTGCCTACCGCGCCTCGATCGAGGACGTCCGCAGGATCGTCGGCCCCAGCGTGCAGTTCGTCTACGGTCTCGCGTACGACCCCAAGGGCGCCGAGCTCCTGCGCGGCCAGTGGGGCGGCCGCCTGGACCGCTCACTCCTCATCCGTACGGCCCGCGACCTCGCGGCGAGGCTGGTGAGCCACCGATGATCGATCACTCGCTGGTCAAGCGGTTCCGCCAGGAGGTCGGCGACCGCCTCGCCCACCAGCGCAGGCTCGACCAGGCCAACGGCCTGCCCGCGATGACCGGGGAGGACGAGCGCCAGTTCGCCAGGGCGCTGATCTCCCAGGTGCTCGAGGAGCACGCGCGCAGCGAGATCGGCCTCGGCCGTACCCCTCCCACCGTGGAAGAGGAGGAGGCGCTCGCGGCCGGCATCCACGCCGCGTTGTTCGGCGTGGGCCGCCTGCAGCCGCTGCTCGACGACCCCGAGGTCGAGAACATCGACATCAACGGCTGCGACAAGGTCTTCGTCAGCTACGCCGACGGCCAGGAGCTCATGCACGACCCCGTCGCCGAGTCCGACGACGAGCTGATCGAGCTCATCCAGATCCTGGCGGCGTACTCGGGCCTGTCGAGCAGGCCGTTCGACACCGCCAACCCGCAGCTCGACCTGCGCCTTCCCGACGGCTCCCGGCTGAGCGCGGTCATGGACGTCACGGTCAGGCCGGCGGTCTCGATCCGCCGCGCCCGCCTGGGCAAGGTCTTCATGTCCGATCTAGTCGGCAACGGCACGATAAGTCCGGACGTGGGGAGGTTCTTGAGTGCGGCCGTCGCCGCCCGCAAGAACCTCATGATCGCCGGCTCGACCAACGCCGGCAAGACCACCCTGCTCAGAGGCCTGGCCAACGAGATCCCGCCCAGCGAGCGCCTCATCACCGTCGAACGCGCCCTCGAGCTCGGCCTCGACCAGTTCCCCGAGCTCCACCCCAACGTCATCGCCTTCGAGCAGCGCCTGCCCAACTCCGAGGGCCAGGGCGAGATCTCCATGGCCGAGCTGGTCAGACGCTCCCTGCGGATGAACCCCAGCCGCGTCATCGTCGGCGAGGTCCTCGGCGACGAGATCGTCACCATGCTCAACGCGATGACCCAGGGCAACGACGGCTCCCTGTCGACCATCCACGCCAACTCCAGCATGGAGGTCTTCAACCGCATCGCCACCTACGCCCTGCAGGCCGGCGAGCGCCTCCCCATCGACGCCACCCACATGCTGATCGCCGGCGCCATCGACTTCGTGATCTTCATCGAGAAGCGCAACGACTACCACCGTGGCGGCACCTTGCGCCGCTACGTCTCCAGCATCCGCGAGGTCAACGGCTGCGACGGCCGCGTCCTGTCGAGCGAGGTGTTCGCACCGGGACCCGACGGCGGCGCCGTTCCGCACGCGCCGGTCTCCTGCCTGGACGAGCTCATGGCTCACGGCTACACCCCAGGGGGATGGTGACGGATGGCGCTCGCTTTCGACCCGCTCGCCCTGCTGGCCGGTGCCGTGGCCGGGGGCGGCCTGTTCCTGTTCTTCCTCTCCCTCTACGGCCTGCGCCCCCGCCCACCGCAGCCCAAGCGCCACCTGATCAAGATGCTGACCACCCGCGCCGCGATCGCCGCCGTGGCCGCCACCATCGTCCTGGTGGTCACCCGCTGGCCGGTCGTGGCGGTGGGAACGGTGCTGCTCGTGTTCGCCTGGCGCGGGCTGTCGGGCGGCGCGGCCGAGGAACGCGTCGCGATGCGCCGCCTCGAAGGGCTGGCCGCCTGGACCGAGTCGCTGCGTGACACCATCGCCGGCGCGGCCGGGCTCGAACAGGCCATCCCCTCGTCGATCAGGGCCGCCGCCCCCACGCTCAGGCCCCACCTGCGGGCCATGATCGACCGGCTGCACACCAGGATGGCGCTGCCCGAGGCGCTCGCCCTCTTCGCCGATGAGCTCGACGACCCCTCCGCCGACCTGGTGGTGGCCGCGCTCATCCTCAATTCCAAACTCCGCGGCCCCGGCCTGCGCGACGTGCTCGGCGCGCTGGCCGTCTCGGCCCGAGAGGAGCTCGACATGCGCCGCCGCGTCGAGGCGGAACGCCGTGCGACCAGGCGCAGCGTCCAGATCGTCGTGGGCACCGCGCTGCTCTTCGCCGCGATCCTCGTGGTGTTCAACCCCACCTACGTCGCCGAGTACGAGGGCCTCCTCGGCCAGGCCGTGCTCGTGGTGGTGGCCGGGCTGTTCGGGGCGGGGTTCGCCTGGATGAGGCGGCTGGCCAGGTTCGACAAGCCGACGCGGCTGCTGATGGGAGGGGGCGGCAATGGTTGAGGGCGCGCTGGCCGGCGCCGTACTGGGACTCGGCCTGTTCGTGTTCGTGCGGGCGCTGTTCCCGGCCCGCCCCGGGCTGGTGGCGCGGCTGCTCGCGCTCGACGCCGTACGCGAGGACGCCGGCGCCCCCCGCATTCAGCTCGTGCTGCCGGACGAGGAGGTCAGCGCGTTCCGCCGCGGCCTCGGCGTGCGGCTGGCCCGCCTGTACGGCGCCCGCGGCTGGGAGGCGAGATCGGTCAAAGCGGACCTGGCCCTGGTGGGACGGTCGTTCGAGGCGTTCCTGGCGACCAAGGCGCTGCTGGCCGCCAGCGGCCTGCTGGCGTTCCCGCTGCTGCTCGGCTGGCTGGTGCTCATGGAATGGGGCACCTCGCTCACCATCCCGTTCTGGACTTCCGTGCTCGTGGCGATCCTGTTCTTCTTCCTGCCCGACCTGCAGGTGAAGAAGGAGGCGGCGGCCAGGAGGCGCGACTTCCGCCACGCCGTGGGCGCGTTCCTCGACCTCGTCTCCATGAACCTGGCCGGCGGCCGCGGCGTGCCCGAGGCGCTCATGATGGCCGTCTCGGTCAGCGGCGAGCGCCCCAACTGGGCGATGGGCCGCATCCGCGACGCGCTGAGCGGCGCCAGGATCGTCGGCATCACCCCCTGGCAGGCGCTCGGCCAGCTCGGCGAGGAGATCAACGTCGACGAGCTGCGCGACCTGTCCGCCGCGCTCGGCCTGGTGGCCGACGACGGCGCCAAAGTACGCGCCTCGCTCACGGCCAGGGCCGCCACCCTGCGCCGCCGCGAACTGGCGGAGATCGAAGGCCGGGCAGGCGAGCGATCGCAGTCGATGCTCGTGGCCCAGCTCCTGCTCTGCGCCGGATTCGTGATTTTCCTCAGTTTTCCCGCCGCTATGAAGATGTTGGGGGTCTCATGAACCATCCCTGGATCATTTACCTGACCGCGTGGCTGAGCTCGCGGATTCACCGTGCCCGTACCGCGCCCACCCGCGGCGCCTCCGCCGTGGAATGGGTGATCATCACCGCCATCATCGCCGGCGTGGCGCTCGGCCTGGCCACCTTGATCAGGACTCTGGTGGAGCAGCAGCAGGAGCAGATCCGGGACAATTTCGGCGGAGACGGCGCCGGTGGTGTCGGCGGCGGCAACGGTGGCGGTGGCTAGGCCCCGCGACGGCGAGCGCGGCGAGCGCGGCGTGACCGCGATCGAGCTGGCCATCCTCATGCCGGTCGTCCTCGCGGTATCGCTGCTCATCGTGCAGGTGGCGCTCTGGTTCCACGGGCGGCAGGTGGCCGAGGCGGCCGCCAGGGAAGGCGCCCGCGTCGCCAGGGCGGCGCCGATCGACTCGGGCGACTGGCCGGGCGCGGCCACGGCCAAGGCCACCGACATCGTGCGGGCCATCGGGCCGCGGTTGCTCGACAACGCCACCGCCACGACGTCCGAAAGGGAGCCCGACGAGCGCTTCGTCACGGTGACCGGCAGCGCCGTACAGGTCATTCCGCTGCTGCCGCCGCTCGCGTTCACGATCACCGCGACCGCGGGCGGGCCCGTCGAGTGCTTCCGCCCCGACGACGGCGGCGAGGACTGCGGATGATCACAGATCCCGAGCGCGGCTCCATGGCCGTGGAGACGGTCATGCTGGCCCCGCTCTTCCTGCTGTTCCTCATGTTCCTCGCCGGAGCCGGCGTGCTGGTGGAGTCGCAGGGGCGGGTCAACGGGGCGGCCAGGGACGCCGCCAGGGCGGCGTCGGTGCAGCGTACGTTCGACGAGGCCGAGGCGGCCGCCGAGGCCATCACCGAGAGCGCGCTCACCGGACCCTGCGGGTCGCCGTCGGTGTCGCTGGACGGCTCGGAGTGGGAGCAGGGCGGCCAGGTCCAGGCCCAGGTGACCTGCGAGCTGGACCTCGGCTTCCTCGGGTTCGGCGGCACCACCCAGATGACCGGCACGGCCGTGGTGCCTCTGGAGCAGTTCAGGAGGATCGATGAGTGAACGCGGCTCGATGTCGGTGTTCACCGTGCTGTTCTCCGTGGTCGTGTTCCTCCTGGCCGGCCTGCTGGTGGACGGCGGGGCGGCGATCAACGCCCGGCTGCGCGCCGCGGACGTGGCCGAGCAGGCCGCGCGCGCCGGCGCCGACCAGATCGACGTCGACCACCTCCGCGCCACCGGCGAGACCCGGCTGCTCGGCGACGACCAGGTGTGCGCGCGGGCCGACGAGATCGTCGCGGCCCAGGGCGGCGACGACGTGACCAGCGGCGAGTGCTCGGTGGGGCAGGGGCAGGCGCTGGTCACGGTCAGCGTGTCGGTGCGGTGGGAGGCGTTCTTCCTCGGCGCGATCGGTTTCCCCGGCGATGAGGTGACCGGCGAGGCCACGGCCGCGCCCGAAGCGAGATAGACCGAATCTCTTCACTCGATGGATTGCGGAACGGGCGAGGCAACACGCTGGACGGGAGACCCGAAGGGTGCGGAGCTCCCGAGGTAAAGGAGCGCAGGGTGCGGAGCTCCCGAGGTAAAGGAGCGCAGGGTGCGGAGCTCCCGAGGTAAAGGAGCGCAGGGTGCGGAGCTCCCGAGGTAAAGGAGCGCAGGGTGCGGAGCTCCCGAGGTAAAGGAGCGCAGGGTGCGGAGCTCCCGAGGTAAAGGAGCGCAGGGTGCGGAGCTCCCGAGGTAAAGGAGCGCAGGGTGCGGAGCTCCCGAGGTAAAGGAGCGCAGGGTGCGGAGCTCCCGAGGTAAAGGAGCGCAGGGTGCGGAGCTCCCGAGGTAAAGGAGCACAGGGTGCGGAGCCCCCGAGGTAAAGGAGACGAAGAGGCGATGCCGACGCGAGAGCCCGGGCGCCCCCAGGGGCGGCACACGTCCGCGCGCATGCCTGCCAGGCGCAGCGCAGGCGACGTGCTCGCCGGGCTTGCGGCGCTGGTCGTGCTGGTCGCGCTCGTGGGCGGGGTGCCGTACGCGCTGCTCACGTTCATCGGTCCGCCGCTCAGACCCGAGCTGCTCGACCTCGAGACGTTCACCAGCCGCGTCGGCCCCAGCACGATCGTGGCGGTGCTGGTGCTCCTCGTGTGGCTGGCCTGGTTCCAGCTGTTCGCGTGTGTGCTCGTCGAGGTGTACGCCGGGGTCCGCCGGGTGGGCATGCCCGCCCGCGTGCCGCTTTCCGGCGGCACCCAGGCCCTGGCCAACAAGCTCGTCGGCGCCGTGCTGCTGCTGTTCACGACCGGGGCGATGCTCGCGCCGATCGCCAAGCTGACGCCCACTCCCGCCGCCCCGCCCGTGACGGCGGTCGCGTACTCCGCGCCGATCGTCGAGAAGACCCTGGAGACGAACAAGACCAAGAAGGTGTACGTGGTGCAGCCCCCGCACGGCCGCCACCACGAAAGCCTGTGGGAGATCGCGGAGAAGTGCCTGGGGGACGGCCGCCGCTATCCCGAGATCTACCGGCTCAACCAGGCGAAAGCGCAACCGGACGGCACCCGGCTGAAGATGGCCGACCTGATCAGGCCCGGCTGGGTGCTTGATATGCCGGACGACGCCAGGAACGTCCACATCGTCCCCGTCGACCAGCCACGCGATCAGACGTTGCGCGAGCACCCGGGCCGTGCGCAGGTGCCCGACGACGGCAGGGCCCACGCGGAGGTCGAGAAGGAGAAGCGGGGCTCGGCCAAGCACCGCCTGCCCGAGCAGCAGGACCAGCGGCGTCAGGAGGCCGAGCAGCAGCCGATCGTCCGCGAGAGCCAGAACAACGAGCTGGTCGAGTACCTGGCCGGGGCCTCGCTGGCGGCCGCCGGGCTGCTGCTCGTGCTGGCCAGGCGGCGGCGCGAGCAGCTCTGGCGCCGGGTGTTCGGTCGCAGGATCGCCCGCCCGCGCGGCGACGCCGCCGAGGCCGAGGTCGCGCTCCGGCTGGGCGGGGACGCGCCGGGCGCCCGCATCCTGGACGTCGGCCTGCGCGTGCTCGGCGCCGAGCTGGCGAGGCAGAACCGGACCCCGCCCATCGTGTACGCGGCCCACCTGTCGCCGCGCACGCTCGACCTGTGGGTGCATCCGCCGGACCCCGACCCGCCCGCGCCCTGGACGGCCGAGGACGGCGGCCAGGTGTGGCGGCTGCCGGCGCACGAAGGCCGGCTGCTGCCGGACCGGACGAGCCCGTGGGGGGCACGAGCCGGCGACCATGACCACACCCAGCCGGGCGGGGCGCCGTACCCGGGATTGGTCTCCATCGGCACGAACGTGCACGGACGAGTGCTCATCGACCTGGAGGCCGCCCAGGGCCTCATCAACGTCCGCGGCCCGCAGACCACGGCCGCGCTGGCCGCCCTCGCCGTCGAGCTGGCCACCAACCGCTGGTCCGACCGCATGCGCGTCACGCTCGTCGGCTTCGGTGAGGAGCTGACCGCCATCGCGCCCGATCGCATCAGGGCCGTCGGCGGCCTGGCCGAGGTGCTCCCCGAGCTGGAGGCCGCCGCGGCCCCGCGCAGGGAGGTGCTGACCGGCCGCATCAGCGGCAGCCCGCGCGACGCCCACTACCTGCTGTCCGCGGTCGCGCCCACGCATGAGGAGGCGCGCCGGCTGGCGCTGCTGGCCCGCAGGGACACCGCCGGGTACGTGGTCGCGGGCGACGTCCCGCACGCCACCTGGACGCTGGAGATCACCGACGACGGCAAGGCCAAGATCACCGAGCTGGGCTTCGAGGTGGACGCCCAGCTCCTGCCCCGCCGCCACTACCGGGCGCTCGTCGAGCTGTTCCGGACGGCCGGGCGGCTCGACGGCGAGGACATCCCCGAGGCTGATCCGCTGCCGGGGCTGCACCCGCCGGCCGTCGAGATCAGGATGCTCGGCCCCATCGAGGTCCTCGGCCTCGGCCCGCTGGAGGACGGCCGGCTGGCGCTGGCCACGGAGCTGCTGGTCTACCTGGCCACGCATCCGGGCGGCGTGCATCCCGTCGTGCTCGGCGGGGTGTTGTGGCCGCGCGGCGTGCAGGACCTGGTCAGGGACGCCACGATCGCCAGGGTCGCCGAATGGCTGGGGCCCCGGCATCTGCTCACCGACGAGGCCGGCCGGCTGCGGCTGGGGCCCGAGGTGCGTACGGACTGGGCGCTCTTCCGCGAGCTCGTCCGCCGCTCGCACGGCGACCGGATGGCCAGGGCCGTGCTGCTGGAGAAGGCGCTCGGCCTGGTGAGGGGGCCGCTGCTGACCGGCAGGCCGCCCGGCAGGTACGCGTGGCTGGCGGCCGAAGACTTGGAGTACGACGTGGCCGCCGAGGTCGCCGACGCGGCACACCAGCTCTGCGAGATCAGGCTCGGACAGGACCAGCCGGACGCCGCGGTGGCCGCCGTACGCGCGGCCCTGCTGCTGGCGGCCGACGACGAGGGCCTGTGGCGCGACCTGCTGCGGGCCACGCACGCGACCGAGGACGTCGTACGCCTGCGCGCCGTCGTCGAGGGCCTGACCAGAAGGGCTGCCTCGCACCCGTACGGCGGCGGGATGGCCCCGGAGACCGAGGCGTTGATCGAGGAACTGCTGCCCACGTGGCGCATCCATGTGGTGAGGGAGTCGTCGGCATGAGACGAATGGCGATGGTACTGATGCTGCTGGCAGCGGCGGCATGTGGCCGGACCGAGGAGCACTATCGGCCGCAGGAGGCGCCGACGCCCGCGAAGAGCGTCACAGCACAGGCCGAGCCCACGGGGGAGGGGTTTCCGCCCGGCGAGCAGATCATCGACATCGGCGAGGGTCTCCGCGTGCGGGTGGAGTGGCCCGCGAACCCCGACCCGCTGCTGAAGGTCATGGTCGACCAGTACGTCGGCACCCGCCAGGCCGTCGTCGAGGGAAAGCGTGGCTACAAGCGCAACCTCGAGATCGACGCCGAGGCCCAGGCGACCGAGTGGGTAAACGAGCTCATCGATCAGGAACGCTCGATGCGCGGAACAGGCCGCATCTACAACCTGCGGGTCAGCGCGCGTATGGGCAGGGGCGCCCAGATCGACGCGTGCGTCGACGAGTCGAAAGTGCGCCTTGTCTCCTCCCGCACCGGGGAGGTCGTCTCCCCTCACCCTGATTGGACCCGCCCTTACGCCGAGAGCGTGGCCGCGCACCACGGTGACGACGGAGTGTGGCGCATCAGGTCCTACCTCACTCCCAGAGAAGGATGCACCCGATGAAAGCGTTGATCTCGTTCGCGACGGCAGGACTGCTGCTCCTGCCCTCTTTGAGCGCCCAGGATCCAGGGCCGGGGAATGACACGTCCGCCCGTGGCTCCCAGACCGGTAAATCTGGGGAACAACTACGCGCGGAAATCGAGTCGAGACGGATCAAGATCTCCGGTAACGGCGCCAAGGGCGGCAAGGGCGATGGCTTCCGGATGAAGCGGCCGTGCTGGTACGAACCCTTCCTGAACGCCGAGGACATGCACCGCTTCTTCACCGAGGGCCGGGACGCGGCCAACCGAGCGCGGATAGACGAGGAGAGCCGCCGCGAATTCGTCCAGCCGTTCAAGGACCGGCTGGGCCAGGAGGGGCTGTGGTGGACGCCCGCCTACAACAAGGGCGATCCGGCAGGCGCGGCCTGCTGGGCGGCGCTCCAACAGTTCCTGTTCGTGCCGCCTGGGGTCACGCCGCCCTCGGGAATCACGATCGAGCAGCTGGCCGAGCTCGCCAGGGCCGCGATGACCGTGCCCGAGCAGACCGTCAAGCTCAACCCCGACGCCAAGAGCTTCGTGAATCTCCCCACCCACGTCTGGCTGGAAGGGATAGGCGAGACACGCCGTTCGGTCACGGCCGAGATCCCGGGCGTCATGAGCGTGACCGTGGTGGCCACGCTCCAGGACCTCAAGATCGACCCCGGCACCACTCCGGATCGTGCTGAGGTGACCGCGAGCGGTTGCGGCACGGCAGGGAAGCCGTACGTCAAAGGCGGCGCGTTCTCCTGCGGCGTGCGTTATCTGCGTTCGTCGATCGATCAGCCGCGCGAGACGTACCCGCTGACCGTCACCGCCGTGTGGCCGGTGGAGGTCCAGGGCGACGTGGTCCCGTTCCAGTTCGCGCCGGTGGAGCTCAGCGTGACCCGGGACGTGCCGGTCGGTGAGATCCAGAGCAACGTCAAGCCGCCTAACTGAGGACCGCGGCGAGCGGGGCGAGCTCCGGCTGCTCCGCCGCCTCGGCCAGCACCTCCTTGAGCACGGCGTCGTGCGTCGGGCGGGCCTGCGCGAGCAGGTCCCGTCCGTCCTGCGTGACTTCGGAGTAGATGCCGCGCCTGTCGTCCTCGCACAGGTAGCGCCTGAGCAGCCCGCGGTTCTCCAGCCTGGTGACGAGGCGCGTGGTGGCGCTCTGGCTGAGCACGACCGCGCGGGCCAGCTGCTGCATGCGCATGTGCCAGCCGTCCTGACGGCCCAGCACGTCCAGCACTGTGTATTCGCTCACACTCAGGCTGTGCTCCTTCTGGAGTGCTTTCTCCAGCTTGTCCTCGATTTTCGCGTGCAATGCCGCGAGGGTGCGCCAGCCCTGTGCGCGCGCTTCGACGGCGTCATCGGCTATGGGCATGTGACAGCCTCCTCGGCATCCTTGTATGGTCAGTTAGTCGGCGTGTGCAAATAATGTCCACGCTCACTAACATCGTCTGAGGAGTATTCTATGCCTCTCGCCCTGTTCGCCCTCGCGATCAGCGCTTTCGGCATCGGGACCACGGAGTTCATCATCAACGGCCTCCTGCCCGATCTGGCGGCCGACTTCAGCGTGACCATCCCGGCCGCCGGGCTGCTGGTGTCCGGTTACGCCCTGGGGGTGGCGGTCGGCGGACCGCCGCTGACCATGCTCGGCGGGCGGTTGCCACGTAAGACCATGTTGCTGGCGTTGATGGTGTTGTTCATCGCGGGCAACCTGTTGTCGGCGCTGGCGCCCTCGTACGGGGTGCTGATGGTCGGCCGGTTCCTGGCGGCCTTCGCGCACGGCGCGTACTTCGGGGTCGGCTCGGTCGTGGCCGCCGACCTGGTGGCGCCGCAGCGGCGGGCCAGCGCGATCGCCCTGATGTTCACCGGCCTGACGCTCGCCAACGTTCTCGGGGTGCCGCTCGGGACGTGGATCGGGCAGTCGTTCGGCTGGCGGGCGACGTTCTGGGTCGTGGTGGCCATCGGCCTGATCGGCCTCGTGGGCGTGCTCGCCCTCGTGCCCCGGCAGCCGCGTCCCGAGGGCAGCCTGCTCCGGGAGCTGGGAACCTTCCGTCAGCGTGGGGTCTGGCTGGCCCTGGCGATGACCGTCTTCGGCTTCGCGCCCGTCTTCGCGGTCATCACGTTCGTGGCGCCCATCATGACCGGCGTGGGGGGCTTCTCGCCGGGCGCGGTGCCGGCGGTGATGGCGCTGTTCGGCGTGGGGCTGGTCGTGGGCAACCTGATCGGCGGCAAACTGGCCGACCGGGCCGTCATGCCCAGCATCTACGGCTCGGTCGGCCTGCTCACGCTGCTGGCCGTGGTGGTCGCCCTGGTGTCGGGCAATCAGCCGGCCTTCATCGTCGCGATCACGTTGTTCGGCGTGGCGGCCTTTGCCACGGTCCCGCCTCTGCAGACCCGCGTCCTGGACGCCGCCGCCGGCGCCCCGACGCTGGCTTCGGCCGCCAACATCGGCGCCTTCAACGTGGGCAACGCGATCGGCTCCTTCGCGGCCGGCCTCACGATCGACGCGGGCCTTGGCTACACGGCTCCTGCTTGGACTGCTGCTGTGTTGGGCGCGGTGGGACTGCTGGTGGCGGGGGTGGCGGGGATCCAGTCCCGTCGCCTCGCACCGGCCTGAACCGGGGACAGGGCTGGCGCGGAGCTGTGCCAGCCCTGGTCGGCTCAATGCGGTTGCCTACTGGTGCCGTTGGTTTCGAGGGCGTTTGGGCAAGGGCGGAACAGATCGTCAACGCAGTCGGCTGTAGCGGCCTCATAGATCCAGATCTGGAGGAGCTCAAGGTCGTCGCAGTGGGTGAAGCGTTCCCGTATGTGGTGGGGCACGTCAACGTCGCGCGCCGCCAGGATTATCGTGAGTGCCCTGGCCAGGCCCAAGCCGAACCACTCGCGAAGCGGCTCGCTCCTGGGCCGGGCCCATCCATCGACTACCCTGTCTCTAGACGAACAGATCATCGGCGTTCCCGGCGGTGGCGGCCTTGCGGACCCAGGATCTGAGGACGTCCAGGTCGGTGCACTCGGTGATGCGCTTTCGCGTCTCGTCGGGCACGGGAATGCCTCGCGCCTCCAGGACGAGGAGGATGGACTCGGCCTCGCCTTCGGCCTTCCCCTTGGCCTCTCCTTCGGCGACCCACTCGAGAAAAAACTCGCTTCTGGACTCGGCTGCCATGGTCATCACGACCTCCCTAACTTTGGTGATCATGGACTGGGGGAGACACGCAAACGCAAGCTCAGCATAGTCTTTGAGCTCCTTGGGCCCATGCGTGACTGCGTAGAGGAGCGTGAGGACCACCTTCAGGCCGGACTCGTTGCGGCCGTGCAGGATGGCCGAAATGGTGGCGAGCTCGGGTTGTTCGATGGCCTGGCAGATGTCGGTGATCATCGGGATCCCGTCCGGGCCCACGACGATCGGGTACAGCACAAACCCGGGATGCCCCATGTCGATGGCTTTCGCGCACCACTGGGCTGTTTTCGTGTCCTCGCAGAAGACCAGGAGTAGCGCTGGGCACTTCACGTGAGACCGGAGAGTGGCCAGGTATACCGGCCAACTCCACTGTTTGCGTTCGTCGGGTGTCCGCTGAACCTCCAGCACGATTGCCGACACCGGCTTGTTCTCGTTTGTCAGCACGACGACCGAATCCGCCCGGTATTCAGTGGGTGCCCATTCGTTGAAGTCGCAGCTACCCAACCGAGCATCTTCGAAGGGGGATACGGAGACGCCCGCCTGTTCCAGCAGGATGGCGGCCAGAGATGGGCGTCTCCGAACGAGCTCTATGAGGAACTCGTGTTGCAGAGTTGGCATGCCGAACATATTACCGAATGGAGTCGAGTCATTACTGTAGGTAGGTGATTCCTCCGGCTTCATGGGCAATCAGCCACTCTTTGACCGGTACGCCGTAGTAATAGCCGCCATACCCTCCCGTGCTCGGCAGCACCCGGTGGCATGGGACGAACGGTGCGATCAGGTTCTGTGCGCAGGCCGACCCGGCCGCCCGCGCCGCCGTCTTCGGCAGCCCCGCCCGTTCGGCCAGCTCCGCGTACGACACGGTCGTCCCCGCCTTGACCTCGCGCAACGCCTCGTGCAGTCGCTTGCGTGTCGGGCTGCCGGGCTGGGAGACCGGGATGGCGTCCAGGGCGTCGAGGTCGCCCGCCAGGTACGCGCGGACGGCCTCCGACGCCGCACCCAGGTCGTCCACCACCTCCAGGCCCTCCGCCTGGAGTGCGGGGGTGAGGCGGGCGTACATCTCCTTCGGATCGGCGGTGAAGCCGGCGGCGACCAGGACTCCCTCGCGGGACAGCAGGGACAGCGGGCCGACGGGGGTCGGGACGAGTTGTGCGGCGATCATGATGAGCTCCAAAGGTGCAGCGCGGCGTAGGCCCGCCAGGGCCGCCACCGCTCGATGTGGTCGTCGGCGATGCCCAGGGCGACCATGCGCTTCTTGAGCACGAGGTCACCCGCGGGCCAGGCGTCGGGGTCGCGGAGCGCCCGCAACGCGATGTAGCTGGCCGTCCACGGGCCGATGCCGGGGACTTCGAGCAGCCCCGCCACCGCCTCCGCGGGGTCCTGGCCGCCGTCCAGGTCGATCTGGCCCTCGTCCAGGCGTGCCGCCAGGTCCTTGAGGGTCTCGATCCGGCGGTTGGTCAGGCCCAGGCCGGTGAGGTCGGTCTCCAGGAGGTGGGCCGGCGTGGGGAAGAGGCCTCCGGGTGCGGCGGCCCTGGCGACGATGCGGCCGAGCAGCGTACGGGCGCCCGCCACCGAGATCTGCTGGCCCACCACTGCCCGCACCGCCAGCTCGAAGCCGTCGAACGCCCCCGGCACCCGCAACCCGGGCCGGGCCGCCACCAAAGTCCCGAGCGAGGTCTCACCGAGCACCTCGGAGATGGCGTCCGGGTCGGCGTCCAGGTCGAGGAGGCGGCGGCAGCGGGCCACGACGCGGGCGAGCTGCCTCGCGTCCTCCACTGCCACGTCCAGGGCGATGTGGTCCTGCCGCGGCGTGAGGGTGATCGTCCCGCCCGGCACGGCCCGTGAGTACGATGTCCGGTCCGCCACCTCCAGTCCCGGGATGGCCCGGGCTGCCAAAAACGCGAAGACGCTCTCCACGTCGTACGGCTCCCGCCGGTGCAGCCGCAGCCTGAGCGACGCGTCGGAGACCCGCGGGCCGGCCGTGGCCCGCAGCTCGCTCGGCGTGAAGCCGTACGTCTCCCGCATCGTCGCGTTGAACTGCCGCACGCTGCCGAACCCGGCCGCGAACGCCACCTCCGTCACCGGCAGCCCCGTCTCCGTCAGGAGCTGCTTGGCCAGCAGCAGCCGCTTCGTCCGTGCCACCGCCAGCGGCCCGACGCCCAGCTCGGCCACGAAGAGCCGGTGCAGGTGCCGCTCGGTGATGTGCAGCCGCCTGGCGAGCCCGGCGACGCCCTGTTCGTCGGCCCCGCCGTCGTCGATCAGCCGCAAGGCCCGGCCGACGAGGTCGCCGCGAACGTCCCAGCCGGGGTCGCCGGGGGAGAGCTCGGGACGGCAGCGCTTGCACGGGCGGAAGCCGGCGGCCTCGGCCGACGCCGCGTGCCGGTAGAAGCGCACGTTGCGCGACGCAGGCGTGCGGGCGGGGCAGATCGGACGGCAGTAGATGCGCGTCGTCGTCACCGCCGTGTAGAAGCGCCCGTCGAACCGGGCGTCCCTGGCCGAGACGGCCCGGTAACAGGAGTCGAAGTCGAGCTCTACTGGTGACATGTCTTCGACGTTATGCGCTTTTCAGAGCGTTGACCGGCGGAAATCGGACGCCACCGTCAAAAGCCAGGTCAGCAGGTCGCAGTAGCTGACCGGCAGGAATCGGACATGGATTCTCAGGGGTGTCGGCGGAGCTGCGAGAGGTGGATCGGGATCCAGCTCACGGCCATGATCAGGGCACCCGCCCACAGCGCCGCTCGCACGCCCCAGATCTCGCCGAGCACACCCGCGAGCAGGCCGCCCAGACCGAGCGCGCCCATGAGCAGCAGCCGCATCGTGGCCGTCATCCGGCCCAGCAGGTCGTCGGGTGTGACACGTTGCCGCAGGCTGACGAGCAGCACGTTGTTGACCCCGGTACGGAACGTCAGCACGAACCAGGCCGCCGCGCCCGCCCACAACCACGGCCCCCGATCCAGGAACGGGATCACCAGTGACGCGGGCGCGGTGGCCAGGCTGACGAGCCATGTGGCCCGGCCGGTGCCGAGGCGGCGGCCGATCAGGTGGGCGAATGACGAGCCCGCCAGCACGCCGAGCCCGCCGACGGCGAGGTACGTGCCGAGCACCCACTCCGGGTAGCCGAGCTCGCCCACGACGAGCAACGGCAGCAGGACCGAGCAGAGCGGGAACGCCAGGTTCGCCATCGTCCCTTGGACCAGGGCCGCCACGAGGACCTGGTTACCGAAGAGGAAACGTACCCCGGCCGAGATCTGCCGCCCGATCGGCTCCCGGCGCTCCAGGACGACCGGTGGCTCGGGGACGCGGCGCAGCCAGGCCGCCGACCAGAGGTAGCTCAACGCGTCCGCCAGCACGGCGACCGGCGCCCCAGCGACCTGCACCAGCACTCCGGCCGCGCTCCGCCCCGCGACGTCCATGCCCGCGCCCATCCCCACCAGCAGCGAGTTCGCCGACGTCAGCCGCTCGCGCCCCACCAGTCCGGGCACGAGGCTCATCGACGCCACGTCGAACACCAACGTGCCCGCC